>LFTC01000058.1:0-14340 GCA_001512915.1 Clostridiales bacterium DTU083 | reverse complement strand
CTGTAGAGGGACTGGGTTTCCCGGTATCTCCGTTCCAGGTTGGGAATAATGCCTTCAAAGGGGGCTTCAAAGGCACCGGTGCCATGCTCCCTCCTGTAGTGGACTTTAATCTTTTCTCCCTTGGTACCATAGAGGATTATATCTATTATTTCAGGATCCAACTCCCTGATTGGTGTGGTCAGCTTGAATCCATAATGCCGGGCTAAAGCCCTCATATACATCTGGGCTATGCTGTCCCCGTTGGTCATGTTCCACCCTGGGGCTGAAAGGGCCCCTTCTGCCAGGGACATATCCCAGTCGGGCAGGATCAGGGCAGGATCTATTTCCATTTGGGCGCCCAGTCCGTTGCAGGCTTCACAGGCCCCATAGGGTGTATTGAATGAGAACATTCTCGGATCCAGCTCTTCTATGCTGATATTGCAATCCGGACAGGCAAAATTCTGGCTGAACAGGTATTCATCCCCGTCTATGACATCCACAACTGCCAGCCCGCCGCCCAAAGAAAGTACGGTTTCCAGAGAGTCAGCCAGGCGTTTTTGAATTCCGTCCCGGATTATCAGCCGGTCCACAACCACTTCTATGGTATGCTTTTTGTTCTTGTCCAGATCGATCTCCTCAGACAACTCCATCATTTCCCCGTCTATCCGGACCCTGACATAGCCGTCTCTTCTGATGCCGTCCAGCAGCTTGACATGCTGGCCTTTTTTCCCTCTTACCAGAGGTGCCAGCAGTTGAATGCGGCTGCGCTCCGGCAGCTTCATAATGGCATCCACCATCTGGTCCACAGTCTGCTGGTAGATTTCCTTGCCGCACTTGGGACAGTGGGGTACGCCAATTCTGGCAAACAGCAGCCTGAGATAATCATAGACTTCCGTTACCGTTCCCACGGTGGAACGGGGATTGCGGCTGGTAGTCTTCTGGTCGATGGAAATAGCCGGGGATAAGCCTTCAATATAATCCACATCAGGCTTCTCCATCAAGCCCAGAAACTGCCTGGCATAAGCGGACAGGGACTCCACATAGCGCCTCTGCCCTTCAGCATATATGGTGTCAAAAGCCAGGGAAGTTTTTCCAGAACCGCTGAGCCCGGTTACAACAATTAATTTATCCCTGGGTATGGAAATTTCTATATCTTTCAGGTTGTGCTCCCGTGCACCCTTGATGTGAAGTACGTCCTTACTCATCAATGTCTCCCATTTCTTCCTCTTGTATTTTGATAAGTTCCATAATCTTGTCGCGCAGTTTTGCTGCAAGTTCGAATTCCAGGGCGTCTGCCGCTGCTTTCATATCCTTTTCCAGCTTCCTGATCAGTTCTTCCCTTTCCTTGGCAGTCATGGCAGTGCCTGTTTCATATTCAGCATGCTCCTCGGCTGCCTTGGTTATTTCTATCTTGTCGTAAATCTGCTTTTGAATGGTTTTTGGAACTATACCATGCTCTTTATTATACTCTATCTGCATGGATCTTCTGCGGTTGGTCTCATCTATGGCCTGCCGCATGGATTCGGTTATGGTATCCGCATACATTATTACCGTTCCGTTGGTATTTCTGGCAGCCCGCCCTATGGTTTGGATAAGAGAAGTATATGACCTTAGATACCCTTCCTTGTCCGCATCCAGAATGGCTACCAGGGAAACCTCGGGCAAATCCAGGCCTTCCCTCAGCAGGTTTATGCCTACCAGTACATCAAAAACACCCAGCCTCAAATCACGGATTATCTCCATCCGTTCCATGGTATCTATATCCGAATGCAGATACCTCACTTTTACATCCATTTCCCTTAAGAAGTCTGTCAGGTTTTCCGCCATCTTTTTTGTCAGAGTAGTGATAAGCACCCGTTCGTTGCGTGCAGTTCTTTCCTTGATCTGCTCCAGCAGATGATCTATCTGGCCTTCAACCGGCATGACAATGATTTCCGGATCCACCAGGCCGGTAGGACGGATAATCTGTTCCACCACTTTGGATGAATGCTCCAGTTCAAAAGGCCCGGGCGTTGCGCTGACAAACACAACCTGGTTCAGCCTGGAAATAAACTCATCAAAGGTCAAAGGCCGGTTATCAAAAGCTGCAGGCAGCCTGAAGCCGTATTCCACCAGGTTTTCCTTTCTGGAACGGTCTCCCGCATACATGGCCCTGACCTGGGGCAGGGTAACATGGGACTCATCCACAAAGAGCAGAAAATCCTCGGGGAAATAATCCAGCAGAGTATAGGGCGGTTCACCGGGATTTCTGCCGTCCAGATAACGGGAATAGTTTTCAATGCCGGTACAATAGCCGATCTCTCTCATCATCTCAAGGTCATAATTGGTTCGCTGCTGCAGCCTCTGGGCTTCCAGCAGCTTGCCCTCTTCCTTAAACTTCCGGACCTGTTCCTCCAGGTCCCTCTCTATCATTTCCATAGCCTTCTCCAGCTTGCCCCTGGATGTGGCATAGTGGGAGGCAGGAAACAAGACCACATGGGACAGATACCCCAAAACCTCGCCTGTCAAAGCATGGATTTCTGAAATCCTGTCGATTTCGTCCCCGAAAAACTCAACCCTTATAGCCTTTTCAAAGCTGTTGGCAGGTATTATTTCCAAAACATCGCCCCGGACGCGGAAGGTGCCCCGGACGAAGTTTGCATCATTGCGCTCATATTGGATATCCACCAGTTTTCTGAGCACTTCATCCCGGTCCCTGATCATTCCGGGCCGGAGGGAAAGCATCAAATCCTTGTATTCCTTGGGATTACCCAGGCCGTAAATACAGGAAACGCTGGCAACAATGATAACGTCCCTTCGTTCAAACAGGGAAGATGTTGCCGAATGCCGAAGCTTGTCAATTTCATCGTTGATGGATGCATCCTTCTCTATATAGGTATCGGTGGAGGGCACATAAGCTTCCGGCTGATAATAGTCATAATAGCTTACAAAATACTCTACGGCATTGTCCGGAAAGATTTCACGGAATTCATTGCACAGCTGTGCCGCCAAGGTCTTATTATGAGCCAGGACCAATGTCGGCTTCTGAACCCTTTCTATTACATTTGCCATGGTAAAGGTTTTTCCCGAACCTGTAATGCCCAGCAGAGTCTGATACTTCTCGCCCCGCATGATGCCTTCCGTCAGCTGTTCAATGGCCTTGGGCTGATCTCCTTTGGGAGTCATGCCGGATTTGATGACAAACTTCATGATTTCCCTCCTTACGATCATTCATTATAACATATATGTCAAGCAAATAGAACATCCGTTCTGTAAAATTAATGGTGAAATCTAAAGGAATAGTTTTATGATAAAATAATATATATTAATACAGGAGGTGGGATGGCTTGTGATCCAATATATAGTCCAGCCAGGCGATAGCCTGTATACCATCGGAATCAGATTTAAAACCAGCGTCAGCGCCCTGATGCAGGCAAACCACATATCGGATCCCAATATGATCTACCCTGGCCAGGTTTTGAAAATTCCTCTCCCCCTTTCGCCGACGGACGGTACCGGCTGCCTTCCGGATCTCCGGCAGGGCAGCAGCGGGCCCTTTGTACTGCTGCTGCAAAGCCAGTTGGCACGGCTGGGTTTTTATAAGGGTAAGCTGGACGGCATCTTTGATCCCACCACCGAAGGAAGCGTCAGGCAATTTCAGATCAGCCGCAGCCTGCGGCCTACAGGCCATGCGGACTTACATACCTGGAGGCATCTGCTGGATGATGCCAGAGGCTCGCAGAAGGCGCCTCCCTACCATGCAGATATGCTTTTGTCCGGTCTGTTTTTGATATTATCTGCAGACAGGCCGGCCTATAATCCAGGCCAGGCGGTTGAATTAGCACTGACCAAAATTAACCTTTCCAGCAAAACCATCAGTCTTAATTACAATACCAGCCAGCGCTACGATTTTAAGATTACCTATCCCAACGGCCGTACCCTGTGGCGCTGGTCTGATGATAAAGCCTTTACCCAGGTATTGGGTGAGGTTTCTTTCCCGCCAGGCCGGATAATACGCTACACTGAAAAACTTATCCTTCCTTCTTCCGTAAAGGATGGAATCTACCATATTTATGGATGGAACACTGCAAAGCAAATAAACCACATCAAACTGCACATAATGATAAACATTGAGCCCAACTAGTTAACAAACCAGTTGGGCTCCTGCTTTAATACATTCTATTCTTTAAGCTGTTTCTTTACTTCTTCCAGTCCTCTGGACAAGGGGGCATCCAACTCCAGGGGCAGTTCTTCATTGGGGTTTTCCAACAGGTACTCATAAGCCTCTTCCAGCTCCTCCACTTCTATATCCGGCTCTACACCCTTTTCATTGATGTCTCTGCCATTGGGAGTGAAATATTTGGATGTTGTAAGCTTGATTACATCCCCTTCCTTAAAAGGTCCGCGTATGGTTTGAACCAGCCCTTTTCCGAAGGTGGTCTTGCCTATAATCACCCCGGCGCCATGGTCCTGAATGGCCCCGGACAAGACTTCAGAAGCGCTGGCACTAAACTCGTTAACCAATACAGCCAGAGGGATGTCCAAATGCTCCTCATTGGAAGGGTACTCCTCCCGGTTTCCATGCTTGTCCTCGCTGTAAAGTACCAATCCTTCAGGCAGGAGCATATCTGCTATGGCCACGCATTCATCCAGCAGTCCGCCCGGATTGTTGCGCAAATCCAGCACCAGGCCTTTCATACCCTGGGAATTCAGATCATTGACCGCATCAACAAAATTCTTGGCTGAATCTTTGTCAAAGCGGTACAGCCAGATATAGCCCACCTCTTCATCCAGCATCCTGTACTCCATGTCCGGTATATCAATGACGGCTCTTTCTATGGTATAATCCTTGATTTCCCCGTTCCGCAGTATTGATATGGTAACGGAAGTTCCAGGCTCACCCCGCATTTTTTGCACTGCTTCATCCAGCATGGAGCCGTCCACATCTTCACCATTTACGCCTACAATTTTATCCCCCGGGGCAATACCAGCCTCAGCCGCCGGGCTTCCCTTAAAAGCATTGACTACCGTTATCATATTATCCTCATCGCTGACAGAAACTGAAAGCCCTACACCTGCATAGGTGCCTTCCATGTCCATCAGAAATTCCTGGTATTCCTCGGCAGTTAAGTAATAAGTATATGGATCATCCAGGGAAGCTACCATTCCTTTTAAGGCACCTTCTGTCAAGGTATCCAATTCCGGTTCTTCCAGGTAATCCTCCATTATTACTTCCTTAAGCTGATTAAACTTCCGGTAAAAATCCTTCAGCTCAGCATATTCCTGGGCTTGTATAACATCGCCTTGTTTAATCATCAAATATTTGTTTACCTGCAGGGTTATAAAGGATGAAAAAAAAGCCGTGCAGATTATGAGGATAATTGCCCCAATCACGGCAGCCCTTTTGCTTATCATTTTATGTCCTCCCGAATACTTGCTGAATCCGCAATACTTATTATAGCATCTATACACTGCTTAATACAATTAAATTATTGATAAAAAAAGAGCCCCGCATAAGCAGAACTCTTAGCATGCAAGTGCCTTAAAGACCTGTCCGGGTTCATACCCGCAGATGTTTCCTCATGGACAGCAGGCTTGCAATCATGCCCACAAGGGTGCCGACCAATACAAAAAGCGCTGTTATGGGGTATATAACTTGATCCAAAGGCAGCAACCTGAATATGGCCAGCAGATTTCCTTCCAAGGGAGAAGGACTGCTCAGCCTGTTCTCCAGCAATGAATACATAAGAGCCACCAGACCGGAGGAAATGACAGCGCCAAACAGACCCAGGAGCATCCCTTCCATCAGGAAGGGCCATCGTATATACCAGTCGGTAGCACCGATATATTTCATGATATTGATCTCCCGGCGCCGGGAATAAACCGATATCCGGATGGTATTATTAATGATTACCATGGCCATGGCAACCAAAATTCCTACCAAAGCCAAGCCGAACAAGCGGGTGGTGGAAGCTATTCTGGTTATGGTATTTACCACATCCCTGCTGTATTGAACCTTCTCCACCGATGTCAGTGCACTTGCCTTGTCAACAATTCCGTCTACATATTCAGGTTTTTGCACGGTTATATGAAAGGAATCGGGCAAGGGGTTGTTATGGGCATGATAACCCTCCAGCAGGTATTTCTTGTCACCCCATTCTTCCTTCCACTTATTCAGGGCTTCCTGCTTGGATATGAACTGGTAATCCTTAATCCCTTCCCAGCTCTTGATTTCCCTCTCCACGCTGCTTATATCCGATGAGTTGGCACCGGTTTTTAAGAACAGGGTAATTTCCACCTGAGACTCCAGATCAGAAATCATATTGTTGATATTCATTACAATGACCATTACCAGCCCCAAAACAAATAAAGCCGCGGCAATGGCGCTGATGGAAGCCAAAGACATAATACGGTTGCGGAAAACATTCTGAAAACCCTGTTTTACCATCCGCCTCCAGGTTCTAATCTTCAAAGTAGTACTCCCCTTTCTCCTGATCGGAAATAATGGTTCCTTTATGAAAGGTGACTACTCTTTTTCTCATGGAGTTAACTATATCTTTGGCATGAGTGGCCATTATTACGGTGGTTCCCCTGTGATTTATCATGTTTATAATCTTCATAATTTCCCTGGCGGTGGCGCTGTCCAAATTACCGGTAGGTTCATCTGCAATCAATATGGAAGGATTGTTGACAATTGCCCTGGCCAAAGCAGCCCTCTGCTGCTCGCCGCCGGACAACTGGCCGGGATAGTGATTGGCTTTGGATGCCAATCCTACCATGCTTAGTACCGCAGGCACCTGCCTGCGTATTTCTTTACGAGAAGCTTCCACTATCTCCATGGCAAAAGCAACATTTTCGTACACGGTTTTATCCGGCAGCAGACGAAAATCCTGAAATACAACCCCCATACCCCTTCTATAAAAAGGAATTTCCTTGCGTTTCATATGAGACAGATTCCTATCATTGACAAACAAGGCTCCTGATGTTGGCTCTATTTCCTTCAACAGCAATTTGATTAAAGTGGATTTCCCGGCACCGCTTTCCCCCACTATAAAAACAAATTCGCCTTTTGCAACTTGTAAATTGACATTATTTAATGCACGAAGTCCGTTTTCGTATACCTTAGTAACATTCACAAATTGGATCAAACACTATACCTCCCAAGTGTATCTGTCCATCAGCATCATCATAATCTTGAATGTTACTGCATGATGGAAGTTACGCAGATCCAAGCCCATAACATTCTGGATTTTATCCAGGCGGTATACAAGAGTATTCCGATGTATAAACAGCTGCCTTGCTGTTTCGCTCAAATTCAGATTGTTTTCAAAAAACTTTTCAATGGTTTCCAGCATTTCCTCAGACAGAAGCTTTTTATACTCCTTGACAAACAGCACTTTGCTGTACCTCTCGCATAAATGCAGAGGAACTTCGTGTAAAAAACGCTCCAACAAGAGGGAGCTGTACATATAGATCCGATTGCTGGCATTATATACTCTGCCTACCTCTATTGCTTTTAAGGCTTCCTCATAGGATTCATTAATCCGGAACAGGTTGTCCTTAATTCCTCCTATTCCTATGCAGGCTTTTACTGTTGTTTCATTATGAATGGATTCATCAATGGCTGCAGCCAGCTGCATCAGCTCTTCCTCTTCCATATCCATGGATACTGCCTTGACCAGGGCAACTGTCATGCCGTCTACCAGAATCAAAAAATCCTCCCTGTCTTTGGGAAAGACCTTTTGCAGCATTTTATAAACCTGCTCTGCTTCAATGCCCCTAGTGCGGATAATATATGCACAGCGGGGCAGGCCCAGTTCCAGTTTATAAGCATGAACCAGTTCCCGCAGCTCCAGGTCGCCCAGCTGATTGACAAGAATGCGGCGGATTACCTCATCCTTGTCCAGTTTTTGCATGGAATCCTGAAACTGGGCTTCGAACAGAGAAACCATCAACAGACAATAGTTGCGGGTCTCCCTGTTTGTTCCTTCCATGGAAAGGAAGTATGTCATATTATCGACAATAAACTTCATATAAGTGCGATTGCTGTCTATAAAAATGGCTTTGTCATTTTCCTCAGTCAATTCCTTAGCAATGTTTTCCAGGCTCCCTATACGGGACTTGTCACTGCTGGCAACCACCATGCCGTTGGCATCCAGTATATTTGTATCCACCTGGATGCTTTTCACCAATTTATCCAATAATCTTTGTATTCTTCTCTCTATTAACATCCGTATCCACCTACTCTATTTAGTATACATAATATAGTTTCGCTTTGCCAGAGGAAAATTATTCTTCCAATAAAAAAGCAGAAATTTCATCCTCCTCAGGATTACTATTTCTGCTAAATAGACAAAAATCCTTCTTTATAATACAGCTTTTTTATCTATTTAACAAGGTTTCTTGAGTAGTTTTATCAAAGAAATACAGCTTGTTGGGATCAAAAGCCAGTTTGATTGTATCACCTGCTCTGGCCGTGGATCTTGGATTAACTCTGGCTGTAAGGCTGTAACTTCCTGCCTTCAGATGCAGGTAAGTTTCCGAACCCATAAGTTCCGCCAGCTCCACATATGCCTCGATGCTGCTGCCTTCCACACTGTGCAGGAAGACTTCCTCATCATGGATGTCCTCAGGGCGGATTCCCATAATAACCTCCCTGCCAAGATAGGAAGAGTCCTTCAACTTCTTTATTTTTCCTTCAGGTATTTTTATCCGCTTATCTTCAAAAACTGCAAATGATTCATTATTTTTACTTATGAGAGTGACTGGTATGAAATTCATCGGGGGGCTGCCTATAAAACCGGCAACGAATTGGTTGATGGGATGGGCAAAGAGTTCCTGGGGCGTGTCCGTCTGTTGAATTACACCGTCCTTCATTACCACTATGCGGGTACCCATAGCCATAGCTTCAGTTTGATCATTGGTAACATAAATGATGGTAGTTTTCAGCCTGTTATGCAGCTTGACAATTTCTGTCCTCATCTGCACCCTGACTTTTGCATCCAGGCCGGATAAGGGTTCATCCATTAAAAGCACCTTGGGCTCCCGGACAAGGGCACAGGCCAGCGCAGCTTTCTGCCTTTGTTCAGCTGTCAGTTCTTTGGGTTTTGTGTTCAAAATCTGTTCAATCCCAAGTATTTCAGCCGTTTCCTTAATTCCGGAATCACGCTTGGATTTGGGCACTTTTCTAAGTTCCAGACCGAAATCCATGTTTTCATATACGGTCATATGCGGAAACAAGGCATAGTTCTGAAAAACCATGGCAATGTTTCTTTCGCTCGATTCCGCCTGGTTCATCAGCTTTCCGTCTATGTACAGTTCACCTTCGGTGATTTCCTCCAAACCGGCAATCATCCTAAGGACAGTAGACTTGCCGCAGCCAGAAGGGCCCAGCAGCACAACAAATTCCTTGTCCTCTATATCCAGGCTGAAATTGCTCACTGCCGTCACTTTACCATCATACACCTTGGTTACATTTTTCAACTTAACATTAGCCATGAATACCCCTCCAAATCAATTATTCAAACCCTGGCTGTAATTTACATTATATCTATACATATGGAATAAAGCTATATCCAGAATTCACAAAAATTTTGCGAATATTGTTACAGACTGGATGAAGGAGCTTTTAAAGGGAGAATATAAAAACTGCCAGCCGTTTATTTTCCGGCTGGCAGTTTTATGTATGCCTTACTCTTTCACAACGCCTTTTTTGAGGATAATATTGGCATATAAGGCACCTTCACCAGTTGCAACAATTGCATAGGCTTTCTTCGCTCTTTCATAGAAGGCAAAGCGTTCCATATGCTCAATTTTATTGTTTTCAGGATCATGCTTATCGATAATCTTTTTGTATTCTTCCCAGATTACCGGTTTTACGTCATCACCGGGAACTACTTCCATAAGGGCTACAGGTGCTTCCACATAACTGTCCAGAGGGAAGAACTTCAATATGGCATCCAACAGCTCAGGAATGCCATGACCATCACATCTTACTAATCTTTGAGCATAATTGGCTGAAGGGAAATTTCCATCCCCAAGCACCAACTCATCTCCGTGCCCCATTTCCATCATGATTTTTAAAAGATCAGGGGGCAGAATTGAAGGTACTCCTTTCAACATGTTCTTACAACTCCTTTCATTCTTTGCTATATCGAAAACAACAGCAATTGTTGTTCCCTTGCCAGACCCGCTTGAAATGTCATCCAGCATCTGTTAATGTTTGGCTTCATTATTTCTAAAAGACAAGGCGTTTGTTTCACTAGTCTATCCAAGTGAAACACAACGCCTTCACAATTTCATTAACTTAATACATTTTACGGAGGTGTAATTTCTCCGTTAACATCCCACAGGTCTTCCCAGCTTTGGCCTTCTTTCCATAAGAATACATGCCCTTTGATGAGACGACAATTCCTGTCTATTTTTTCGATCTCCTTCATCTCTTCATCTGTCAGAGGATCTACAGTTATATTGTACAGATTGCTCAAATAATGTTCACGATATACTGAGAATGGAATAGGTATTTGTCCTCTTTGCACTGCCCACTTCACACAAATTACTGCAGGATGTACATTATGCTTTTCTGCAATTTTTATAATTACCGGGTCTTCAATCGGGGAAGTATCTTCCGGTGTTCTGTCACGATCGGGCCGTTCTGGTGAGCCTATTGGACAGAAGCCAATGGGTACAATACCGTTGTCTACTACAAATTGGAATAACTCCGGCTGCTGGAAATGAGGATGCAATTCCATTTGATTGCAGGCAGGCTTAATATCAGCATCTCTTAATACAAGTTTAAGCTTGGGTATTGTCATATTAGAGGTTCCAATATGTCTTACAAGCCCCATTTCGACAAGTCTTTCCATTTGACGCCAGGTTTTCATGTAGTTTTCATGGATATAAGGTTTGGCATCAGGGCTTCTGTAATTTACATCGCATCCCGGTTCATGATAGTTGGGGAAGGGCCAGTGAATTAAAAACAGGTCCAGGTAATCCAGCTTAAGGTCCTTCAATGTCTGCGCACAGGAGATAAGCACATCCCCTTCACCATGCATGTCATTCCATAACTTTGAGGTGATCCACAATTCCTCTCTTTTAATTCCGGCCTCCATAACTTGCTGAAGTACTTCACCAATCAAATGCTGGTTGCCATATACTGAAGCACAATCTATATGCCGGTAACCAACGGATATAGCTCCTTTAACAGCTTCAGCAACCTGTTCAGCAGAATAACGATCTGAACCAAAGGTTCCTAAGCCGATTGCCGGGATTTTTGCTCCCGTATACAATGTTTTGTACGGAACCTTGGAAGGATCCACTCCATCTTTGGCAATCTCAAACTTTTCATCTAATTTCATTTATATATCCTCCTTTTTCATTAACTATTCGTTCAATAATAGTATCTTTCCCTTAACCTTGCCTGGTATTTTGTAATAATCAAATGCTTTTTTAGCTTGGCTTAAGGGAAGTTTTTTGAAAATCATGCCCTCATCAATTTTTAATTCGCCGTTTGAGAAGTAATGGGCAGTCAATTCCCATTCCTCTCCAGGAAAGGGTGCACTATAAGACATCCAGGACCCGGTAAGGAAAAATTCCCTGCGCAGTAGCATTTCAAATAATTGTGGAGAAAAATGCAGTTCCCGGGTTGGAGTTCCGATTAAACAAGCACTGGAATTGTTTCCTGCAAGTTCAAAGACCATCTTTATGGTAGGCTCTGCGCCGGCTGTCTCGAATATATAATCAAAACCTTCTCCTTTTGTTATCTCGAATGCCTTGTCCAGGAAGCCTTCCTCCATTGTGTTGATAGTGTAATCAGCACCAAGCCTTTCGGCAAGTTTTAGACGGTCATTGTCAATATCAAATACAACTACCCGTTTTGCTCCAAAAATTTTTGCCCACTGTGCTGTAAAAAGACCGATTGTGCCTCCCCCTAATACTGCAACATCCTTGCCGCCCTTATAACTTACACGCCTTATTCCATGCAAGGCAACAGTGGATGGTTCAATCAAGGCTCCTTGTTCAAAGGAAACGTTGGAATCCATTTTAACTGCATTTCTTGCATTAAGCTTGATATATTGGGCAAAACTTCCCTGCACGCGAGAACCAATAAAGCTATAGGATTTGCACAGGGAATAGCTGCCTTTTTGGCAATGATTACATTGGAAACATGGGATAAGGGGTGCACCTGCAACCCTGTCTCCTACACTGAATCCTTCAACTCCTTCCCCAAGTTCCACTATCTCTCCAGAGAATTCATGTCCTAATACTATGGGATAAAAATGTGCACCGTTGTGTAATACCCTTGGCACGTCCGAGCCACATATTCCCGTTGCCCTTACTTTTACCAACACCTCGCCTTTTCCAGGCCGGGGCATCGGATAATCATCATATCTTAGATCATCATTCGCATATAGCACTGCAGCTTTCAATTAATCATCCCGCTTTCTGCAAAAATGTCCTTTAATTGGTCATATAATTTAAGATATATTTTGTAATATTTCTGATACAATAAATGATTTTGCTCATTGGGTTTATGAGTTCTGGTAACTATCACAGTTTTAGTAACGGCATCCTCAAAATCCTTATAAGCTCCTGTGCCTACACCGGCCAGTATAGCAGCCCCAAGTGTAGTTGCGGTATCGGAAGATGGTACCTTTATTACCTTGCCGGTAATATCTGATTTAATCTGTGTCCAAAGCCTGCTATTGGCCGCTCCACCCATGGCAACAAGTTCTTCGATATGGGCTCCGGCTTCTTCAGCCGTTTTTATGTTGTGTTGCAATGCATAAGCACAGCCTTCCAGTGTTGCCCTGATCATATGACCTCTTGTCTTACTGTAATCCAGCCCATAATAAACACCTTTCGCATTTTTGTCCCAGATAGGAGATCTTTCGCCTGCCATATAGGGCAAGAAGATAAGTCCTTCAGAGCCGGGCTTGACCTCTGAGGCTTCCTCATCCATTACCTGAAAAGGACTTTTAATTATATCGCCTTGTATAACTTTATCATAGGGTCCAAATTGCTTCTGAAACCATTTCAGTGCACCGCCTCCTCCGACAGTGCCGCCCTGGAGCAGCCATTTATCCGGAACAACATGACAGCTTAATATAAGCTTGGGATGAGCAGCGGCTTTATCTACGCAAATGCTCATTCCACCGGCCTGGCCTCCCTGCTCCTGTGTTTCTCCGGTATGTATAACACCTGCACCGAGAGTGCCGCATGCAGCATCCAAACCTCCCGCTACCACAGGCAGTCCAACAGGCAGCCCGGTTTGACTGGCGGCTTCACTGGTTATGGTGCCAACCACCTGATGACAAGGATATATTTCAGGGAATTTATCCAGTGAAATACCCAGGTCTTCGCATAACCCTTCGTCCCATTTTTTTGATTTCATATCAAAAAAATGAAGTCCATAGCCCTGTGACACATCCTGGGACATGACGCCAGTCAGTTTATATACAATGTAACTATTACTCTGCAGAAACTTGTAGGTATTCTTGTATAGATCAGGCATGTTTTCCTTGAACCAGATAACTTTGGGTGTAGTATAAGCAGGTTCAAAGGGATTGCCGCTTACAGAAAAGATTCGATCAAATCCGATTTCCTCTGTTATTCTCTCACAGATCTGCTCTGCACGGGTATCCATCCAAATCGGAGTATTGCATAATACATTTCCCTGTCTGTCAACGGGGATAGCAGACCAGCTTTGACCATCAACGCCTATCCCAACGATCTGGCTGGTATCAACGGAAGCAGTCTGCAACACCTCTCTCACGGCATGACAGATTGCCTCCCACCATTCCAAGGGATTCTGCTCGACGTGACCTGGTGCAGGATAATAAACCTGGTACTCTTTTGTACTCTGGGAAACAACACTACCGCTTGTATCAAATAATGCTACTTTACAGGAAGATGTGCCCACGTCTATACCCATTAATAGTTTTTCCATGCCAGTTATTCTCCCTTAACTAAAGTTAAACGTTTAACTAGTTTAATTATAGCATACTCAAATAATCTGGTCAATGAATTCTATTTGTGACCTTTGTACATACAAAATAGCACTAAAATTATATATTTGCGACAAAATATGAAGAATACTCGGATTTTGTCGATTGACTATTATGATACTGAATGATAGAATTTAAATGCTAAACGTTTTATTACATAAAGGGTGATACAGCATGTCCGTAACTATAAAAGATGTAGCTAAATATACCGGTCTGTCCATAGCAACAGTATCAAAGTATCTCAATGGCAAAAGAGTATTGGAAAAAAATAAAATTTTAATTGATGAAGCAATTGAGGCTCTGGGTTTTCAAGTTAATGAAATGGCAAGAGGATTGAAAACTAATCGTTCTATGACAGTGGGCATATTAATACCCA
>LFTC01000012.1:16786-30398 GCA_001512915.1 Clostridiales bacterium DTU083 | reverse complement strand
AAGCCCTTCAGCGCCGATGGTACTTGGCGGGAGACCGCCTGGGAGAGTAGGTCGTTGCCGGAACTTAAAACCACCTGGTATTCAATGCCAGGTGGTTTTTATTTTTGAAATTTCACATGAAACATTGTATTATAGTTCAAACCTCTTTCTATTTATCTTATATTGAGGAAAGATCCGTCTATCCAAAATTAACTATTATAAATTGAATCCAAATATACACTTGCACCGTCTAATATACGAATATCTAATAGAAAAAAGTATGGATTGATACAATCATCAACAAAGGAGCTATATATGGAAGACTTGGTTGTAAAGGCAAGAAACGGAGATGATCAGGCATTTTTTGAACTGATTTCTCTGAATAAGGATCGCCTTTATGGAACAGCAATGCAGTACCTGCGAGATGAGCTAAAGGCCCTTGAAGCTGTCCAGGAGGTTACTTGCCGTGCGTTTCTTAAGCTGCATAAACTGAAGTATCCAAAATACTTTTCAACCTGGCTGGTTAGGATCATGATCAATTATTGCCTTGATGAACTGAGAAGAACTAAACTTGTGATTCCGCTTGACAACCTGGTTTTGACTTGTGAGGACAATATAGAAAAACAGGAAACCTGCATGGATTTAAAATATTATGTTGGAAGGCTGAAGCCCAAGTATAGGGATGTACTGATATTGAGGTACTATGAAGATATGAGCATTGCAGATATTTCAGTTATTATGGGGAAGCCTGAAGGAACCGTTAAAATCTGGATTAGCCGGGGTCTGAAACAAATGCGGAGCTTGTTGAAAGGAAGTGAGAATTATGATTTCAAATGAGCATTTGCCGAAGGATATTGATTCATACATTATAAACGGTATAGAAAAAGCAAAGAAGAAAAAGAGGGGCATTAGAATTCGGAGAGGGGCAGGAATTGCAAGCATTTTGACATTGGTAGTTTTCTTCAGCATGATACGAATGTCGCCTGCCTTTGCATCTTATATTTCTGCAATTCCCGGTATGGATTATATTGTAGATCTGATCCAATGGAATAAGGGTCTGCAATCTGCCGTTGACAACGAGTTCATTCAAAATATCAATGTTTCGGATGAACACCAGGGAATTGTATTTACTGTAAATGACATAATAGTGGACAATACATCGATGGTTGTTTTTTATTCAATAGAAAACAAAAGCCAATATAAGATGCCAAGAATAAACAGCCTGAATATCACGGATGAAAGAAACAGCGAGCTAAAAGCAGCTTTCGACTATGGCTTTGCACCATATGACGGATCCGTATACAACGGTAGACTTAACATTAGTTTTCCCGGTGATGAAGATCCTGATTTTATGATACCGGATGTAATTAAACTGACTGCTAATATGGAGGTTGGTGATCCGAACCTTCCGGAAGGCCAAAGCCATGTATTGGACGATAATTGGAAGGTATCCATTCCAATCGACAAATCCAGGTTTGAAAACATGGAAAAGCACTATGTTATAGATCAGGCTGTTGAAATTGCAGGGCAGAGGATAGTCTTTGAAAATGCTGTTATTTACCCTACCAGGGTATCAGTTGATATATCATTTGACAAGAATAATACAATGGAAATTTTTGCCCTCGAAAACCTGGCGCTGGTAGATGAGAAAGGGAATGAATGGGGAACTATCCAGGATGGGGTGACTATGAATCATATCAGTTATACAAAGAAGAGAGTTTTCTTCCAGAGCAATTTCTTTACTGTCCCTAAGGAGCTGTACATCAGGGGCAGCGGGATCAGGGCGCTGGATAAGGATGAGGCGGAAGTCGTAATTGACCTGGATGGCAATGGGTTAATAAAGGCTCCGGATGAAAAATTACAGCTAAAGGAGTTGAAGCTCGGGGATAAAAGTTTGTTTGTCAGTTTTAAGCTTGGCAGCATTCCCCCTTCAGGCAGCTATATTGAGTTTCTTTCATGGAACGGTTTCGACGGCAGTAACCAGGAATTGAGGAGAGAAAAGGAAGGAAGGTTCACAAGAGAAAACCAGGATTATATGGAATATGATTATGAGTATACCTTTGAAATGCCTGTTAAAAGTCCGGTTAGATTCCCGGTAATAGATTATCCCAATCGTATTGAAAAGGAATTCCAGGTGCCCATACTGCCATAGGGACGAAAGTAGTAAATGAAAATAGTCTTATGATTGTTATTGTTTACTGCATATGTTATATTGGTGGTATACCAATTCTTAAATAAAGGGGAATAGATATTTGTGGGCTTAAAGAAATGTCCCAATTGTGGTTCGGATCGTATAGGCAGAGGAAAACTGTCAGGGTACGCTGCCCTGCAGCCGGTTGGAAAGGCACTTTCCTTTGGCTCTGCCATTATTGCAGATGTTTGTTCAGACTGCGGCTTTATTTTCAACATGTATGCAGAAAAGCCCGAGAAATTCATACCAAGATAAAACTATATTTCCGATTCCATCAGCCTGTCAAAGAACCGCTTTACTTTAGGTATGATTTTGCCGACAGGCTGAATATCCAGATCTTTGAACCAGTTATGCAGCAGATAATGGGCAGCTTCGCTTTCCCTAAGCTCCCATTCCAGCTCATAATCAAATGTTCCCAGATAGGCATTGCTGTCCAGCAGCAGGGGCGGCAGTTCCTTTTTTATTGCAAAAATAAATCTGGCGGTGCGCAGGCGGCCAAAGCAATTTAAATCTCTCATTGGCGTGCCGTGAATTTTATTTAAATCCCCAAGCAGCTCTTTTTGGGCAGCCGCCGGCAAACCATTGTTTATGTAATTAATTGCCTGTTCTTTACTGATCTGTGCATTATATTCATAGCTGTTAAGCATGGCACCAGATGAGTTTTCAGCTATGGGTATTTTGCATGTAAGCTCATATGTACCCTTGACACAGCGGATGCGGGTACTTCCCAATTGCAGGTCAGCAGCCCTTCTGGAAGCAGCAAAGTAATAGTTTGTCTGCCTGACAAGCTGCGGGCTGGCATAATTCTCTTTCAGATATCTGTATAAAGATGCAAAATCTTTTCTTTCCAATAGGAATTTCAGCTCGGATTCAATATAAGACATTATGTCATCTCCAATTGACTGCATATCTATCCTGATGCCGGGTAATTAAATTTATTTTAGCATAATATCATAGAGGGATCTATTATTTAAATGCCAAGGCCTATGTCAGTTCTGATCCAGGCTTGTAAAGCGATACCCTTTATCAAGCAGCCTTTCTATAATCACAGGTAAAGCTTCAATAGTAGCTTTTCTATTGTTTTTCCCGCCGGCACTGTGCATGAGGACTATGGCTCCGGGATGGATACTATCTATTACACAGGCTGCAATTTGATTCGGATTGTCGAAATACCAGTCCATAGAATCAATGGACCAGCAGATGACACGATATCCGGCTTCTATTAATGCCGGCATCTGGGATGGATTTACCAGGCCGTAAGGAGGCCGGTACAGTTTTGTGTCAATTCCGTAGCCGGCAAGCCGTTGCCCTGTCTTTACAACTTCATCCATTACAGCTTCAGTGTTTATATCCGTAGGCCTCTTATGGCTCCAGCTGTGATTGCCGATGCTGTGGCCGCTTTCGAGGATGGTATTTACTATATGAGGATGTTTGTCTATTTGAGTGCCCAGTAGAAAAAAGGTGCCGGGAACTTTATACTTATTTAATATATTAACTATTTCAAGAGTGGAGTCTGAGTCCGGTCCGTCATCAAAGGTCAGCGCGACAGTTTTTTCAGCAGTATTTAAGGATATGACAAAATGGTCGGGAAACTGCTGATTCAGCTTTTCTGCCTTTTCTCGAAATCGGGCAAGCCTCTCATCTATCTCCGGTTCCAGCGGAAGGGGAATTTCACGGACATATATATTAGCGGAACAATACTTTTCAGAGGATGTATCCTTGATTTCCGCTTCTGTGTGGATATAATTCCCGCCTGCATTTTTCAGCTTATTCACTTCCGGTTCAGGCTTATTTTCATAAAACTGCTGGGGAGTTTCAGAATTTATTTTTGGAAATCCATATATCAATTTCATATACAGGCAGACGAAAAATAAGCAAATAAAACCGGTTATAAAGAATAACAGCCGAAGTTTATTTTCTTTCACGTCTGCATCACCATTCAATACAGATGTATATTTTTGGATTTACTTATTCTGACCTGAATTTACAATTTTATACATTTCATTTGCTGAATGACGGCATTAAGACGGGGTATAAAGAAAGTGTAGTATAATAGCGATTGGAAGTGCCGTAAATAACACTGGTTTGCTTGAAAATAATGGTTTTTGCAAATATAATAGAATCGGTTAATGGGAAAAACCGGGAGGTGGCCTTGTGTGACGAGTGAAGAACGCAGAGAAAAAATAAAAGTTTATTTGGAAAGAAGCAATACTCCTTTGACCGGCACATACCTGGCCAGCTTATTTAATGTCAGCCGGCAGATTATTGTACAGGATATTGCAATTCTTCGGGCGGCTGGAAATGATATTATTGCAACTCCCCAAGGCTATATTATGCCCCGGAGCAGCCAGCCCAGACGTTTGACCCGGGTTTTTGCCGTTAAACACAGCCCGGAAGACATAAGGGATGAATTAAATGCAATTGTAGACTGCGGAGGCAAGGTATTGGATGTTATTATAGAGCATCCTGTTTACGGTGAGTTTAAGGCAAGCCTGATGATGTCTTCCCGCAGGGATGTGGAAATCTACCTGGCTGCCATGGAAAAGGAAGGAGCAGAACCCTTATCAAAATTAACTGAAGGGGTCCATCTTCACACTGTAGAAGCAGACAGCATAGAAATTTTGGACAATATAGAAAAAGTGCTTGAGCAAAAGGGGTATTTGCTGAATTAGTTAACCTTGCAGCTGGTTTTGCCGGCTTCCATAAAAGCCAGCCTGTCCAGTTCCTTTGCCTTTCTGCATATATCCTCCCGGCTGATTATCTTTTTCTCAAGCAAAAGTTCAATAATGCTGGTAAGTGCCAGGGTGTTGCGGTATTCTATCTCTTTTATGTCTCCCAGCTGTGCCAGGATATCCACTTTATTCACTTTAATCCTCCTTCCGGCAATTTCTTGTAAATATTATCTTTGCCTGGGCAGGTGCAGTTTATACAGCCTATTTGAAACAGGCTGTTTGCACCTGGGGAAAAAGTATTTGCATAAAAAAATTAATTGTGTATAATAATTATCAAATAATTAATGAAAAGGCGAAGAAGGGAAATAGTAGGCAGAAATCCCTCCTTTCAGAGAGCCGGTGGCTGGTGCAAACCGGCAGGCGGGTTCTACCGAATCCATCCTGGAGCTGTGTGCTGAAAGCTTTTTGCGGCAAGTAGGCATTACCGGTCCCGGTCCGTTATGCCGGTTAAGGTGGGGAGAATAGATGAAGCATATTCTCTCAACCGGGGTGGCAACGCGGGTTTGAAACACTCGTCCCTGAGGAGGGACGGGTTTTATTATTTTAAGAGGTGATTTGGATGCTGGATATGAAGTTCATTCGTACCAATCCGGATGCAGTGGCTGAAGCACTTAAAAAACGCAATGCCCAGATCAGTCTGGATAAGTTTCTGGAATTGGACAAACAGAGAAGGGAATATATTCAGGAAGTTGAGAAGCTGAAGAATAAACGCAACACTGTTTCCCAGGAAATAGCCCGGCTTAAAAAGGAAAAGAAGGACGCGGAAGCCTTAATTGCCGAAATGGGAGAGGTTTCACGGGAGATTAAAGAGCTGGATGAAAGGGTCAGGGAAACAGATGAGCAGCTGAAAAGCATTCTTTTGGAGATCCCCAATATTCCTCATGAATCCGTGCCTGTGGGAGAAAACGATGAGGATAATAAGGTAATCCGCCAGTGGGGCGAACCTACTGAATTTGATTTTGAGCCCAAGGCCCACTGGGATATAGGCGAGGATTTGAATATCCTGGATTTTACCGCTGCAGCGAAGGTTACCGGAGCCCGGTTTACATTTTACAGGGGCCTGGGTGCCAGACTGGAGCGTGCCCTGTTTAACTTTATGCTGGATCTGCATGTTCAAAAACACGGCTACACGGAAATTTTCCCGCCCTTTATAGTGCACCGGCGCAGCATGACAGGCACCGGCCAGCTGCCCAAATTTGAAGAGGATGCCTTTAAGATAGAAGGTACGGAATATTTCCTGATCCCAACTGCGGAGGTGCCTGTAACCAACCTTTACCGCGAGGAAATCCTGGACGGAGACGTGCTGCCCATAAAACATGTGGCATACAGCGCCTGTTTCCGTGCTGAAGCCGGCTCGGCAGGCAGGGATACCAGGGGCCTGATCCGTCAGCATCAGTTCAACAAGGTGGAACTGGTTAAGTTTACAAAACCGGAGAATTCCTACGAGGAGCTGGAAACCCTGGTTAATGATGCGGAAGAAGTTTTAAAACAATTGGGCCTGCCCTATCGGGTATCGCTGCTTTGCACCGGAGATCTGGGCTTCTCATCAGCCAAAACCTATGACCTGGAGGTTTGGATGCCCAGTTATCAGAAATATGTGGAGATTTCATCCTGCAGCAACTTTGAAGATTTCCAGGCACGCCGGGCTAATATTAAATACAGGGAAGGAAATAAGGGCAAGCCACAATTTGTTCATACCTTAAACGGCTCAGGCATTGCCGTAGGCCGTACGGTAGCTGCTATTCTGGAAAACTATCAGCAGAAGGACGGTTCGGTTATAATTCCCGAAAAACTGCGTCCTTATATGGGCGGGGTTGAGAGAATTACCAAATAGGCTAATAAAGCTTTATTATGCACTTAACCCCCAAAAGTCTGGCTTAAAGCCTGACGATTGGGGGTTCATTTAAATTGAGAAAACATGGTTGATGTGCATAAATCCATTCCCTTGGCCAGGTCGAAAGCTTTGATTTTTTTACAATTGACATGGGAAATCCGTTTTGCTATACTATAGTAGTGCCAGCCCATACGCTTGGCATAATGGAGAGATGTCCGAGTGGTTTAAGGAGCTGGTCTTGAAAACCAGTGACACCGAAAGGTGCCGGGGGTTCGAATCCCTCTCTCTCCGCCATTGTCTTTCATTTATACGGAGAAGTACCCAAGTTGGCCGAAGGGGCGCCCCTGCTAAGGGCGTAGGTCGGGTTACCGGCGCGAGGGTTCAAATCCCTCCTTCTCCGCCATAATTTATCCGAAAACCCGCTGTTTAAGCGGGTTTTCGGCATTTTAAATCAGAGATTTCTGTTCTGCCAGCTCCATCAATTCCCGTTCACTTTCAATTTCCTGCGGATAAGGATAGTATGCGCCCATTTTCTCAAATTCATCTTTAATTTTTGAAGCTTTCTTATTGTCATTTTCTTTAAGCAAGGCATATGTGTATTCTGTGCGCAATACAGAAGGGAAAGTTTTCATAGATTTCATAAATCTTATCTGCTGTTTAGTCAGAAGCCTGCTCAGGCGTTCCTGGCGGTTCTTGCCTACCAGTTCGCAGTAAACCTGATCCACTATCAAAAGACGGCGGTGCAGTTCATTTATACCGGTGTCCATTTGAAGCAATTCTGCAATGGTATCATCAGCTTTTTCCAGCTCCATGGCATCCATCAGCCTGTTGCATGCAAACACGCCGACAGCTGCTATTATTCCATTTTTCATGGCTTTGTCCGATGGCATGGCGAACCATTCATCCGGCATATCTTTCAGCCGGACACCTTTGGTCATTTGTTCAGTTACCTTAAGCTGTAACCAGAAAGCCTTTAATGCTTCCGGGTTTTTGCCAAGGGAAAGAACGTTATATCCATCATTATTTACCTGTGCCAATTTCAAGGGAATGCCGTTCATCAAAGCGAAAACTATTCCGATTGCAGCCGCCAAGATTAAGAAAACAGAAAGAAAGGGGCCGCTGGCAAGAAGAAAGAGAAGCATAAGGAAAATTGGTGCAGAAAGAAGATTTATTATGGATCCGCCAAGGTTATATAAAATATATGGAAATTTGCCTTCCGTCAGATCCGGAGGTCCCATTAAGCATTGGCCGCCTGTTCCGGCTATCTTAAGCCTTGCAAACCTGATGCCCCCATCCTTTTTTAGCCACATGAAGCTGCCAATCCTGAAAGACAAAAATCTATAACCGCTGATCCAGCCAAAGAGCAAATGGCCAGCTTCGTGCAGGATTATTTGCAATAAAACAGACATGAATAGAATTAGCAGGATGCCGCCCAGGGATAAGAGAATTTCTCCTGTTGTATAGCCGGTTTTTTTTAAATAAAGGATGGAGTCTGCTAAAAAGTATCCTGTAAAAAATCCGATAATAAGGAATAGAAGTATTATTAATACAAACTGCAAAGCTTTTCTTTTTTTCATACAAAACCTCTCATTAAAATACTGAACAGAACACTTGTTCGGCTTGGTGCATTGTATTATAATATAATTAAAGCAATATTATCACAAGAGTGATAAGAGGGCAATAAAGAGAGGAGGGAGGCGGCTCATTGAAAAACAGAACCTATATTGCCATTGACCTGAAGTCATTTTATGCTTCGGTTGAATGTGTGGAGCGCGGCCTCGATCCTATGACTACCAATCTGGTGGTGGCAGATGAAAGCCGTACTGAAAAAACAATATGCCTTGCAGTAACTCCTGCTCTGAAGTCATTCGGCATTCCTGGAAGGCCAAGACTGTTTGAGGTTATCCAAAAGGTGAAAGAAATAAACCAGGAAAGGCTTAACAAGGCACCGGGGCGGGTTTTTACCGGCTCTTCGGCAGATTTAAACGAGTTGGAGTCTTCCCCCAATCTCTCCCTTGATTTTATTGCTGCTCCGCCCCGGATGGCATACTATATAGATTACAGCACCAGGATTTACAACATTTACCTGAAATACATTGCCCCTGAAGATATCCATGTATATTCCATAGACGAGGTATTCATGGACGTTACCAGCTATCTGGGCACATACAAGCTTTCAGCCCACGAACTGGCCAGGACAATTATCAGGGATGTATATGATACAACCGGCATTACAGCAACGGCGGGAATAGGCACAAATCTATACCTGGCCAAGGTTGCCATGGATATCCTGGCAAAGCGCGCTCCGGCTGATAAAAACGGCATAAGGATAGCTGAGCTGGATGAGATGAACTACCGGCGCCTTTTGTGGAACCACAGGCCCATCACGGATTTTTGGCGGGTAGGCAAAGGCTATGCCAAAAGGCTTGAAGAAGCGGGCCTTTATACCATGGGAGATATTGCAAGATGCTCTCTGGGCAAGGCCGACGAATTCCATAATGAAGATTTGCTTTACAATCTTTTCGGGGTGAATGCGGAACTTTTGATAGATCATGCCTGGGGCTGGGAACCCTGCACCATTGCCGATATAAAAGCCTATGAACCCAAGTCAAGAAGTACGGGATCAGGCCAGGTGCTGCATGCGCCCCACAGCTTCAGGGAAGCCAGGCTGATAGTGCAGGAGATGGCGGAGCTTTTGGCGCTGGATTTGGTTGAAAAACGGCTTATGACCGACCAGATACATTTGTCCGTCAGATATGACGTTGAAAACCTGAGCAACAAAAATATCCGCCGCAATTATAAGGGGGAAATTGTTAAAGATGGTTACGGCCGTTCTGTTCCCAAACCTGCACGGGGCAGCATAAACCTTCCCAGGCACACATCATCCGGCAGGATGATTACAGAAGCTGCCTTGGAGCTGTATGAACAGATTACGGACAAAAACCTGCTGGTTCGGAAAATAAGCATTACTGCAAATAATCTGCTGGATGAAAGAACGGTTCAGGAGTCAGAAACCGTGGAGCAGCTTGATTTTTTCAGCGACTATAAGGCTGAATATAAAAGGCGGAAGCTGGAGGAAGCTCAGCTCAAACGGGAACGGAAAATCCAGGAAGCTGCACTGAAAATAAAAAACCGGTTCGGCAAGAATGCCATTCTGAAGGGGATAAACCTTTTAGACGGAGCCACAGCCATTGAGCGGAACAGGCAGATAGGAGGGCACAGAGCATGAAGGGACCTTATGATGACATTATTCATCTGCCGCGGCCTGTATCCCGCAGGCGGCCCCGCATGTCCAACCTTGATCGGGCAGCCCAGTTTGCTCCTTTTGCGGCCCTTACCGGGCATGAGGAGGCGGTTAAGGAAACCGCCAGGCTGACGGTGAAAAAACTTGAACTGGATGAGCAGGCAAAGCAGATATTGAACCGCAAGCTGAGAATAATAGCAGAACGAATAGAGGATATGCCCCGGATTAATATAAGATACTTTGTGCCGGACGATAAAAAAGAGGGCGGCCGATACGTTACAGCCGATGGCAGGGCAAAAAAGCTGGATGAGTTTGAGAAAGTGCTGATAATGGCTGACGGAAAGGAAATACCCATTGAAGATATTATTGAAATTGAAGGGGGTATATTTTAAAGCAGGGTATTTTTTGTCAATATTAAGGTTTTTTTGTAAATTAATGATATAATAAATATATACATTTACTATGTTGCCGAAATTTTCAGTTCTATTCCAGCAACATATCTATTAAATAAAGATAAATACAACGGGGAAGGGATACCATGGAACAAAAAAAGTACCGGTTAGAGTATAGGGATAACGGGGTGTTTTTGCTAATCAGTCCATTTCCTGGCTCACTGCAGGAAAAAATAAATGAAGTCTTTCAATACATAAACAGAAAACAGGTAAAAGATTATGATGTGGAAGCCATAGTTGAGGCTATCCGCAGCGATCAGGAACAAAGGGTAAAGATAGCAGAATCCCAGGAAGAAAAGCTTATAGATGAGAGCGTAAATGTTTACATATCAGAAGACGCCATGGAAGCCTATATAGAGCTTTTGCCTGCTGACGGAGGAAAAAACCTGACAGCAGAGGATATCATAAGCAGGCTGCATGAAGAAGGAGTTGTACACGGCATCAACAAGGCCAGAATTGAAGAATTATGCGTAAACAGGCAGTATTACAAAAAAATACTGGCAGCCGTCGGCACTCCGCCGATTGAAGGGAAGGATGCCGAACTTAAATATCATGTTGATTTGTTTAAACAGCCAAAGCCGGAGGTCAGGGAAGACGGCACGGTTGACTACCGCAGCCTGAATGCTGCTGAGATCGTAACAAAGGGCGATAAACTGGTAACCCTGATCCCTGCCAAAATGGGCATAGACGGCAGCACCGTTACAGGCAAGGTAATTAAGGCTCAGCCGGTAAAAAATAAAGTATTGCCCAAGGGCAAAAATACCGGTTTTTCCAGCGACAACATGTCCCTGATTGCCCTGGAAAGCGGAAAAGTTGAACTGGCAGACGGCAGAATTCATGTTCAAACCATCTATGAAATCCGGGGAGATGTTGATTTATCCGTAGGCAACATCGATTTCCAGGGCGATGTAATTATTCACGGAAATGTGGCAGCCGGCTTCACCATTAATGCAGGAGGCTCCATAGAGGTCAGAGGCGTAGTGGAAGGTGCCTACCTGTATGCCGGCAAGGATATCATAATTCACCGGGGCTTCCGGGGCATGGGCAAAGGTGTTCTGGATGCCAAGGGTGATGTGACAGCCAGGTTTATAGAAAACGGAACCGTCACCGCAAAGGGAAGCGTGAAGGCGGAAGTTATACTGCACAGCCAGGTTCAATGCGGGGAGAGCATTATAGTAGGCGGCAGAAAGGGGTTAATTTCCGGCGGAAACTTCAGTGCCACCTATCAAATAAGTGCAATTACCGTAGGATCTCCCTTAGCCACAACTACAGTCCTGCAGGTAGGGGCAGACCCCTTTACCAAGCAGGAACATGCCAAGCTGGAGGCTGAACTTAAAGAGCTGAAATCCGAAGAGGAAAACCTCATAAAGGCTTCAGAAGTGTTAAAGCGCCTGGAACAGCTGGGCCGCTTAACTATGGATAAGAAGGTAATCAAAGCCAAGGTGGAAAAGAGTCTGCCGGAGATTATAAGCCGCATTCAGCAGATTGAAGCTCAGCTTGGCAAGCTTAATTCGCACAGGCTGGATACAGATGCTGCAAAAGTAAATGTCAAAAATGTAATTTATCCCGGCAGTGAGATAGTAATAGGCAATGAAGTCAGAAGGATAAAAGATCCTGTGGAATTTGCAACTTTTAAGAAAAGCGATGATGGGATCATATATGTATCCTATGAGGCTTAACACTATATATAAAATCAGGCTGCTGATATTATTCCAGGAAGACTTGAAGAATCGCTGCAATTTGGTTTATATATTTAAATAGTTTATATTTGGCGGGAGTGTAACTTGTTGAACAGACCCAACTATATATTGATTGCGTTTGGAACCTTGTTTGTAGCATTGGGCACCATAGGAATTTTTGTACCGGTGCTGCCCACAACCCCCTTTTTACTGCTGGCAGCTGCCTGTTACGGCAGAGGTTCCAAAAGGCTCTATAACTGGCTTATTACCAACCAGGTGTTTGGTGAATATATAAAAAATTACCGGGAAGGAAAAGGCATTCCCCTGGCCACTAAAATTTATGCCCTGGTTTTGCTGTGGGCATCCATCGGCTTTTCTGCCATTTTTATTGTGGATAAATTGTGGATAAAGATGCTGCTGTTTGGCATAGCAGCAGGCGTAACCATCCACCTTATCAAGGTAAAAACCGCTGAAAAAGGCTGACATAAACAGAAAAAAAGCACCTGCAGAAACTTTCTGCCAGGTGCTTTATGTTTAGAGGAATCTATCAGCCAAACAGGGAGAATGTGGCAAACAGGGCAGCCGTTATTGAAGCAACCAGGGAAACTACTGTAATCTGTGTATTGATGGAAGGTCCGGCAGTATCCTTGAAAGGATCGCCTACCGTATCCCCTATAACTGCAGACTTGTGGGCGTCGCTGCCCTTACCGCCGAATTCACCGGATTCAATGTGTTTTTTTGCGTTGTCCCAAAGTCCTCCTGCGTTGCTCATAAGCAGTGCCAGGAACAATCCGGTTACGATGTTTCCTGCCAGGTAACCGCCCATGGCCTTGACGCCGCCAATGAAGCCTACAGCCAGGGTAATGATTATGGATACAAGCCCTGCAGGAATCAATTCCTTGATAGCGCCTACAGTGGCAATGTCGATGCACTTGTTGTAATCGGGCATGACGCCAGGTTTTCCTTCCTTCAGGCCTTCAATGGAATCAAACTGCCTGTGGATTTCCTTAACCATCACCTGGGAATTGCGGTTTACGCCCAGCATCAACATGGCTGAAAATATGGAAGGAATGGCTGCACCTACCAGGGTGCCGAAAAATACCAGGGGATCCATCAGGTTAAAGCTGATAAGTTCACCGGTAATGGATTCAACTATTTCCTGGAAGGCTCCCAGCAGAGCTATAACGGTAAGGCCGGCAGCTCCTATGGCAAATCCTTTGGTGATAGCTTTGGCGGTGTTGCCTGCAGCATCCAGCTTGTCGGTAATCTCCAGCACATCATCGCCCAGTTCTCCCATTTCTGCCAGGCCCCGGGCATTGTCCACAATGGGGCCGTAGGCATCATTGGAAATAATCATGCCTACTATTGAAAGCATGCCAATGGCAGCAATGGAAATGCCAAACATGGGATAGCCCTCACCCAAGGGTTCAACCAGCTTATATGCGCCAAGGGCTGCAATGCCGATTCCGATGATAGAGGGCAGAACGCTTACCAGGCCGTA
>LFTC01000012.1:9925-16710 GCA_001512915.1 Clostridiales bacterium DTU083 | reverse complement strand
ACCGGCTTTTTGTCATCACCGGTAAAGTAATCACTGGTAAAGCCGATAACAACCCCTACCAGCATGCCAAGGAATGTAGCTCCCCAAATGCGGATGTGAAATTCTGGGATGACTAAGGTGGCAATTAAGGTCAGCACCGTAAAGATGCCGCAAGTGAGCAGAGTGCCGTTGTTCAGCGCTTTACCCGGATCACCGCTGGGGCCTACCCGGGCAATCAGAACTCCGATTATGGAAGCAAGCAGACCCAGAGCACCATAGCAGAACACGATTTCAATCTTGCCCAATGGTGCGGCTATAACCATGGCCGCTGCAATAGATGCTATTTGGGAGTCAAACAGATCTGCTCCCATACCGGCAACGTCTCCTACATTATCGCCGACATTGTCAGCAATAACTGCAGGGTTGCGGGGGTCATCCTCGGGAATTCCCAGCTCTACCTTTCCGGTAAGGTCGGCAGCAATGTCAGCTGTCTTGGTATATATTCCTCCTCCGGCTTTTGCAAACAGGGCCAGGGAGCTGGCACCGAAGCTGAAGGACATTACAAGATCAGAATTGCCTGTAAGCAGCTGTATCAGTGCTGCTGCAGCAAGGGCTGTGCTTACTACGGCCATGCCCATTACTGCACCGCCGCGAAAGCCGGCCATATATGAAGGAACCAGTCCTTTTTTCGCTGCGGAAGCTGAACGCATATTAGCCAGGGTGGCTACGCTGATGCCAACATATCCTGCCAGAGCGGACAAAGCTGCTCCGGCAATGTATGTAACAGCAGCAAGTATGTTTTCACCAACGTTGCCCTTCCATATGGGTGAAGGATAGATTAATAAAACCAGTACTGATACAATGGCAACAAAAATGGCCAGAATACGGTACTCCCGTTTTAAAAAGGTAAATGCTCCGTTTCGGATCAACTCTCCGATGTTCCTGATTTTTTCTTCTTCAACCGGGAGTGCCTGCACCCATTTGTAGAAATAGGCCGCAACTCCAATTGCGAGAGCTGATACGACTAATGAAATAATAGCCCACAACATCAAATGTTCCCCCTTTGCTATTTATTAAAATAAAAGTTATTATTTTTTTGTCTCTTCAGCGGGGAATAGCTTAAGCATCAGTTTTATCAGCAAATAGAAAATAGCCAGTACAAAAAATACTCCAGAAACGCCTATTCCCATAACCTCAAGTGCGCCTAAGAAAACATCCATTTTAGAAACCTCCTAACTTAGCAGTGCCAGAATTATAGCTCCGGCTATTATGGATCCGATTTGTCCTGCAACATTGGCGCCTACTGCCGGCATCAGGATAAAGTTTGTGGGGTCTTCCTTTTGGGCAATTTTCTGAGCGATGCGGGCCGACATGGGGAATGCAGAAATTCCGCAAGCGCCGATTATCGGATTTATTTTATGTTTCAGGAACAGATTGATAAATTTTGCAAACAATACACCGAAAGCAGTATCAAACACAAATGCAAGCAGGCCGATGCTGAGAATTAAAAGTGTATTCCATGTCAGGAATCTTTCCGCTACCATGGTGGAACCGATGGTGATTCCCAGAAGCAAAGTTACCAGGTTGCCCAGTTCGTTTTGAGCGGTCTGGGACAGCCTGTCCAATACACCGCATTCTCTGATAAGATTTCCAAACATGAGCGAACCTATGAGCGGAACGGATATTGGAGCAATAATGCCTGCCACAATGGTTACAACTATGGGGAACAGAATCTTAACCGTTTTCGAGACTTCGATGCCGTAGTCAACATCCATGCGGATCTGGCGTTCTTTTTTTGTTGTTAAAGCCTTAATAACCGGCGGCTGGATAATGGGCACCAGAGCCATGTAAGAATAGGCCGCTACGGTTATGGCTCCCATATATTTGGGAGCAAATAAATTGCCTACGTAAATGGAGGTAGGGCCGTCGGCTGCGCCGATAATGCCTATGGCAGCTGCTTCCCTTAATGAGAAAACACCGGGCCATACGAGGTTAGCTCCGGCAGCCAGCAGCATGGCAGCAAAAATCCCCGACTGAGCTGCTGCACCAAAAAACAGTGTTACCGGTTGCTTCAGAAGGGGAGAGAAATCAATCATGGCTCCGACCGCGATGAATATCAAGATGGGAAAGAGTTCATTTACTATGCCTGCATTGTAGAGAACTGTCAGAAAGCCATGTTCGCCTACTGCGGCTGAACCGGGTATATTGGTCAGAATTGCGCCAAATCCGATAGGTAAGAGGAGAAGTGGTTCGTATTCCTTCTTGATGGCAAGGTAAATTAATATACAGCCAATCAGAAGCATGACAGCATTCTGCCATGTGAAACCATAAATGCCTTGCAAAAGTTTGTCTAATGTTTCCATAGAAATCCCTTCTATCTATAAATTTTAACAACGCATGAAAAACCAAAACACTGCACTATTATACATTATATTGCCAGCTCTTTTGCTTTGTCAATTAAATTAAAGCATTGCTGATCAACCCATTTAGTGGGAATGAAAATGCATATTTTGTAAAATATTTGGAAAAATAAGCAGGAAAAAACAAAGAAAGGCGGAATTAAGCATGATTCAAAATGCCTGCTCCATTTGCGGACGTATCTGCAACAATGAAATATCGCAGAGCTGTCCTGAATGCGGAGATTGTGTATGTGAAGAATGCGGAACACTTTATGACGGCTACTGTGAAGCATGTTACGACATGACAGCCGACAGCTTTGAATAAGGGCAATGAAATGCCCTTTCTTTATTTTATGTGATATAATATATATTAAATTTTATGTTACAATATATAACAGTTGACATGTGATGAGTAATATCTTAAAATAGTATGGCAGCCTTTTGAGGCTCCTTAATATGTGCCCGTAGCTCAGCTGGATAGAGTGCCTGACTACGAATCAGGAGGCCAGGGGTTCGAATCCCTTCGGGCACGCCAAAAACCGCCTGAAACTGGTTAGCCAGTTATCAGGCGGTTTGATTTTTATCTCACTTGGGACTTTTTAACCTCATAACCCAATGCAGTTATAGCATTTTCGATATTTTCTATGGATAGTTTATCAGAATCAAACTCCAGTTTTACCTTGCTGGAATTAAAAAGTACCTTTATGCTGTCCTTGTTAACACCGTCCAGGGCNNNNTGCATCAAAATCTCTCCTTTTTCATTTCAGTGCTTTGTATTCTATCTATATATTATACTGATTCTAAATAAATTAACTTGTTCTGAATCAAGTTTCAGGAATTATTTTCTCAGCCTGTACCGCAGAAGCCTCATACCGTTCAGGATAACAAGCAGAATGCTTGCTTCATGGGCCAGCATGCCGATGGACATGTTCATCCAGCTGCTGAAAAATACGCTGGCAAGCAGTATCAGCACAACTCCGACTGCAATTACAATGTTCTGCAGCATATTGTTGGCTATGGCCTTTGTCAGGCCCAGTGCATGGGGCAGACGGCTGAAGTCTGAATTCATCAATACCACATCCGAGGTTTCAATGGCCACGTCAGTGCCGCCGCCCATGGCGATGCCGATATCGGCCAGTGCCAGTGAAGGGCTGTCGTTTACGCCGTCGCCTACAAATGCCACTATACGGCCCTGCTTTTGAAGCTTTTCGATATAGGCGGATTTATCTTCCGGCAGCATGTTTCCATAGGCCTCAGTCAGCCCCAGCTCATTGGCAACCAAGTCAACCGTTCCCTGGTTGTCTCCTGAAAGCACAATCAGGTTTTTTACGCCCATTCTCTTAAGTTTCCTAAGGTCTTCTTTGACACCAGGCCGGACCTGGTCCCGGATTCCGATCAGGGCTTTGAGTTCACCATCTATGGCTGTCAGAACCAGTGAGTTGCCTTTCCTTTCAAACCTGTCAATGTCTTCCCTGATTCTTTCATCTATATAAACGTTTTCTTTTTCCATTAAAGTAACATTTCCCACTGCAACCCGGCGGTTATTTACCTTTGCCACTATGCCGCCGCCCTTTACAACATCTGTTTTTTCAACGGTGTATAATTCTGTATTCCCTGCATATTCAACTATTGCCTTGGCCAATGGATGGTCCGATTCATTTTCAACACTGGCCAGGTACTTAAGCACTTCATACTGATTGTCTGTGTAAAATTCCGTATCGGCTACCTTGGGATTGCCTATTGTCAATGTGCCTGTTTTGTCAAAGATTATGGTATCTGTCCTGCTGAAATCCTGAATTACTTCACTGCCTTTAAGCAGTACCCCGTGGCGGGCGCCGTTGCCTATACCTGCAACGCTGGATACCGGCACACCGATAACCAGTGCTCCCGGGCAGCCCAGAACCAATATGGTAACTGCCAGTTCAATGTTTCGGGAAATCAGCCAGACTATGAATGCCAGAACCAGTACAGCCGGAGTATAGTATCTGGAGAACCTGTCAATAAAGCGTTCGGTTTCAGATTTTGAATCCTGCGCTTCTTCTACCAGTTCAATTATTCTGCCGAAGGTGGTATCTTCACCAACCCGGTCTGCAACTATCTGCAGGGTTCCGTTTTCTAAAATTGTGCCGGCAAAAACTGTGGAATTCTCTTTTTTTCTTACAGGGACTGATTCACCGGTAATGCTTGCTTCGTTTACATATCCTTCTCCTGTAAGCACGGTTCCGTCTACAGGCACTTTGGCTCCGGTTTTTACCAGCAGTATATCGCCTACATCCACTTCATCCACTTCAACTTCTTCAAATTCGCCGTTCTCCATTTGTTTAAGGGCACTTTCAGGCGCCATTTCGGTCAGTTCTTTAATGGCAGAACGGGTTTTATTAAGGGTGCGCTGCTCCAGGTAGGCTCCAAACAGGAACAGGAAGGTTACTATGGCGGATTCTTCAAAGTTTCTTATTATAAAGGCTCCGGCCACGGCTATGGTAACCAAAACATCGATGCTTATAACCTTTACCTTTAAGGCCTGGTAAGCCTGGATGGCAATAGGAGCGATGCCGATAACAGAAGCTGTAATCAGGGCCCAGGCAAATATGGTTTCATTTTTAAATATTAGCTTGCCGGCAAATGCTGCTGCTATCAATATTGCACTTATTAAAGCTATCTGGTTTCTCCTGCTTAATATAAACCTCTGCATTGCTGCAACTCCTTTATAAACTATCCGTGATATGCTCTGTCAACCTCTGCCAGCATATTGTAAACGGCTTCATAGCTTTCGCATACATCAGCCGGAACCGTGTAGTTATTAGTAACCTCTCGCAGCCTAGAAAATTCTTCGTCCAAATCGGGCTTTCCTGATCCTGCCTTTTTAGCTTTATCATTTATTGATTCAAACAGTTTTCTGACTTCATGGAATTCCGGATGCTTGTCTCCATGAACCCGGTCTACTATGGGTACATACTGTTCCAAGATCTTAAAGTTTTTTTCCTTAGCTTCATTAAATGTCATCCTCATTGTCATGTCTTCTCCCTCTTTCTTTTTTGTTTCGCTTACATTGTAACAGTATTTTCCTCATTAAAAATTGATTTAAATCAATATTTAAATAAAAACGCCGGAGCCTGCTGCCCTAAAACGGCAGGACTCCGGCAAAGGCCTTGGATATGCACTTTATTGATGTAATAACTCTTTAATCTTTTCTGTTGCAGTAAGAAGGGAGGAAATAGATTCATCATGATTCAGGCGGTCAATCAAAGCGGCAATCAGCCTGGACAGATCCACCTCTACAAACCATTCAGCATTTCTTACATTGTCGGGAATATAGGTAAGATTGGTTGCAAAGAAACGCTTAATCAGGCCTTGTTCATAACACCTGTTCATTTCCTCAACGCCTTCTGTAAACAGGGCAAAAGTAACAGCTACATATACATTGGCTGCATTTCTCCGTTTAAGTTCTTTGGCAATTTCAATTATGGATTCACCTGAAGCTACCATGTCATCAACTACAAGCACATTTTTTCCGGTCAGGTCACCGCCCAGATACTCATGCTGGACAATGGGGTTTTTGCCGTCCACAATCTTGGTATAATCCCTTCTTTTGTAGAATACCCCTATATCGATGCCCAGCATGCTGGAATAATAGATGGCTCTGTCCATGGCACCGGTGTCGGGGCTGATAATCAAGGTGTTTTCCTTATCGCTTATCAGGCTGTTCTCGTTATAATAAATGGATTTTATTATATCGTAAGTGGGATGTATGGTCTGGAAATCAATTAAAGGAACGGCATTCTGCACCCTGGGATCATGAGCGTCAAAGGTGATGATGTTTTCCACACCCAGCCGCTCCAGCTCCTGCAGTGCTATGGCACAGTCCAGTGATTCCCGGCTTCTTCTCTTGTGCTGCCTGCCTGCATACAGAAGGGGCATAATAACGGTGATTCTTCTGTCTTTTCCGCCTATTGCAGAAATGGTTCTCTTTATATCCTGGAAATGTTCATCGGGCCCCATATGGGTGGTGATTCCAAACATTTTGTAAGTGCAGCTGTAGTTTCCTACATCAGACAATATATAGATATCTTTTCCCCGCACTGTTTCCTGCAATACCGCCTTGCCTTCTCCGTTGGCAAAACGTACGTTGTTAACCGGAACCAGGTAGTTTTCCTTTATTTCATCCAGGTAAATATCCTGGCCAGATTCTGCCAAAGACTTTTTTCTTCTTTCCACTATGTGCTTGTTTACCTTTTCCCCCAGCTCCCTGCAGTTATCCATGGCAATTATGGCCAGCTGCCCGAAAGGGATCCTGGAGAGATGTTTAGTTTCCATCAAAATGTGCCTCCTCTAATTGGACAAGTCTAGCTTAATTATATAGCTTTTTGTCCAAATAGTAAATACAGTAAGATGCCGGGGAACAGATTA
>LFTC01000012.1:0-9793 GCA_001512915.1 Clostridiales bacterium DTU083 | reverse complement strand
ACCGGCTGGACAGACGTAGACCTGACTGAGAAGGGAATTGCGGAGGCTAAGGAGGCCGGCAGAACATTAAAAGCAGAGGGCTATACCTTTGATGTGGCATTTACTTCGGTGCTCAAAAGGGCTATTAAAACGCTGTATTATGTACTGGATGAAATGGATTTGCTCTGGATTCCGGTTTATAAATCCTACAAGCTGAACGAGCGTCATTACGGCGCCCTGCAGGGTCTAAATAAGTCTGAAACCGCAGAAAAATACGGAGAAGAGCAGGTAAAAATCTGGCGCAGAAGCTACGATGTGCCGCCCATGCCATTGACTGAAGACGATGACCGGCATCCGAAATATGATCCCCGGTATAAAGATGTGCCCGAAGAGCTTCTGCCCTTAACCGAAAGCCTGAAAATAACCATCGATCGTGTTGTTCCCTACTGGAATGAGGTTATTGTGCCCCAGATAAAGGAAGGTAGGAAAGTTTTGATAGCTGCCCATGGCAACAGCCTGAGGGCTTTGGTTAAACATATCGATAACATCAGTGATGAAGATATAGTGGAACTGAATATCCCAACGGGAATTCCCCTTGTATATGAGTTTGACGATGACCTGAAGCCCATAAGAAATTATTACCTAGGAGACCCGGAAAAGATCAAGGAAAAAATAGATGCCGTTAAGAAGCAGGGAAAGAAATAAATCTTTCTTTACACATTTAACATGCTTTATAAAAGCCACTCTTTTATTTAAGTGGTTCTTTTTATTTTCTTTTAATTATACTTCTAACGACATTTAATAATAAACTTTTAAAATTCAATATAATGAAATAGTCATGTATGCATTGGAAAAATTAAAGTGCGACTTTCTATATAAAAAAATGTAAGAAAAATCAGAAAACAAGGAGGAAATATTTACCTTATGTAGAATTTATTATTTAATTTGTGGTTATTAATTAATAGGTTGCTAAGTGTTAGGAGGAATTTATTTGTATGATTATAAATACCTTCTGGCTCATTATGACAAGGAAAATGGCACAAATAAGCAACTACTAATTGATCATTTATTTGAAGTTTCTAAGCTAGCAAAGAATACAGGAAAATTAATTAATTTGTCAAGTATATGCGAGCTAATAGGCATTCTCCATGATTTTGGAAAGTATGAAAATTTATATCAAAAATACATTCGTGGCGAATATAAAGGTAACGTAGTTCATTCTTCTGCTGGTGCTAAGATATTAGATCATATTGAGATTTTTGTAAAAAGAGAATATGAAATAGACAGCATATTAGAATCTGAAAGAATTAGAATTAGGGCATGGAAAATATACAAAGAAATAATGCAGTATTCAATTTTAGCACATCACGGTTTATACGATATCATTGATAATAATTATGAATATCGCACCATAATAAGATTGGAATATGACAAATATGGCGATTATGACTTTTCAGGGAAAGGATTTGGATTCTTCGGGTATTTAAATGATGAATACAGCAAACTAAGTGGTAAATCCTTATATGATTTATATTATCAAGGGTTTCTAGAGTTTATAAATGTATATAAAAAATTAAGACATTTGGCGTCCAGGCAAGCTGATAATTCACATAAAAATAAAGCCCTAAATTTTTATTATGGAGCACTGGTTAGACTTTTATTGTCTATCCTAAAGGACGCGGATATATATAATTCATCAAATTACTATAGAGAAATCAAAGATATAAGATATTCTGTTAATGAAGTAAGTAATATTTGGACACAGATGAATCATGCAGTAGAAAATCTTTACAGAAAGTTTAATAATAAGTGTTATAAAACCGAATTAGATGTAATAAGAACTCAATTAGCAAACAAACTATACAGCTTTGCACAGAAATATAATAATGGTGCATATAAGTTAAGTATGCCAGTTGGAGCCGGAAAAACTTATGCTGCTCTAAGGTATGCCGTTACAAATGCAGAAAAGTTTAATAAACAAAGAATTTTTTATTGTACTGCTTTTTTATCTGTTCTTGAACAAAACGCTTCTTCAATTAAATCGGTAATAGGAGAAGAATATGTATTAGAACATCATAGCAACGTCATTTATGATTCCGAAATAGAAAATGATAAAGCTGATAATGAAGAGTATAATGAATATGAATATCTTAAGGAAAGCTGGGAATCCCCAGTTATTCTAACTACAATTGTCCAGCTATCAAACACATTATTTAAAGATAAATCTACAAATATTAGAAGATTCTCAAAGCTGATAAATTCTGTAATTATAATTGATGAAGTACAAAGTTTACCTACAAAAGTCATATATAATTTCAATTTGATGACAAATTTTTTAACCTACATTATGAATTGCAATATTCTGCATTGTACTGCTACCCAGCCAAATTTCGATAATATGAATGCACTTACTTATCCATGTTTTTATAATGATGATTTAGAAAGTATTTTAGTAACAAACTCAATTCATTATTCTGAAGTATTTAACAGAGTAGTTTACTATAATCTATTGGGGAATCAATTAGATACAACCTTGAATACAGAGGAACTGATCAGCCACATTAAAGAGCAATTGAAGAATGAATCCAGTGCTTTAATTGTTCTTAACACTAAGAAAGCTGTTTCAAACCTGTATAATGGATTAATACAGGACAGTGAAATAAAAGACTTAAACTATGAAGTAATCTATTTAACCACCAATCAATGCCCAGTTCATAGGTTACAAATAATAAGCAAAATGAAAAATAGATTGACAGCTCTAAGGAATGACAAAGAACAACAAAAGCTAATATGTGTTAGTACAAAACTTGTTGAAGCCGGAGTTGATATAGATTTTGATTTAGTATACAGGTCTCTAGCGGGTATTGACAGCATTATTCAATGTGGAGGACGTTGTAATAGGGAAGGTAGGAAATTAACAAAAGGAAAACTCTTTGTTTTTGAATATAAAGATGAGAATCTGAGACAACTGCCTGACCTGGAAAAACAAAGAATAGCAGCCAAATCTGCTCTCCGAGTTTTAAAAAACGAGGGTTTAATTGATTTTAAAATCGATATAGAGAAAGCAAGTAGTTATTACTTTAGTAAACTTTTTTCCAATGAAGTGACTCAGGGGAGATACCTAGAATATCCAATTGATCAACAGGATACTATTCTAAATCTATTAACAACTAATCCAATAGGTGCAGAGAATTATAAGATTAAGCATAGGACTAAACCTTATTTTATATTAAAACAAAGTTTTAAGACAGCTGCAATCAATTTTGACTTGATAAAAGAAAACACAATAAGTGTAATTACTCAATATGACAATGATAATTTAATAGATAGGCTATATGATGTAATTGAAAAAAATGATTATGAGAATATAAAAAGATTATTAAAAAAACTACAACCTTATACTATATCGATTAGAAAAATTGCAGATTTTGACAGTTTTATTACTAAGGAATTGGATGGGACAATATTAATTCTTAATAAAGAGGCATATGATGACAATGTTGGGCTTGTAAAGAGTGAACTGCAACCGTTGGTATATTAAGGAGGAGAGGTCATGGATAAGTATAAATCGAACCCTTTTTATATGAAAGTTTTCGGGGATTACGCTTTATTTACCGATCCTATGACTAAAGGTGGAGGAGAAAAATTTACATATCAGGTACCCACTTACCAGGCCTTAAAAGGTATAGTGGAGGCATGTTATTGGAAACCTACTCTATATTATATAATTGATGCCGTAAAAGTTATTAAACAAATAAAAACAGAAACAAAAGGCATACTTTCACCTATGAAAGATGGTAACAAAGATCTAAACTACTATACATACTTGAAAGATGTAGAATATTTAATAAAATTTCATTTTGAATGGAATGAAAATAGAAAGGACCTAATCTACGACAGAGATGAAAAAAAACATGAGCAAATATTATTAAGATCAATACAAAAGGGCGGACGTCGTGATATTTTCTTAGGTACCAGGGAATGTGTTGGATATATTGAACGAATTAGGGAAAAAGATTTTGAAAATACAATAAGTTATTATGAAGGCACAAGCATTTCATTTGGCATAATGTTCCACTCTTTTACTTATCCTGATGAAGCTTATGATAATAATACGCATAATACTTTAACTTCAAATTTTTGCCCTATTACAATGATTGATGGATTAATCAGCTTTGTAGAACCTAAAGATTGCAAGATTAAACATAAGATTGGCATTTATTCAATCAAAAAATTTGAAAAAGAAAACTTTACTGATGTTAATAAATTATATGAAGTATATCAAAAAGAGGGGGTGATGAGTAATGAGTCTGATGAAAGCTCTTCTTGAAACTTATGATTATGCTTTAGATAACGGTTTAGTTGATAATCCCGAATTAAGTGTAAACGGACTAACTATTTTACCTATATACCATTCAAATAAAAGAGCTGGCAGCAATGAAGAAATATTCGAGATAACAGTAGATAAAGATAGAAATGCTGTTTACGGCAGGTTTTTAAAAAAGGGTGAAATTGTTGTCTTTCCAATAACAGAAGAATCCATTATAAGAACAAGCACAAAAATAGCACCTCATCCCATTAGCGATTATCTTTCCTATTTAACTAAAAACCACAACCCAAATCCTAAAAAGAATGAAGTATATTTAAAAGGTATTGAAGAGCTGCTTGAATACGAAAATGAGAATAATAATGAGAATTTCAGAATCATTGGTGAATATTTAATAAAAAATACGGTGCTGGAAGATTTTCTAAAATTCTATTTAGGCAGCGTTTCATACACTATAGATAAGAAATTTAATCTAATATTTAAAATTGTGGATGACAAAGGAAAAGTCAAAGAAAAGAAAATAGATTTAGGAAAAATTTTTATTACTTTCAAGCTGGAAAAAGAGTTTTCCGGAGATATAACTTTAACCAGGGATACGAGCCTTCATAATTTTTATATAAGCTATGTAAAAGAAAAAAAACTAAATAAAAAGACATTGTCATATTGCGATATTACGGGAAAATTAGATTATTGCATCGAAAGTCATATAGGAATTATAGGAAGAGCAAAATTAATAAGTGTTAGTAATCATAATGAAACATATTTTGGAAGATTTGAAAGTGGAAAAGATTTATTTCATGTAGGTTATGAAGCATCTCAAAAGGCTCACAACATGCTAAAGTATTTAATAGAAAATAGTAATCACTCAAAGTATATTGGAGAGAATGCCTATGTTATAAACTGGTTATCTCAAGATCTTAGCAAAGGTGGAATTGACTTGGTTTCTGAAATGGAATCTGATGATGATTTTGAAGATGCAGAAGAAAAGTCATTGGATAGCTTAGGAGGAAGAATTTCTCGTAAGCTAGGAAAATATTTTTTTGGTGAAAAAGGAGATTTCGATTCAGAAAACGATTTTTATGTGCTGATAATAGAAAAAGTTAATGATGGCAGAGCAGCTATAAAATATTTTAGAAGATTATCAAGATCAGAAGCATATCAGAGAGTAATCAATTGGTTTAAGAGTACCGAATGGAAATTCTATCAAACACTTAAATCACCTCCACTATATCAAATTGTTAATTTCGTTTATGGACAAGAAAATAGCAATGGATACTTGGAATGTGGAAACCAAAAACTTAGCCGTAGTGCCATTGAAAGATTATTACCATGCATAATAGATTCACAAAAATTGCCAAAAGATATATTAAAGACGGCTTATTACAAACTCTCAAACAAACTTTCTTACAGCACTTCTTGGACTACAGCTCTGAATATAGGTTGCTCTCTGATTAAAAAATATAAAAACGATTACGAAAATTGTATTATAAACGCTGATAAAATAAGTGAGGTGAGAGAATTGAAAAAAAGCAGAAGCTTTTATTATGGAAAACTGATGGCTATATATGAAAAAATTGAAATTGACGCAGTTGGAAGCAAAGTAATCGATAATGAAACTCAAAAAGACGCTAGTAGTAAAACACAAAGAATTACTCATGCAGACAAACTATGGAGCTCAATGATAAGGGCACCAGAAAGGACAAGATTTATAATTGAAACTAAAATAAAACCATACGTGAATATCTTAAAGAAAAATAACTACGGAAGATATGTATTTTATGACAAACTTATTACTGAAATCACACAACAGTTAATGCAGTTAAAAGAATCTGGCAACAAAAAAAGCGGCTCATTAAATGAAGATTTTATTTTAGGATATTACTATCAGAAAAATGCATTTTATCAAAAGAAAGATAAAAATAATGAACTGGAAGAGAATAAAGTTGTAAGTAATTAAAAGAGGAGGAATAAATATGAGTATTTTAGAAAAGAAAATTGATTTTGTGGTTTTATTCACTGTTAGAAATGCAAATCCTAATGGAGACCCGTTAATGGGAAATATGCCTCGAACTGATTATGATGGGTATGGCGAGGTTTCTGATGTATGTATCAAAAGAAAAATTCGAAACAGAATGCAAGATCTAGGCTATGATATATTCGTTCAATCTCAAGATCGTATTCAAGATGGCCACAAATCCCTTGAGTCCAGATTTAAGGCGCATTTTACTAAAGAGCCAGACGAAGTTGTAGCACAAAAAGCTTGTGAGATGTGGCTAGATGTGAGAAGTTTTGGACAAGTTATGACTTTTCAGAAAAGATCACTAGGTATTCGAGGACCGGTGTCTGTCAGTATAGCAAAAAGCTTAAGTCCGGTTGATATAATAACTATGCAAATAACCAGGAGTACGAACGGCATGGAAGCGGAAGTGGGTAAGGCAAGATCCAGCGATACTATGGGAAATAAACATTATGTTGAATTTGGTGTATATAAATTTACAGGAAGTATTAATTGTTATTTTGCTGAAAAAACCGGATTTACATACTCAGATGCAGACATAATCAAGAAAGCATTAAGCACCCTATTTGTGAATGACATGTCCTCAGCCAGACCAGAAGGCAGCATGGAGGTAAAGAAAGTTTACTGGTTTATACATCCCAATAAGTTAGGTGTAGCTTCATCAGCAAAGATTCACAGTTTAATAAAAACAAACATTGACCCTGATATACAAAAAGCAGCTTCTTATGAAGATTATGAAATAGCAATAGATGAAGAAAGATATAACAGCTATAAGGAGCTGGGTTTAACACTGGAAGAAATAGAAGGTGTTTAAGTCAATGATATTTGATAATAACATTGGTGATTACATTGACAATAAGGAAGAAGACTATCTTCTGATATCTGGAATACAGCATTTTATTTTCTGTAGAAGGCAATGGGCATTGATCCATGTTGAACAACTATGGGCAGAAAACTTTTTTACTATAGATGGTCAGATAAAACATAGCAGAGCAGATAGTAGGGAGCATTTTGAATCTAAAGGTGACACCAAAATTATAAGATCAATGCCCATAGTATCTCATAAGTTAAAGATACAAGGGAAATGTGATGTAGTAGAGTTAAAACCCGATGAAAAAGGATTTTATTTTAGTAAATACAAAAAGAAATATCAGGTTTACCCAATTGAATATAAGAGAGGAAAGCCCAAAACAGACGAAAGCGATAAAATGCAATTACTTGCCCAGGCAATGTGTTTAGAGGAAATGTTGGGGCTTAAAATAGAAGAAGGTGCCATCTTTTACTTTGAAACAAGGAGAAGAGAAAGGATAATATTTACTAAAGAAATAAGGAATAGATTGATTGATATAGTAAACGAAATGAACAATTATTATAGCAGAAGATATACTCCAAAAGTCAGAACATCAAAAAAATGTAAATCTTGTTCTCTGAAAAATCTATGCTTGCCAGAACTCGAGGGAACTACATCGGTTGCCTACTATATGAAGAAGAGGATTGAAGAATGAGACACCTGTTAAATACTCTTTTTATTACTCTTCCTGATGTATATTTGGCAGCTTCTGGAGAAAATATTATAGTTAAACGGGAAAATAAAACATTAGCCAGATATCCGTTCCATAATCTGGAGGATATAGTGCTGTTCTCATATTTAGGAGTTAGTCCTAAGCTCATTCAGAAATGCATGGAATATGGCATAGGTATCTGTTATCTTACTCCAAATGGAAAATTTATTGCAAGAATGAGAGGAGAGTCAAAAGGCAATATATTATTGAGGAGGAAACAATACAGAGTTGCAGATAACGAAGAAGAGTGTCTGAAAATATCAAAGAATATTATATGTGCCAAAATATATAATCAAAAATGGACAATTGAACGTTACATAAGACAGTATGAAAACAGAATCGAAATAGATTATTTGAATGATTCATCAAATTATCTAACTGGGTTACTTGAAAAGGCAAATATAGCAACATCAATTGATGAACTTAGAGGGATAGAAGGTATCGCGCAAGTTACTTATTTTAGCTGTTTTGATGAAATGGTACTTAATCAAAAGGAATATTTCAGATTTGATACAAGGAGTCGAAGACCACCTCTTAATCCCTTAAATGCAATGTTATCGTATATTTATTCCATATTGTCAAATGAGGTAGCAAGCGCATTAGAATCTGTAGGGTTGGATGCATATGCAGGCTTTATGCATACAGACAGACCAGGCAGAATATCTTTAGCATTAGATTTAATGGAGGAATTCAGGGCTCCTATAGCCGATAGATTTGTGCTTTCTTTAATCAATTTGAATCAAGTAAAATCCGATAATTTTATATATAAAGATAATGGTGCAGTATTAATAAAAGATGATAGCAGGCGAAACATTATTAAATTATGGCAAGAAAGAAAACAAAAAGTAATTACACATCCTTTTTTGAATGAAAAAATTGAATGGGGTTTAGTCCCATATTCGCAAGCTTTATTGCTTGCAAGATACTTACGTGGAGACTTGGACGGTTATCCCCCATTTATGTGGAAGTGATGTTATGTTTATTTTAATAACATATGACATAAATACTACCACAAATGAGGGTAGAAAACGGCTTGGCGCTGTTGCTAAAATATGCCAAAATTATGGACAACGAGTGCAAAACTCCGTATTTGAGTGTAAAGTTGATGAAGGACAATTCAGATTACTGAAACACAGATTAGAAAAAACTATAGATCATAAAAAAGATAGTCTCAGGTTTTATAGATTAGGAAAAAATTATGAAAGAACAGTAGAGAAGATGGGACGGAATGATACATATAATATCGAAGACCCACTTATCTTGTAGTGCGAACCATAAGTGATCGGACAAAACATATGTAGTTCGCACCAAAAACTCATCGAAAATGGAATAAAATGTAATTTATATGCAATATTTCATGCAGTTATTAATCTAAGTTTCAATATTTTGCTGTATGTAGTTATTTAGTAACTACATATAGCTGTCACTCTCTACATAGAGAGTGTGGATTGAAGTTGGCCGGCCCTGATAAATGGATCCGTCCTTGCGGTCACTCTCTACATAGAGAGTGTGGATTGAAGTAAAACCGGCTACCACCCCGAAAACTAATCCCAAAGTCACTCTCTACATAGAGAGTGTGGATTGAAGTCTTGTATATCTAATTTGAAATGTCTTATGCCTTTGTCACTCTCTACATAGAGAGTGTGGATTGAAGTCTCCGCAGTTAGCCCTAATTCTTCATTTGCAGTGTCACTCTCTACATAGAGAGTGTGGATTGAAGTCTATGATGTAATAATCAGTGTTAAATACTTCGTTGTGTCACTCTCTACATAGAGAGTGTGGATTGAAGTATTAACCTTTCAACATCTTTTGCTTTTGTACTATCTCGTCACTCTCTACATAGAGAGTGTGGATTGAAGTAAAGAAATCTTTATCATACTTTTGTGGGGTATCTGTCACTCTCTACAT
>LFTC01000064.1 GCA_001512915.1 Clostridiales bacterium DTU083 | reverse complement strand
CTTTAATTATGTTCCATATTGTGTCTGTTTTATCTTCGCATCCAACCAATGCAGCACAAATACTGCCTTTTTGGAATATCTTTTGAATTACTTCATACACCTCTTCAGCGCGTACATTGTTTATTTTATCCAGTATCTGATTTGGGGTCAGCACCTTATCCAGAAGTGTCCTGGCTTTACCTATTGCATTCATCCTGCTTCCCGGAGTTTCATTACTTAAGATATAACTCCCTTTTAGTTGTTCCCTGGCAATAAGAAATTCTTTATTAGTAAAGCCATGATTTTTTAAAGATTCTATCTCCTCAATGATAATATTAAGCACGTCCTCACACTGTTCAGGTTTTGTTGCAGCATATATGCTGTACATACCGCCTGTTAAGTAAGTTGATGGGTAGGAGTATATGGAATATGCAAGCCCTCTGTCCTCCCTGATCCTTTGAAACAGTCTGGAACTCATTCCGCCGCCAATCAGATTATTCATTACCAGCATAGGATATAGTTGCGGGCTGTCTACAGCAATTCCAGGGAAGGAAAGAGACAAATGAAATTGTTCAAGCTCTCTTTCTGCAAATAAGATTCTTGGCTGATTCAACTCTAATTCTTTTTCTACAGGCACAGTACCCCGATGATCCCAATTACCCAAATATTTATCTATCAGCTTAATTAATTCATCCTCCTGGAAATTCCCGGCAACCGCTACTACAAGATTATCAGTGGTAAAATATTTATTCTTAAATTCCAATAAATCTGTTCTATTATATTTTAACAAACGATCCGGTTGTCCAAGTATAGGCATGGCCAAGGGATGTTTATCAAAATAAGCTTTGCATAATAGTTCATGGGCTACATCTTCCGGTGAATCCTCATACATATCTATTTCTTCTAATATTACGTTTTTTTCCTTATTAATTTCCACTGGGTCAAATTTAGAGTACAATAGCATATCAGATAATAAGTTCAGTGCCAGCTCAATATGTTCATCAACAACGCTGCAATAAAAACACGTAAATTCCTTGGCTGTAAAAGCATTTATATGACCGCCAATAGAGTCCAATTCTTCAGCAATTTGCCTTGCAGTCCGCTTTTTTGTACCTTTGAACAACATATGTTCAATAAAATGCGAAAGCCCGTTTTCTTTGGGGGTCTCATATGCAGAACCTGCACGAAACCAAAATCCAATTGATATCGAACGAAAATAAGGAATCCGATCAGTAATAATTCTAACGCCATTATCTAATCTATAATGCTTGTACATTTAGCCACCTGTTTTATCATATGTTTTAGATATTGAAAACAGCTTATTCTTCAAGCGCTTCCGATACCGTTCCGATTTTAAATCCCTGTTTCTGCAACCCTTCAATTATAACAGGCAAGGCTGCCACTGTATCAGCTGTTGGATGCATAAGTACTAATGCTCCGTTGTGGGGGTTCTTCATTACACGATTAATTATTTTTTCCGTCCCGTCTCTTCTCCAATCGATTGTGTCAATGCTCCACATAATAGTTTTATAGCCGAGTGAATGAGCAGCCTTTAAAGTTATATCATTGAACTCTCCATAGGGAGGTGCAAACAGATTTGTCTTTACACCAGTAATTGATTCAATTTCTTTTTCTGTTTCCAGAATTTCATACCTATTCTGATTAAAATCCAGCTTGCTATGATGTTTATGGCTATACCCATGATTGCCCAGCTCATGGCCTTCAGATGCTATCTTTTTAAGAAGTTCGGGATTTTCCCTGGCCCATTCTCCGCCAATGAAAAAAGTAATCCGAATATCGTGCTCTTTGAAGATTTGCAGCATCGGGATAATATATTCTGTACCCCATACCACATTACATTCAAAAGCGATAGTCGGATTGTTTTCATTGCCATTATATATCGGCGGTTCAAAAGTAGGGCTGAGTACAGTAACAGCTTCCGTGGAATTAAAAAAAATAAGCAAGATAAATAGCGAGGAAACAATCAGTATTTGAAAGATGGCATTCCTTCTGAGAGGAATAAACACCACCTTCATCAAATCACCTCCATATCTTTACATTAAATGTTATTCATTTAATGTAAAGATATGAATAAAAAATGAAACATAAACTTTGAACTTAATGCAAAGTTTATGCTCCATTATTAGTAGGAACGTCTCCTTCTGCCTTGCTTTCTTTCATTCTTTCCTTCAGGTTTAGGCGGTGGAGGAAGTGTATCTTTGTGGGATAGGTTAATCCTTCCATAGCTGTCAATATCCGTTACCTTAACAGTTATTTCATCGCCTACTTTTACAACATCCTCTACCCTGTTAACCCTGTCATGTGACAGATTGGAAATATGAACCAAGCCTTCCTTGCCAGGCAATACCTCTACAAAAGCTCCAAAGTTCATGATTCTTACAACTTTACCGGTGAATACGTCGCCTTCCTCAACGTCCCTGGTCAGCCCTTCTATAATCCTTAATGCCTTTTCAGCGGCCTCCCGGTCAGGAGATGAAATGTAAACATGACCATCATCTTCGATGTCTATTTTTACACCGGTTTCGGCAATAATCTTATTGATAACTTTGCCGCCAGGTCCAATGATGTCGCGTATTTTATCCGGATGAATACATGTCTGAATAATTTTGGGAGCGTAAGGTGATAGCTGCTCTCTTGGTTTATCAATTACCTCAAGCATGGAATCAAGGATATATAATCTGCCTGCCCGAGCTTGCTCAAGTGCTTTCTCCAAAATGCCCCTGTCTATGCCTTTAATTTTGATATCCATCTGAATGGCCGTAATTCCATGTTTGGTTCCGGCCACTTTGAAGTCCATATCGCCTAAAAAGTCTTCAATGCCTTGGATATCTGATAGAATAGCAACTTTACCAGTCTCCTCATCCTTTATCAGCCCCATTGCTATGCCGGCTACCGGTGCTTTAATCGGCACACCTGCATCCATTAATGCAAGGGTGCTGCCACATACACTTGCCTGAGAAGTGGAGCCATTGGAGCTCAAAACTTCTGAAACCAGGCGTATGGTATACGGAAATTCCTCAAATGAAGGAATCATAGGTTCAAGTGCCCGTTCTGCCAAATAGCCATGGCCTATTTCCCTTCTTCCCGGCCCTCTGGGTGATCTTGCTTCCCCTACACTGTATGGAGGAAAGTTATAATGATGAATATAACGCTTGTATTCATCTTCCCATAAGCCGTCCAATACCTGAACATCTGCCTTGGCTCCCAATGTGCATACTGTAAGCACCTGGGTCTGACCTCGTTTAAACAATCCGGAACCATGGGTTCTGGGCAACAAACCAACTTCGGATGATAAAGGCCTGATTTCTGTAACGGTACGGCCGTCAGGCCGGATGCCTTCGTTTAATATCCTGCTCCTTACAACTTCCTTGGTTATATTGCTAATAACTTCTTCAATTTCATTTTCCCTCTCAGGGAAAGCCTCAGCAAAGTGCTCCAATATGTCTTCCTTAACTTTTTTCATATTTTCTTCCCGCACTTGCTTGTCCACTGCCTGTACTGACTCAGCTATCATTTCAGTGGCATATTCACGTACCTGCTGTTCAAGTTCAGCTTCAGGAATAAAAGCAGTGTATTCCATTTTAGGCTTTCCGACTTCTTCAATGATCTTTTCCTGGAATTCTACTAAGCCTTTTATGTGCTCATGAGCAAACATTATTGCTTCAAGCATTTCTTCTTCGGTTACCTCGTCTGCACCAGCTTCCACCATCATGATGGCATCCTTTGTGCCTGAAACTATTAAGTGCAGCTTGCTCTTTTCCCTCTGCTGGCTGTTGGGATTAATTACAAATTCTCCATCTACCATACCGACTGCCACTGAACCAGTTGGTCCAAGAAATGGGATATCTGATATGCTGAGAGCCACAGATGAACCAATCATGGCAAATACTTCCGGGGGATACTCCGGATCAATGGACAAAGCAGTGGCAACTACCACTACATCATTACGAAAACCTTTTGGGAACAATGGGCGAATAGGTCTGTCAATCAACCGTGAGGTTAGTATAGCTTGTTCAGTGGGACGCCCTTCTCTTTTAATAAAACCTCCCGGAATACGGCCTACAGCATATAGTTTTTCTTCAAAGTCTACACTGAGAGGAAAGAAATCGATACCTTCCCTTGGAGTGTCAGACGCAGTTGCAGTCACCAAAACCATTGTATCGCCATATCTAACAGTACATGCTCCGTTGGCTTGTTCTGCAAACTTGCCGACTTCAACGCTCAGGGTTTGCCCTGCTAATTCCGTAGTATAAATTTTATGTTCCAACATTAACCTCCTTTCGCATCATTAATATGCGAAATAAAACTTATTTTTATTGTTTCCATACAGCTTGCTGATAATTAATCAAAAATCGTTTTAATGCCAGCATTTTCCAAATACAGCAAGCAAAATAAGGGAGCGGAATGTCCGCTCCTTATTTTCTTAAATTCAGCTTTTCAATAATATTTCTGTAGCGATTGATGTCTTTTTTTGCCAGATAGTTCAAAAGACCTCTTCTTCGTCCAACCATCATCAAAAGGCCTCTTCTGGAATGATGGTCTTTTTTATGGACTTTTAGATGCTCATTCAAATGATTGATTCTTTCTGTCAGCAAAGCAATTTGCACTTCTGCTGAACCAGTATCATTTTCATGCAGCTTGAAAGCCTCAATAATTTCGCTTTTTCTTTTCGGGTCCATGCTTTTCACCTCCTCTTTTAAAACGCCACAATCCCAGTAGAGCGTCGGAGAATTCGCAAAACCGGGAAAATGGTTTGCTGAGTTCCATCAGCTATGAAAAATATTTTATCATAATAAACTTTTTTTGTAAATTAGCTTTTTTGCTTTGATCATGTCCAATTGAATCTGCCTGGATAAAGCTTCAGGGCTCTCAAATTTTATTTCTTTTCTGAGCCAATCAATAAAGCTGACTCTCATATACTGTCCATAAATATTTTCATTATAATCAAGTAAATAGGTTTCTATCTGAATTTGACCATTTGAAAAAGTCGGATTGGTGCCCACACTAGTGAGCCCCCACACATATTCGCCTTTTATTAGGCTTTTAGTAAGATATACACCGCATGCCGGCAGCACCTTATAAGGTGAATAAGCTAAATTAGCTGTTGGAAAACCCAAATCTTTTCCCCTGCCAAAACCTTTAATTACCTTGCCGCTTATGCTGTATGGAGCGGTCAGCAATTTAGCTGCTTCCCTAACTTTTCCTTCCTGTATCTTTCCGCGTATTAAAGTACTGCTTACAACTTCCCCGTCTGACATAACAGGAGGAACTGAGATAAGTTCCAGCCCTTTTTCTTGAGCCTCTTTTTCCAAATAAGCAATATTCCCCGCACCTTTGTGTCCGAATCTGAAATTAAATCCTACTACAAAAGTTTTTATGGGTATTTTATCATAAAGATTATCCAAAAATTCACGGGGAGTCTGTCTGAGAAAATTTTGATCAAACGAGTTTAGTATTAGAACATCTATATCCAGCTTGGAAAACTCCCTGATTTTTTCCTTTAGCAGCATAATACGCGGCGGTTCCCTGTCAGGAGCCAGGACACTGAGGGGATGCTCCATAAAGGTATACACAATTGTCTGATAATCATATTTCTTTTTTTTCTGCTGAAGCTCATAGATAAGCTGTCTGTGACCCAAGTGTATACCATCAAATGTCCCCAAGGCTATAGCAGATGGCTGATCTGTGCTATAATTCCTATTATAATTAAATATAACTCTCATGGTTACCTCATACTAATACTGATTTCATTTTTATTTCTTTTTTGTTCCCATAATTTGAAACATAACCAATGCCTATAAAATCTTTTCCGCAAAATATGCTGCAATGCTGGCCGGGAATAATATTATCAACAGGGGTTAAGGCTGATTCAACTCCAACCTTATTCCCATTGCTGATCCGTTCTTTGCAAGCTTCATCTAAAACAACAGATGGCAAAACTGGTTTCAAAGCTTCTTCCATAGAAACAAGCATATTATCAAGTTTCTCTTTCTTGAATGCTTCCAGTATTTCATCCAAGGTATAAGACTGTGAAATATGAAAATTGCTGCTGGCAATCCTTATTAAAAAAGACATAACTGCTCCGCAGCCCAGGAGTTTTCCTATATCCCTGCATAACGAGCGAATGTAGGTCCCCTTGCTGCATTCAGTCTCAAACAAAACCGTATCAGGCGGGAAAAAATCCAAAAATTCGTTTTTAAAAATTTCAACTTTTCTAGGTTTTCTTTCTATTTCAATTCCCTGCCTGGCCAACTCATATAATTTTTTTCCTCTCACTTTTATAGCTGAGTACATAGGCGGTATTTGCTCCAATTCGCCTTGGAATGCTTCTAAGGCTTGGTGAATTCTATCCAGATCGGGTATATTATCAGACCTGGAACATATCCGCCCGGTTATGTCATCGGTATCAGTGGTAATGCCCAGTTTCATACCGCACCGGTATATTTTTGTTCCTCTCATTATATAATCTGATATTCTGGTCGCTTTTCCCAAACATACCGGTAAAACACCAGCTGCTTCCGGATCCAAGGTTCCTGTGTGCCCTGCCTTTCTTATTTTCAGATTGTTGCGCAGGTAGACAACAACATCACTTGATGTCATTCCAGGAGGTTTTAATACATTGAGTATGCCGTTCATTATTCTATGCTCCAATCATTTCACGAGCGGCAGATAAAATTTCCTCTTTTGCTTTGTTTATATCCATAAGCAGACTGGCGCCTGATGCTGCATGATGGCCTCCACCGCCGAACCGTCCGGCCAATTTGCTGACATCAATTCTGCCATTGGAGCGAAAACTGGCCTTAACAGTTCCGTCTTCAGTTTCCTTAATCAGAATGCCAATTTCTACTCCTGAAATATTTTTTGCATAATTGACCATATTCTCTATTTCTGACTCCATAGCTCCAGTATCATTCAAATCCTCTCGAGTAATTTCAATAATGGCAATCTTGTTATTTTCATAAAGAGCCAAGGAGTTTAAGGCTCGGCCAAGCAAACGTATTCGCTCTATTCGGTTTGTTTTATATAATATGGTTGTAATGCGTTCTATATCTACTCCACAATCCACCAGTTGAGCAGCTATGCGGTATGATTGGGAAGTAGTATTGCCATAAGAAAAGCTGCCCGTATCAGTGGAAATTGCTGTATATAATGCCTCAGCTGCATCTTTATTAATATTGTGTATCAATTCCATACCAATTCTAAAAATTATTTCTCCTGTTGCTGCAGCACTTGTATCCACCAGATTGATATCGGCATAAAAAGTATTGCTGACATGGTGATCTATGTTTATGGTGACCTTTCCTGCCACAAAAGCAGGCTTACAGGTGCCCATTCGGCCTTCATCGCTGCAGTCTACTGCAATGGACAGATCATAAACAGCATTGTCTTTCATAGAATCAATAAATCTGTTATGGCCGCGTAGAAACTCCAATACAGGAGGCACCTTGTCCTGGCAGTAAAGGGTGACCTTCTTGCCCAAAGTATCCAAAAAATTTGCCAATGCCAGGCAGGATCCTATTGCATCTCCATCAGGTTGCACATGTGTAATCAAAGCAATATTTTCAGCTTGCTGAATCTGCCTGATAACTTCATTTATTATCATTCTGATTCTCCTGATTTAAGTTGAGTTCACTTATTTTTTTTGATATTTCAACACTGTATTCAATAGAGTTATCCATGATAAATTGGAGTTCAGGTACGTGCCTGATATCCAAACGCTTTCCAAGCTCACGCCTGATAAAGCCGGAAGCTTTTTTTAAACCCTCCAGTGTATCTTTTCTTTCCTTCTCACCCGCCATCACGCTGACATATATTTTGGCATGGCGTAAATCTCCAGTCACCTCTGTTTTGACAACCGATGAAAACTCAGCTATCCGAGGATCCTTAACATCATTTCTGATTATATCACTGACTTCCTTACGAATCTCTTCCGATATCCGGTTGATTCGGTAATTAGCCATAGCAAGTCACCCTCTATTTCTTTATTTCCTCCATTACATAGGCCTCAATGACGTCTCCTTCTTTGATATCATTGAAATTTTCAAGACCTATTCCACATTCATAATTGGAAGCAACTTCCCTTACATCATCTTTAAATCGCTTCAATGAATCTATCTTACCTTCATAAACTACAATGCCATCGCGTATAATCCTCACATTTGCATTCCTGGTAATTTTCCCATCGGTAACATACGAACCTGCAACGGCACCGACTCCGGAAATCTTAAATACAGCACGCACTGATGCATGTCCAATAACAACTTCTTTAAACTCCGGAGCTAATAGACCTTTCATTGCGGCCTCTATATCTTCGATAGCATTGTATATTACTCGGTAAGTGCGTATATCTATCTGTTCCCGTTCTGCCAATTCAATGGCATTTGAAGACGGCCTGACATTAAAGCCAATGATTATGGCATTGGAGGCAGATGCCAGCATAACATCCGACTCGGAAATGCCGCCTACACCGCCATGTATGCATTTAACCCGCACCTGGTCGTTGGAAAGTTTCTCCAAAGCTTGCCGCACTGCTTCTACCGAGCCTTGGACATCAGCCTTGATTATCAGGTTGAGATCCTTAATCTCTCCTTCTTTCAATTGGCTGAAAAGCTCGTCTAATGAAGCCCTTGATGTTGTCTTCAACTGCTTTGCTTTTTCCTTCTCTTTGCGTTCTTCGCTGACCTGCTTAGCCAGTTTATCATCCTCAACTGCATACATTATATCTCCGGCAGCAGGAACATCATTAAGTCCTAGAACCTCTACAGGTGTAGACGGCGGAGCTTCTTTAATTCTTCTTCCCTTGTCATCCATCATTGCACGAACCCTGCCATAGGCAGTTCCTGCAACTATAGAGTCGCCTACCCTTAATGTGCCATTCTGCACCAAGATAGTAGCAACTGGGCCTCTTCCCTTATCCAGCTGCGCTTCAATAATAGTACCTTTGGCTAATCTGTTGGGATTTGCTTTCAGGTCCAGCATTTCTGCTACAAGAAGGATCATTTCCAGTAGATCGGAGATTCCTTCTTTTTTCAAGGCTGAAACCGGCACAGCAATGGTGTCGCCGCCCCATTCTTCAACCACTAATCCATGCTCAGTCAGTTCCTGTTTTACCCTTTCAGGATTAGCATGAGGTTTATCAATTTTGTTTATGGCAACTATGATAGGCACATCAGCTGCCTTAGCATGGTTAATCGCCTCAATGGTTTGTGGCATTATGCCGTCATCAGCGGCTACAACTAAAATAGCAATATCTGTCACCTGCGCACCTCTGGCACGCATGGAAGTAAATGCTTCATGGCCGGGGGTGTCAATGAAAGTGATGGCTTTATCTCTGATAGTTACGGTATAAGCGCCTATATGTTGTGTAATACCACCAGCTTCCTGCTCTGTAACATGGGCATTGCGTATGGCATCCAACAAGGATGTTTTTCCATGGTCTACATGACCCATAACAGTAACCACAGGCGGCCGGCTTACCAATTCTTCTTCTGAATCTTCTACATCAAACTCTTCTAACTGTTCTTCGAAAGATTTAACTGACTTTCTCTCCAATTCAACATTAAATTCAGAAGCAATCAAATATGCTGTTTCAAAATCCAATTCCTGATTTATTGTGGCCAGAACACCCATGCTCATTAATTTTTTAATTATCTCTGCCACTTGAATTCCTATTTTTTCAGATAATTCTTTTACTGTAATAAAATCGCCCATAGTAATTGCCTTTTTTCTTTCAGGTGGTGGTGTTGGTTGCTTGATTTCTTTAGCCTTTTTCGGTTTTTTGCTTTTCTTGTTCAGGAGTTCAATATTGTCTTCCCACAGGTCTTTTTTGCTTTTGCGGCCTTTATCCCTGCTATGATCGGCAAATCTTCCGCCGGCACTTTTTCCACTTTCAAATTTCTCTTTATCGGTGACAACAGGCGGCTGGGATAAGAACTTTTCAACTATATCTCCTTTTCTCCGTTCTTTCCTGCCCCTGGCATCGCTTTTCTTTCTTGCTGCTTTCTCATCTTCAGTCTGAACTTTTTTCGTTGGAGCTTGGCTGACAGTTTGTACTGGTCTTTTCTGAACGGAAGTTTCTGGTTCTTTGCTTCCTTTTTCTTTTATATCGCCAATCTTGTCAGTTGCTGCCTCATGAACCTCTTCTTTTTTCTGCTTAGATTCCTGCTCCCGTTGCTGCAGCTCTTTTTCCCGTTTTTCCTCTTCCTGTTTCTTTTTCTCTTCCTGCAGCTGTTCCTCTCTTCGAATCTGCTCAGCTGCTAATTCTTCCTGTCTTCTTTTTGCCTCCAGCTCGCGGGCTTTCCTTTCTGTTTTCGCTCTTGCTTCAGTCAGCAAACGAAAATATTGATCCATATTAGTTTTCAACTCATCAATTTTTTCGGTCAGCCCTTCAACGTTCTTGCTGATTTCTTTTGTCTTGCTGAATACTTTAATTTTTGCCATTATCGTCACCCCCGTGCCGGATATCTTGATATTCCTTCAATAACATCTCTTTAAATGCCTTGTCAGTTACTGCCAGCAACGTTCTGTTTCCTTTCCCTATTGCAGCGCCAAGCTCATTCTTGGAACCGATTATTATAAAATCAACACCCTTGTTTTTGCAAAGACGAGTATATTTTTCCATTGTAGGTTTCGATGCTTTTTCACTCAAAATCACAAGTTCTGCCTTGCCTGAACGAATGGCGCTTTCACACTGCACAGCGCCTGATAACATTTTGCCGGCCTTTTGACATAAACCAAGAAGAGATAAAAATTTTACCTTAATTTATTTCACCCTCATTCAATCTCATTCTTAATTTTTCATAAATCTCTTGATCTATTTTTTGTCCAAAAGCCTTTTCCAGCATTTTGCTCTTTTCTGCCTTATTCATGCACATCTGACTAAAACATAAATATGCGCCTCTTCCAGGAGCTTTACCTTTAAAGTCAATGTCAATATCTCCTTCGGGACTTCTGACAATTCGGATCAGCTCTTTTTTCGGCTTCATTTCACGGCAGCCTATACACATCCTCATAGGTATCTTTCTTTTTTTCAAAAGGCATCACCTTTTTCCTGATCTAGCTGTAAGGTGCCCAACTGCAGTATTTCTGCCTGTGACTGACTTTTTATGTCTATTTTCCAACCGGTTAGTTTTGCCGCCAATCTGGCGTTTTGGCCTTCTTTCCCTATAGCCAGGGATAATTGATCATCCGGAACGATTACCATTGCTGATTTCTCGTCTGAATCCAATAATACGGATACTACTTTAGCAGGGCTCAATGCGCTGGAGATATACTCTACCGGATCTTCACTCCACTTAATAATATCTATTTTTTCTCCCTTGAGTTCTTCAACAATTCGCTGTACCCGGGTGCCTCTGTATCCAACACAGGAACCAACCGGATCTATTTCTTCCTCCAGAGCAGCTACCGATATCTTAGTTCTGGATCCAGCTTCTCGTGAAATATTTTTTATTAATACCTCTCCTCTGGCGATCTCCGGAACCTCCATCTCAAAAAGCCTCTTGACCAGTCCCGGATGAGTTCGGGATACGGTAATCAACGGCCCTTTTGTGGTTTTTTTAACTTCTGTGATATACACTTTAAGCCGGTTATTTACCTCATAGTTTTCGCCAGGCATTTGTTCACTAGGCGGAAGAATGGCTTCAGTTTTATCCAGATCGATGTAAACATTCCTTTTTTCGACTCTCTGCACCAAGCCTGTAACTATTTCATTTTCCTTTTCTATATATTTTTCGTAGATCAGGCCCCGTTCTGCTTCCCGGATGCGCTGCACAACCACCTGTTTGGCATTTTGTGCTGCTATTCTTCCAAAATTTTTAGGGGTAACCTCTATGTTAACAATATCATCCAGCTGAATCTTTGGATCTACTTTTTTGGCTTCGGATTCTTCAATTTCCAACTGCTCATTTTTTACTTCTTTTACTACCTTTTTCTGAACATAAACCTTGACATCGCCGTTGTCACGGTTAATTCCTACCTTTACATTGCCAGGAGCTGAGCCAAAGTTCTTTTTATATGCAGATACCAAAGCTGCTTCAATGGCTTCTAATAATATTTCTTTATCTATACCTTTTTCCCGGCAAATTGATTCTATAGCTTCTAAAAACTCCCCGGACATTCTATTAATTCCTCCTTGATTGTTGCTCATGCTGTGCTTAAAATTCTACAGCCAATCTTACCACTGCAACTTCATCTCGTGAAAACGACAGGATATTATCCTGTTCCCGTATAAGAAGGTTATCATCTTCCCAACCAAGCAGCTCACCCGTAAACTTTTTCCTGCCGTCTTTTGCTTTATACAGTGAAACATCAACTTTAGATCCCTTATATCTTTCAAAATCCGATTCTTTTTTCAGAACACGATCGAGACCGGGTGAAGAAACCTCAAGATAATACGAATGTGGTATCGGATCTTCTTTATCCAACAGGTCACCGATTTGTTCGCTGACAGTTTGGCAATCATCAATTGTAATGCCGCCAGGCTTATCTATGTAAATTCGTAAATACCAATTACCTCCTTCTTTCTTGTACTCGATATCCACCAGCTCAAACCTCAGTTTTTCCAATATAGGTTGCAGCATTTCTTCTACAAGCTTTTCTATCTTAAGCCTAGACAATATCCTTCCCTCCAAAACAGTCGCAATATAAATCTATTATGTCCTGAACAACTGCTCTTAATCGAAAGTAAAATACCTATAACAATATTAAAGAGTGGGCCTGACCCACTCTAACTGCTTCAAATTATTTATGTATAAGGAATTATATCATCAATCATTAGGGAATGCAAGGGAGAATAACGAAATTTGGCTGGTTTCAGGCAGATTTTTCAATACACCGTGTTCCTGCAAGGATTCAATAGCAGTTTTCGTGATTTTTGCCCTCTCTCTTAAGTCTTCAATGGAAATAAACTCGCCCTGCTCTCTTGCCGCCACAATATTTTTTGCTGCGTTGATACCCACGCCCTGCAAAGCATTAAGCGGAGGCCGGATTCCCTCTTCAGTAATAAGAAAACGATGGGAATGGGATTTGTACAGATCAATAGGTACAAACTTCAGCTTTCTCATATACATTTCCAGTGCAACTTCCAATATGGTCAGGACATTTTTTTCCTTGGGAGTCAAATTATTGCCCTTGCCTTCTAAATCACCTATGGCCTTACGAATCATATCAGGTCCGTTCAAGATCAAATCAGCGTCAAAATCATCGGCTCGAACGGTAAAATAAGAAGCATAAAAGGCCTCAGGATAATAAACCTTAAACCATGCTATCCGGAAGGCCATAATTACATAAGCAACAGCATGAGCTTTTGGAAACATGTATTTTATCTTTTTACAGGATTCAATATACCACTCAGGAACCGAGTGGGTCATCATAGCTTCTTCCATTTCAGGCGTCAGCCCTTTTCCTTTTCGAACGCTTTCCATTATCCTGAATGCCATGGTGGGATCCATACCCCGGTTTATTAAATAAATCATTATATCGTCACGGGTACAGATTACTTCAGACAAGGTAGCAATATTGCTTCTGATAAGATCCTGGGCATTATTCAGCCACACATCTGTACCATGAGATAAACCGCTTATGCGGATAAGTTCAGCAAAAGTGTTCGGTTTAGTATCCATAAGCATTTGACGGACAAATTTGGTGCCAAATTCCGGTATCCCGTAAGTACCTACCTGGCTGTTAATATCTTCCGGAGATAGATTTAATGGTTCGGTGCTTGAAAAAAGCTTCATGGTATTGTCTTCTCCCAGAGGGATTTTCCTGGCATCCACTCCGGTAATATCTTCCATCATACGAATGACCGTCGGGTCATCATGGCCTAATATATCCAATTTGACCAGGGTATCATGTATTGAATGGAAATCAAAATGGGAAGTAATAACCCCCGATTCCTTGTCGTCTGCAGGATGCTGAATTGGGGTAAATTCGTGAATATCCCTGCTCTTTGGAACTACCAGTATCCCTCCTGGATGCTGGCCTGTTGTCCTCTTGACTCCAGTGCATCCAGCTACCAACCTTTTTATCTCAGCACTCGGTACAGCTTTACCTTTGCTCTCAAGATACTTCTTAACAAAACCATAGGCCGTTTTTTCGGCAATAGTTCCTATGGTGCCTGCACGAAACACATGACCTTCCCCGAACAGCTCTTCGGTATATTTATGAGCTATAGGCTGATATTCACCGGAAAAATTTAGATCAATATCCGGGACCTTATCACCCTTGAATCCCAAAAATACTTCAAAAGGTATGTCGAAACCGTCTTTTTCATATTCGGCTCCGCATTTAGGACATATTTTATCGGGGAGATCTGCGCCGCATCCATACTTCTCTGAATCCACATCAAAATCAGAAGTTTTACATTTTTTGCAGTAGTAGTGGGGAGGCAACGGATTTACCTCCGTAATACCGGTCATGGTGGCAACTAAAGAAGAGCCGACAGAACCTCTGGAGCCAACCAAATATCCATCCTGGTTGGATTTCTTTACCAGCTTATGGGCAATTAAATATAATACAGCATAGCCGTTTCCAATGATTGAATTTAATTCCTTATCCAACCTTTTTTTAACTATATCAGGCAATGGTTTCCCGTATATGGAATAAGCCTTTTCCATTGTCATAGAACGGATTTCTTCTTCAGCGCCTGGAATTTCAGGTGCAAATAGTTTATCCGGAATAGGCTTGATATCTTCTATATCATCAGCTATGCTGCGAGGAGCTTCAATTACTACCCGGCGGGCTGTTTCCCTGCCTAAATATGAGAATTCTTCCAGCATTTCTTCAGTTGTTCTGAAATATAATGGGGGCTGGATGTCTGCATCCTCATATTTTTGCCCGCTCATCAGTATGCGGCGAAAATATTCATCCTGTGGATCTAAAAAGTGGACGTCACAAGCAGCTACTACTTTTTTATTATGTTTTTCGCCCAGTGCTACAATGCGCCTGTTTATTTCCCTTAAACCTTCTTCATCCAAAACTTGCCCATTACGGATTAAATGTTGATTGTTGCCTGCAGGCTGTATTTCCAAATAATCATAGAAATCTACAATAGCACCGATTTCATCATCAGGCTGGTTTTTAATTACAGCCTGATAGAGTTCGCCCGCTTCGCATGCTGAGCCTATTATCAAGCCTTCCCTGTACTGAGCCAGCAAACTCTTGGGAATTCTCGGCCTTCTATAATAGTATTCCAAATGAGACATTGAAACCAGTTTATATAAATTCTTCAGCCCAATGGAATTTTTGACCAGTATTATAGCGTGGTAGCTGTGCAGCCCGTTTAGGTTTCTTCTATTGCGGAATAAAGCATTAACGTCTTCAAGATTGGATACGTCCTGCTTTTCCAACATATCAAAAAGCTTAAGCATAATTTCACCCGCTGCCTTTGCATCATCTACTGCTCTGTGATGGTTATCCAGCGGAATACCCAAATGTTCTGCTACCAGATTTAATTTATACCGCTTAAGCTCCGGGAGCATTTCTCTGGACAAAGCCAGGGTATCAATAATAGGTTGATGAAAAGCCAGGCCCAAAGGCTTAGCTTTTTGTAAAATAAAATTAATATCAAAGGAAGCATTATGAGCAGCTAACGCTGCATCACCGCAGAAATCGAAAAATTCGGGTAATACGGTTTTTATAGCAGGTGCATCTTTAACCATATCCTGTGTAATGCCTGTTAATTTGGTTATATGAGCAGGTATAGAATTTACTGGCGCAACGAAACTGTTAAAGGAATCTATTATTTTTCTATTATGAATCTTTATTGCTCCAATTTCTATGATTTCATTATTTACGGCATCCAACCCAGTGGTTTCAATGTCCAGCACAACATAAGCATCATCAAAACTATAGCTTCGACTGTATTGTATAATGGGAATGCAATCATTAATCAAATATGCTTCTATACCAAATATTACTTTTATTCCATATTTTTTTCCTGCCTGATAGGCTTCCGGAAATGCCTGAACCACCCCATGGTCTGTTATAGCAATAGCTGAATGCCCCCATTTGGCAGCTCTTTCCACCAATGCCTTGGCTGAAACAACTCCATCCATAGCACTCATATGGGTGTGTGCATGGAGCTCAATTCTCTTATCAGGTGATGTATCCATTCGCGTTTTTGAATCAACGGCATTTATATCAGTGGCTATAAGGACAATTTCTTTTTGATATATATCATATTGGCATTCACCCCGGATCCTATACCATTGATCTATATTCAGACTGTTTAATATAGATTCTGACTTATCGGGACTAGCAAAAACCTTAACCGTTATGGAACTGGTATAATCCGTTACATCCATTGAGATCAAGTATTTTCCGCCTCGCAGCTGCCTGGTCTCCATATCAAAAATGCATGCTTCTATAGAAACCCTTCCGCTGTCTTCACGCAGGTTATCAATAGGCTCAGGATCATCCTTTACAGCTCGTCCCAGAATAACCTTGTTAGTCCTGTGCTCTTTTTCATCTCTGTGACTTTGATTTGCCATGGCAGTTTGCCCTGCAACCTGTTTAATTAGTTTCTGCTCTTCCATATCTTTTTCTATAAAATATTCTTTTGTAACTGCTGTGTTATTATTGTTCGTTATTATATTAACTCTTATTTTTTGACCAAAAACATCTCCAAACCATTCCTCAATTCTACCGGGGATTTCCCTGTAAGCGGCCAAATCCATTGTTGAAGGCAGGTCTGTTCTGATCTTCAAAGAATTCTCTTCCCATTTCCAGCTGCACGAAGTTAACCAAGTAGATGAAGGTATTTCTTTTTTTATTAATTCCAGCAAATCTTTCCATATCAACTCAAAATTATCTTTAATAGCTTCCAGACTCATTTTAAATGTAAATCTAAGCTTTATTTGGTCAATATCAGAGAATTTATTACGCAGCTTTTTTTGCAAACTGATAACTGTTTGGTGCGGTATGTATTGAGATGCACTTAAAAAAATTTCCCATTTCCTGCTTTTTCTATATACCAGAGTTTTTTCTATATCCAAATTAATTCCCTTAAGACTCGGCTCCTTATAAATTATATCAAACCAAGACTTAAGGGAATCATCAGACTTCTGTTTAGCCATTACATTATCCCCCTAAATGCAGTAACATGCTTGTGTCAAACTTTTTTAATTTCCTTTGTTATTTCCCAATACATTTTAAGACGCGCTTTCATTCCTTTAGTCAGACCCATCTTTTCTTCCTTAAGAGAATGAGTTACATTGAACAAAGGAACTTCCTGTATTCTCAATTTATGTTCTTTAGCGTATCTGGTAAGGGCAACTTCGATGCCAAAACCGGAAAACCATTCTTTACTATCCAGCTTATCTAGAATTTCCCTTTTAACACAGCGCTGACCTGATAAAAAAGGCATAAGTTTCTGTGCTAAATCGGTTATGTTCCTTCCGGAATAAAAGATGCCTACAGTCATATCGGCCATGTCTTTAACTACAGGCGCAACCAGATTCTCTATATGGACAGGCTTTAATCCTATTAAATCCGCATCCAAAAAAAGAACTATATGCCCTTTGGTATGTTTCAGGCCTGTCCACATGGCATAGCTTTTACCTCGGTTTTCAGTCAAATCGATAATACTTATGTCAAATGACCGAACTACTTCAGACGTATTATCTTCAGAGCCATCATTTACAACCAGAATTTCATAATCATCCCGTAAACTTTGAATCGGTTCCAGAACTTGTGAAATATTCTTACTCTCATTAAAAGCCGGAATAATTATGGAAACTTTCAACAGCATCCAACCCCTGCTTCAGGCGGAATCTAATCTTTGGTTATATTCTAAGTATATCCTTATATGTGACAATAATCATTAAGATCATTAACAATACAAATCCTACCAAGTGAAAGTATCCTTCTTTTTCCCTGTCAATAGGTTTTCCTCTAAGTCCTTCAACAGCCAGCAGCAGCAACCGTCCACCATCCAGAGCCGGAAAAGGTATCAAGTTCATTATGCTCAGGTTTAAAGTAATAATAATTCCAAGTTGCAATAAGCGCTGAACTCCTGCTTGAGCAGCTCTGCCTATCTCGCTTACAATGCCTATCGGGCCCATTACATCCCCTAATCCCCGTCCGGAAAAGATAAGATCTTTTAACATAACCAGCATTTGTCCTGTTATGCGGAATACTTCAACAAATGATGTGCCAATTGCTTCAAAAAAGCCAAATCTTTTTATATTAGGTTTAAAATAAAAACCGACCTGCCATATATCATTTTCAGAATTATAACTAGGGATTAGGTCATAACTGACAATTTGATTCCCGCGTTGTACAGTGATAGTAAAAGGTTTAGGGCCGTTTTCACTTATGAATTCCTGTATGCGGAGCACAGCTTCAGCATCTTCCAAACCACTTAGATCTTCATCTCCTATTCCTACGATCCGGTCCCCTTCCTGCAGCCCTGCCTGTTCAGCCGGATAGCCTGAGATCAGGCTGTCGATTACAGGCTGATTGGATACATGAAGTCCGAATGAAATAAACAGAATGCTTAATAGGAGCACTGCAAGCAGCATATTCATCACAGGACCTGCTGCTATTACCAAAAACCGCTTCCATACCTTAGCGTTGTTAAAGGCTTTGGGGTCATTACTGGATTCATCCTCACCCAGAAAGCGGACATATCCTCCAATCGGCAAAGCTCTAAGCGAATATTCAGTTTCTTTGCCAGAAATTTTAATAAGCCGGGGACCCATGCCTATTGAGAATTCCGCTGCATGGATTCCAACTGCTCTGGCAGCTAAAAAATGACCCAATTCATGTATCATTATAAAAACGCTGAAAAACAACAGTGCCACTAAAATAGTTGTCATTTGACTTCATCCTTCTTTATTCGATCTCTGGTTTCCTGATCCACCAGGAGTATATCTTCAAGAGTCGGATTGTATATAGCACGATGATACCCCATTGCCTTCTCCACTAAGGCTGGTATATCGATAAAACGTATGGATTCCTTAAGAAACATTTCAACAGCTACTTCATTAGCAGCATTAAGCACAGCTGGCATGGTGCCGCCGATTCGCAAAGCTTCATAAGCCAAATTTAAGCATGGAAACGTTTCAGTGTCCGGTTCTTCAAAATCCAGACTTCCTAACTTTAAAAAATCAAGTTCCGGCAAATCAGCCTTGAATCTGTTGGGCCAGCTGAAGGCATAAAGTATGGGAAGCCTCATATCAGTTGCTCCCAGTTGAGCCAGCACCGAGTTATCAATAAATTGCACCATAGAATGAACAATGCTTTGAGGATGTATCAGCACTTCTATCTGATTCAATTCCAGATCAAAAAGCCATTTAGCCTCTACAATTTCCAGGCCCTTATTCATAAGGGTTGCACTGTCTATGGTGACCTTTCTGCCCATATCCCAACGAGGATGCTTCAATGCATCCTCTAAAGTTACCTTTTCAAGTTCATTTAACGTATAGCCTCGGAAGGGGCCTCCGGATGCAGTTAAAAATATTTTTTTTATTTCACTTTTTTCTTCGGTGCCCTGCAAACATTGAAAAATAGCAGAATGTTCACTGTCTACCGGCAAAATTTTTCCGCCATATCGCTTTGCTGCATCCATCACTATTGCTCCGCCTGCAACCAAAGTCTCCTTGTTAGCCAAAGCTACGACTTTTCCTGCTTTCAGTGCTGCCAAAGTTGCTTCCAGCCCGGATATTCCAACTACTGATACCAATACTATATCTATTTCTGGCAAAGCAGCTAATTCCGCCAGAGATTCTTTGCCAGACATCACCGATATTTCATCCGGCAGCCTTTGCCTTAAAACATCTGCTTTTTGCTGATTTACCACAGCGACTTTTGCGGGCCGGTATTTTAATGCCTGCTTTTCTAATATATCAATGTTATTGTTTGCCGACAATGCTATAAACTCATATTGAGGATAACGGCTCAAAATCTCAAGAGCCTGTGTTCCAATAGAGCCGGTTGAACCCAGTATAGCAATTTTTTTCAATAATACTCACCTTTCTGTCAACTCAAGAACAGCTGGGAATATAGATATACGACAGGCAGCACAAACAGCAAGCTGTCAATTCTATCCATTATGCCGCCATGTCCAGGTATTATCCTGCCAAAATCCTTTATATCACAATAACGCTTAATTGATGATGCTGTCAAATCTCCTAGTTGCGAGAAGATCCCTCCTAACAATCCAATAAATGCATAATGAATCAAGTTTACATTTATATTGTATACCCAATTTAACGCGATTCCAAGCAATATAACCGCAAATATTCCGCCTGCCAGCCCGCCAATGCTGCCTTCAACGGTCTTATTTGGGCTGATATCAGGGCATAGCTTTTTCTTTCCCAGGGCGCTTCCAACAAAGAAAGCAAAAGTATCTGTGGCATAAGCTGCGGTAAGAGATAAGTATATTAAATAATAAGGATGCACTATAGCGGCTTCTTTCATAAGTTGAACCACACCAAGAAGAATACCCGGATAAAATATACCCAGCATAGTAACCGCTACATTTGCAAAATCTGCTGGTGATTTCCAAATACTCATTGACAGAATAAGCAGTGTAGCAATTAGGATATATAAGAAATCATATTTGCCATTAGCCAAAAGATTCTGCACATAAAACAATATTACAGCTGTATATCCTGCCAACTTGCTCGGATGCATTCCTCTATTCACAAATGCATTATATACTTCTCTGGTTCCAATCAATGCTATTATTATCAAAACTAAATCAATTAAGAAACCGCCAATCCAGAAAATCAATATTAAGGCTATAATCGCTATTACCGCTGATAATACTCTCACATTTAACACCTAAACACCTTCTTGTTCATCAATTCCTCCAAATCTGCGCACCCTGTTCTGGTATTCAAGAATTGCTTTGAGAAACTTGCGGCTGCTAAAATCCGGCCATAATAACCTTTTATCTGTAAATAATAGTTCCGTATATGCAGATTGATATAAAAGAAAATTGCTCAGTCTGAATTCTCCCCCAGTGCGTATCATAAGGTCAGGATCTGGAATTCCCTTTGTCTCCAGGTATTGGGTGAACAGGTCTTCGCTTATTTCATCAGGCGATAGCCTGTTCTGAGCAATATCCTGGGCAATTTTTTTCACCGCTCTGATAATTTCAGCACGGCTGCCATAATTTATGGCAATATTCACCTGAAGACCTGTATTATTTTTAGTCAGTTCCATGCTTTTCTTAATTTCTTGAGCGGCATCATAAGGCAGGCCTTGTATTTCTCCTAACATATTTATCCTTATATTGTTTTCATGAAGGGTTTTGATTTCTTTTTGAAGAAATTCAACCATTAATGACATGAGGGCTCTCACTTCAGATTCCGGCCTTTTCCAGTTTTCGGTCGAAAATGCATAGAGGGTGAGATGAGCTATTTTCAATTTTACAGCAGTTTCAATTATTTCGCGCAGAACCTCAACTCCCTGCCTGTGGCCGGCAGTTCTGGGCAGGTTGCGTGCAGTTGCCCAACGCCCGTTCCCATCCATAATAATAGCTATGTGCTCAGGAATCGGCCTTGCAGTTACTGCTTTTAGAAGCTCCGCTTCTGTTTTTTCTTTTTTGAAATTGAAGAATTTCTTCCAGCTCATAACACACGTCCTTAAAAAAGTTTAAAAGAGCATGTTTCATATTATTTGAAAAAGCAGCCTGAACGCTGCTTTTCTCATTCATTATGTATAAATGGAGAAATAATAAATTCAAGCTGATTATCTCCTGTTTGTTTCTGCCTTACAATGCGGAAAGTAACATTGGAGTTCCTATCCATTTTATACTTGGGAGGTAAATAAGTGCGTATACTGCATGATACACTCGGGTAATTAGTTTGTATTATTTTTAAAGCTTCATCCGGAATCATACCTATAAAGTTCTTCGGCATCAGAACTCCATAATCTCCTTTTCCTTTTCTTTTACTATCTCATCTATTTGCTTGATGTGTTCATCAGTTATGGATTGTATTTCATTCTCGCCGATTCTTTGTTCATCTTCAGTTATTTCATTTGCTTTTCTCATTTTTTTCAATGTATCATTAGCGTCCCGTCTGATAGAACGGATAGCTATCTTAGATTCCTCTCCATATTTGTTAACCAGTTTAACTAATTCTTTTCTTCTTTCTTCTGTCAGCTCAGGAAACACAAGCCTGATAACCTTGCCGTCATTGGTAGGAGTAATGCCGATATCAGATTTCATGATTTCTTTTTCTATTACCGGGATCATACTGGGCTCCCAAGGAGAAATTACCAATAGCCTGGGCTCAGGCGAGGATATGTTGCCTACCTGGTTGACAGGGGTAGGTGTGCCGTAATAATCCACCATTATTTTGTCAAGAATATGGGGATTTGCCCGGCCGGCACGAATGCTGGCAAGATCTGATTTCAGAACTTGCAATGTCTTTCCCATTTTTGTTCTTGCTTCTTTGAACACTTCATTCATGGTTCATTCCTCCTTTATGATCGTTCCAATACTTTTCCCAAGTACAGCCGCTTTGATATTGTTACGTTTCTCCAAGCCAAATACTTGTATAGGAATCCTGTTTTCCATACATAATGTAATAGCAGTTGTATCCATAACACCCAGACCCTTATTTATTACTTCGATGTAGCTGATCTTATCCAGCTTCTTGGCCTCGGGATTTTTCTTTGGATCATCATCATAAACTGCATCTATGTTTTTTGCAAGCAGAATGATTTCCGCCTCTATTTCGGCAGCCCGAAGAGCAGCTGTAGTATCTGTTGAAAAGAATGGATTTCCGGTTCCTCCGGCAAATATAACTATTCGGCCTTTTTCCAGATGGCGGATAGCTCTTCTGCGAATGTACGGTTCAGCAATCTGCCGCATCTCAATAGCGGTCTGCACCCTGGTCTGCATTCCTTTGTTTTCCAAAGCATCCTGGAGTGCAAGAGCGTTAATTACTGTGGCCAGCATGCCCATATAATCAGCAGTACTACGGTCCATGCCGACACCGCTTCGCCCTCTCCAAATATTTCCTCCGCCTACTACAATGGCAACCTGTACATTCAGATTACTAATTTCAATTATATCATCAGCAATTTGATTCAGGATATCATAATCAAATCCATGACCTTTTTTCCCAGCCAAAGCTTCACCGCTTAACTTCAGTATAACTCTATTGTATAGTGGTTTGTTGTTATTTTCTACGCACATATTGAGATCTCCTTCTTTTCAAAAAAAGAGAAACACAAAAAGTGTTCCCCTTTATTTTTTTAACCCTTCATCTGACTCATAACTTCTTCTGCAAAATTATCCTGTCTCTTTTCTAAGCCTTCGCCCATCTGATAGCGAACAAAACGTCGAATGCTGATTTTTTCACCTATGGTGGCTATCTGCTCATTCACATAATCCTGAATGCTTTTATCCGGATCCTTAACGAATGGTTGTTCAAGCAGGCATACTTCCTTAAAGTATTTCTCTATCCGGCCTTCAACAATCTTTTCTGCAATTTTCTCCGGCTTTCCTTCATTTAAAGCCTGTGCTTTCAGAATTTCTTTCTCTTTAGCTATCACATCTTCCGGAACATCTTCCTTTGACAAATATTGAGGATTTGCAGCTGCAATATGCATTGCTATATCCCTGACAAAGGCCTTGAATTCATCTGTTTTTGCTACGAAATCCGTTTCACAATTGACTTCAACCAGCACACCAATCTTGCCGCCCATATGAATATAGGAATCTACAATTCCCTCTGCTGCAATTCTTCCAGCCTTTTTTGCAGCTGCAGCAAGACCTTTTTCTCTTAAAAGCTCCACTGCTTTATCCATATCACCGTTAGTTTCCTGCAATGCTCGTTTGCAATCCATCATGCCGGCACCGGTCATTTGTCTTAATTCTTTTACCATGGATGCAGAGATCATGAACTTATTCCTCCTTTTCTACATAAAAACAATGACTCTGTCTCTTTTCTAATTAATCATAAAAAGGGAAGAATAGGAGTGTTGCCTCCCCTGTTCTTCCCCCCTTTTATTACTCCAATTATTCTTCACTGATCTGTTCGCCTTGACGGCCTTCCAGAACTGCATCAGCGATTTTTGATGCAAACAATTTGATTGCACGTATTGCATCGTCATTGCCGGGGATAACATAATCAACCTCATCAGGATCGCAATTGGTATCCACAATGGCAATTATCGGAATACCCAGCTTCCTGGCTTCTGCAATAGCAATGCGTTCCTTTCTGGGATCGACCACAAAAATAGCACCTGGAAGCTTTTTCATTTCACGAATTCCGCCCAAGTTTTTTTCCAGCTTCTCTTTTTCCAGCCGAAGTTTGATTACTTCTTTCTTGGGCAGCACATCAAAGGCACCACTTGTTTCCATTTCCTCCAGCTCATTCAAGCGATCTATGCGCTGGCGGATGGTTTTGAAATTGGTAAGCATGCCTCCAAGCCAACGATGAGTAACATAATAAGCACCGCAGCGTTTTGCTTCAGCTTCAATAGATTCCTGCGCTTGCTTTTTAGTGCCTATCATTAAGATACTTTCGTTGGCTGCGGACAGATCGCGGACGAAATTATAGGCCTCCTCCATTTTCTTTACGGTTTTCTGTAAATCAATGATGTATATGCCGTTACGATCCGTAAAGATGTAAGGAGCCATTTTAGGATTCCATCTGCGGGTCTGATGCCCAAAATGCACGCCTGCTTCCAGCAGCTGCTTCATTGTTACAACAGCCATATCTTTCACCTCCTCGAGTTTTACCTCCCTTGTTTCGAATACCCTGTTTTTAACAACAGGCACCCGAGAAACAAACAAGGTGTGTAATTCCGTTTAGTAGTATAACACACCTATTTTATGGAATCAATACTTAATTAAATCCATGCTCGTATACTTCATTTACTGCAGCAAAAATTTCTTCCAGTTCTGACTTATCTTCAATTCCGGTGTAATAATCATCTCCGTTTTCATCCTGTTCTACTCGAAGTATTACAATTTCGTTTTCATCCGGATCAGATTCCTGGTCAATTGGTGCAAGTACTATATATTCTTTATCCTTATAGTCTAAAGTCATTATATGTTCAAAAGAAACAACCTGGTTATTCTCGTCAATCAGTTCAATGATGTTCATGTTCTGATCCATTTTAATAGTCCTCCTTATTTTTGGTTAATGTAATCCAAATAGGATTGCAGAATAAATACAGCTGCCATCTGATCAACCTTCTGCTTTCGCTTTTTCCTGCTCATATCAGCTTCAATCAATACTTTATGGGCTGACACTGTTGTAAGGCGTTCATCCCAGAACACAATTTCACCATTATAGTAATCTTTAAGTATGTCAGCAAAAGCTTTTACTTTTTCTCCTTGAGGCCCTATGCTGCCGTTCATGTTCTTAGGAAGCCCGATAACAATCTTTTCAGGCTGGTACCGGTCCAGTATTTCCTGAATATATTCAAAGTCATGCTTATTGTCACGCCTTACCAGGGTATCAATTCCCTGAGCAGTCCATCCCAGAGCATCGCTGATTGCCATTCCGATTCTCTTATCGCCTACATCCATGGATAAAATTCTCAAATACTGTTTTCCTCCCTTAAGCAGGTTTTTACTATATAATTTTTATTGCCAATTCCTTGCATTCTGCTCCGCAATAACCACACAGAACACATTTATTTTTGTTCACATATGCCTTTTTATTGTGTAAAAACAAGGCTTTTTGGGGGCATCTGTTTATGCATCGGCCGCAGCCCTGACAATAAGACTCGATTATAAGCTCCCTCTTATATTGATTTAACTTGCTCTTTAATGTTTTGTTAATAGTTCCCCTTACATAAAATTCAACATTGGCTTCAACTTCTTCAACACGCTGCATTCCCATTGCAACTGAATGCTTATATGGAAAACCTTTTATATAGTTCATCGCCTCTTCATAATGTTTCAGCAGGTGACCGCCTCCTAGGCATTTCATAAGATAAATGCCTTTTCCTGCCTGCCATGCATTATAAACTGCTTGCTCCATTTGTTCACGGCCGCCGTCAACGATTCCCAAACCTTGAAAATTAAGTATAGGATGGATAACATCAATGCATTCCATATCTGCTGAGGCTGTAACAGCTGCTATATGATGGGTGGAGATACCTACTGCTCTGATTATCCCCTTCTCTTTTTGCCGTATAAAAAAGTTAAGAGCCTCCTCATGTCCTTTCAAAGTGAGGGGGCCTTCCTGTTCGTGGAGTAAGAATATATCGATATAATCTCTCCCTGTTCCTCTTAACGCCCTGATTAATGATTCTTCAGCTGTTTTATTATCATAGGCGTAAGACTTGGTGGAAACAACCAGATCAGGCTTGTCCTTTAGTACTTCCCTGATATAGGGATAAGTTTGATATAAATCAGCTGTGTCAATGAAATTTACCCCTAAATCTATGGCTCGCCTTAATACCTGGTAACCTTCTTTCAAAGGTAAATTTCTTTGAAGAGGGCCGATTGTAAGTGATCCAAAACATATAGGTGAAACTCTTATGCCTGTATTTCCAAGTTCGTATAATTCCATGTTTAATTACCCTAAATCATTGTTTTCCAAATAAAACCTAACCAATTCCTCAAGCAGCTCATCTCGCTCCAATCGCCTTATCAGCGCCCTGGCATTATTATGGCTGGTAATGTATGTTGGATCTCCGGAGATGAAATAGCCAACTAATTGGTTAATAGGATCATATCCTTTTTCCTTTAATGCCAGGTATACCTTCTCAAATATCTCTTTAGGAGTTATTGAAGGTTCCTTTTCCAACCTGAATTTCATGGTTTCCTGAAAATCTTTATTCACAAAACCGCCCTCCAAATACTTATAACATATCACTGGTTTATATCTTAATATAACATAAGCATCTTCGGTTTTCTACCATTTTTTTCATTGGATGCTTCAACTTTTCCTTAGAGTTTTCGGCTGTTTCGATGATCCTCAGCTATTTTATCCAATTTTCTCAGGCGATGATTCACACCCGACTTGCCTACTTTAGGAGTCAACATTTCTCCCAGCTCCCTTAAGCTTGCATCTGGATGCACAAGTCTTAATTCTGCCACCTGTCTTAATGGGGGAGCCAGCTTGCTGAAACCTATATTATCCCTAATGTATTCTATATTTTCAATTTGCCGTACAGCTGCATTAATAGTTTTGCTTAAGTTGGCAGTTTCACAATTGACTATTCGGTTTATATTATTTCTTATATCCTTATAAATACGTATGTTTTCAAAATTAAGCAGAGCAGTATGAGCACCTATTAAGCTGAGAAGATTGACTATATGTTCTCCTTCTTTAAGGTAAACAACATATACATTTTTCCGCGGAATGGTTTTTGCATGCAGGTCAAACTCCCTGATAAGCCGGCATAAACTATCTGCATATTGTTTGTTGTTGGCTATGAATTCCAAATGGTATGCTTTTTCCGGATCACTGACCGAACCTCCGCCTAAAAAAGCACCTCTCAAATATGCTTTTTTGCAGCATTTTCTCTGAACAATCCCCTGATTGATGCTTCCCAGATTTACCCTTATCTTTCCTTCTTTATCATACGTCAGAATATGCGTACTCTCCAGTATATTTAGTGCGTCATCAGGATCGGTTACAAGCAGCATGTAACTGTTGTTTTTTCGAAGCCTGCGATTTTTCCTCACTAAAACTTCAGGGGATATCTGATACAAATCCTTGATCAGCATAAAAATCCGGCGTGCTATGGAAGCATTTTCAGTGCTGACCTTCAAACGCACTCTGCTTTTTCCAGTAATCTGGATTATTCCACTGGATTGAATAAGGGCAGTTAATTCTGCCAATTTACAACATGATTTTCTTAGCTCAATTCTGCAAATTTCATTCTTAGCCTTAGATGAAAAGGACAAAGCGTCACCCCCATTTATCACTTGGCCATCACACTTCCTTGATATCGCGATGCTCCTGTATCACATGATAGCCCCGCTTACGAAGTATCTCAGCTGCAGCATCAGCTATAGTGACCGAGCGATGAATGCCGCCTGTACACCCTATTCCGATCACCAACTGGCTTTTCCCTTCTCTGATATAATATGGAATCAGGAACTCCAGCATGTCCTCCAGCTTAGATAAGAATATTTGAGTTTCTGGAAACATAAAAAGATACTCTTTTACAACCGGTTCTTTGCCGGTATGATCTTTTAACTCCTCTATATAAAAGGGATTAGGCAGAAATCTAACATCAAATACGATATCAGCATCCAACAGTATTCCGTGCTTAAATCCAAATGATATTACTGAAATTATTAGTTTTGGCTGACTTCCTTCTTCGGAAACCAGTTTGCCGATAATATCCTTTAGCTGCTTAGGCTGAAGGTTGCTTGTGTCAATTATATTGGTTGCAGTCTTACGTATTTGCTCCAGCCTTTGTCTTTCCATGCGTATTCCTTCGATAATCCTTCCTTCCCCGCCCTTAACCAAAGGATGAATTCTCCGGGTTTCCTTATACCTTCTTACCAATACCTCATCCGAGGCTTCAAGATATAGAATCTCGTATGTGTAGCCTGAATCCCGCATAATTTGCAAACATTCAAACAAATCATCAAAAAAACCGCCGCCGCGTATATCGACTACTACGGCAATCTTGTCTATTTTTCCATCGGTTTGATAACACAGTTCAGCAAACTTAGGCATAAGTTTAGGCGGCAGGTTGTCTATGCAGAAAAAACCCAGGTCTTCCAGGCAACGAATTGCAAGTGTTTTTCCTGCTCCGGACAGACCAGTAACTATAATAAAGCGCATCGTATAACCGCTCCTCAGATTAATGCAGCCCAGCAGCTGCTTCTGTATTGATAATTCTGCTCGGAGGCACTCCGGCATTTTTTGCAATCTGTAATCCTCTTTGAAAATCTCCAACCTGATCTGGTGAATGGGCATCGCTGTTTATTGCAAACACAGCCCCTTCCTCCAGGGCTATTCTAACATATTCTTCTGTCATAAATCCATGGCTGGCGTTGATTTCCAAAGCCACGCCTAACTCAGCTGCTTTTTTCGCCAGCATCCTGGTATCTATATCTATTTTAGCCCCTGGATGAGTCAGGATTTTAATAGGATATTTCTCAATAGCACGGATCAAAGCCATTGTATTTATCTGTCTCATGGTTTCACTGTTTACCAGCCCCAGCTTGTCCAAGCCATTTTTTATAAATAGGTTCCACGCATCCCTTAACGAAGCTGGTTTAACTGCCTTGTGAAAGCCCATAAGTATAATGTCAAACTCGGAAAGAATTTTTTCAGGAATATCAATTTCACCGGTCAAGCTTATCAAATTAGCCTCGATACCCAATAACACTTCTATATCAGTAAAAGTTTCGTTAATCTTTTTAATCTCTTTTCTGATTCTGACTATATCTGAGATTTTCATACCAATTCCTATGTGATTAAAACCATGATCGGCAATAGCAATCTTCTTCAACCCTTTTTTTCTTGCCGCTTCCACATTTTCAAGTATAGTACCCTCTCCGTGGCTGTAAATAGTATGAGTGTGGTAATCAGCAATAAGTTTGTACAAAACGAGTCCTCCTGAATGAAGATTAGTCTTCACCAATTATTCTAACTTCAGGAATCAGCTCTACCCCAGTATGCTCTTTTACCCTTGTCTTTGCTTTTTCAATCAGTTGAATGACATCACAAGCAGTAGCATTTCCCAGATTGATTATAAAACCCGAATGCTTTTCGGAAATTTGAGCATCTCCTACCCTCATTCCTTTGAGTCCGGCATCCTGTATTAATTTTCCGGCATAATAGCCCACAGGTCTTTTAAATGCGCTTCCTGCACTGGGATAGCTTAAGGGCTGTTTTTCCTGCCTTCGTTTAGTCAGCTCCTGGATTAATGCTTTGGATTCCTCATAACGGCCTTTTTCCAGCTGCATAAATACTTCAAGAACAATCATGTTAGATTCTTGAATAATGCTTGTACGATATCCTAAGCCCAGCTCATTCCTTCCAAGAGTAATTATTCTTCCGTCTTCGTCCAAATCCATAACGGATACCCATTCAATAACATCTTTCATTTCGCCCCCATATGCTCCGGCATTCATGGTAACAGCGCCTCCTAGCGTTCCAGGTATTCCGCTGGCAAATTCCAGGCCTTTCAGGCTGTGTTTCAATGCAAGATTAGACAAAGCAGACAGAAGAATTCCCGCCTGGGCAAGAATTGTCTCGCCCTTAACTTCCGCACGATTAAAGCGATTGGCTATCTTTATTACAGCACCTCTGATTCCCTTATCCCTTACCAACAGGTTTGTGCCATTTCCCATCACCATTACAGGCACATTATTATCCCTTAATACTTTGTATGCCAATCTTATCTGTTCTATCTCTGACGGTATTATCATTAAATCTGCCGGACCTCCTATGCGAAAGGAGGTATGTTTTTTCATACTCTCATTTTGCAGCAGCTGATCCGGCTGAAAGTATTCCGATAATGCCTTATATGCCTTCTCAAGATTCATAAGAACATACTCCTATATAATATTTTTGTAGTTTAAACATATATCATGCGTCAATATTTCTTATTTTATCATTTTCCCGTCAAAAAAATACTGAGCAGCAGTTTGCTGCTTAAATTAAGAAAGGCATTAACCTTATAAACTCACTTGCTTAATTTATGTTTATATCTATATAAAGCATGACATGACAGAATATCTTAAATATTTTCTTCAGAGTTCTGATTGATCAAGGAATTCAATCGGCTGTCCAGTTCCTGTGCAGCATTGTATCCCATTTTTTTAAGTCTCCAATTTCTGACTGCAACCTCAACAATAATCGCCAGATTTCTTCCAGGACGGACCGGTATAACCACCTTAGGCAGTTTTACACCTAGAATTTCCATGAATTCTTCCGTCAAGCCGAGCCTGTCATACTCTTTGTTGTCATCCCAAAATTCCAGATATATAACCATGTCGATGGCCTTGTTATTAATTACAGCCCCAATGCCATACATGGCTTTTATATCTATAATGCCAATGCCCCTGATCTCCATATAATGTTTTATCAACTCAGGTGCAACGCCAATCAGGCGATTTTCCGCCACCTTCTTAATTTCTACTGCATCATCTGCCACCAATCTGTGGCCGCGTTTTATCAATTCCAGCGCAGTTTCACTCTTTCCGATGCCGCTTTCGCCCATCAGCAGCACCCCTTCGCCATAAACATCCACCAAAACGCCATGCCGTGTTATTCTTGGAGCTAAGGCCGAATCTAAATAATTAATCAGCCTATGGATGACATTGGTTGTTGCTTTTCTTGACCGAATAATAGGGCAACCGAATTTTTTGGCTGATTCAATCAGATATGGCGGTACTTCCATATCTCTTGATATCAGGACGCAGGGTATTCCTGAACCAAAGAATCGATCCAGCCGCTGGCTGCGTATTTCAGGGTCCATACTGTCCAAATAAGTCATTTCCACCTTGCCAATTACCTGTACGCGCTCAGCTGCAAAATAATCAAAAAAACCTGCAAATTGTAATCCAGGCCGATTTATGTCGCTGGTTTCAATATCTATGGATAATGATTTTCCCTTATACACTACTTCTAAGTCCAATTCCCGCAACATATCTTCGATTGAAATACTGCCCATTGCTAATTCACTCCTTTTTCAATATAAACCTCTCAACAGCCTCAGCAACACCATTTTCATCGTTCCCTTTGGTTACATAATCAGCATGATGTTTCAACTCGTCGATGGCATTGCCCATAGCAATTCCTAAACCGGCATATTCTATCATGGATATGTCATTATGGCTGTCGCCTATGGCTATTATCTCTTCTCTGGAAATATCAAGCATTTGCCCGAGAACAGCCAGTGCATTGCCTTTTGTGGCTTCTGCATTTGTAAATTCCAAATATTCCGGTCGGGAAAAGGATATCTGAAGATTCCTGCCAAATAATTCCTTGAAATAGGCAAACATTTCCCTAATTCTATCCTGATTATCAATCACCAGCAGTTTTATTGGTTCTTCCCTTTCTAACAATTGAAGCAAATTCTCGGTTTCTTTTCCCTGAATTCCTGTCATTCTTTGATAAAACCTGCTGAATTCATTATCCTTTTCAAAAAAATAACTATTCTCATTGTAGAATTGGACATGAAGATTTAGCTTTTTACACTCTTCCAATATGCCGGCAGCTAATTCCCTGGGAACGGGCTTACGCACCAAGGTTTCCCCAGTCTGAGTATCTTTTATATAGGCTCCTTGATATGTTATAACGGGAATATCTATATTCAATTCTTTAATGTAAGGAAGTGCTGAATCCAGCATCCTGCCGGTAGCTACAGTAATCAGCACTCCTTTTTCGCGGGCTGTAAACAGGGCTCTTTTATTCTCCTGGCTTATCTCCAAATCACTTCCCAAAAGTGAGTCATCAAGATCAACAGCTATTAGTTTGTACTTCAATGTTTCACCTCTTCTAAGAACTTACAGGTTTTTTTGGAACGATTAAAGCAGCGGCTATATAAACTATTATACCCCCGCCAACAGACATTAAGGATAAAACTACCCAGGCCAGTCTTACCAGTGTAGAATCGATGTCAAAATACTCTGCGATACCACCGCAGACCCCGCAGATTTTCTTATCCGTGTCGGATAAATACAATTTTTTCATAGTTCTTCCCCCCTCAATATTAATTTAGTATATATGCAAAATACAATATTTGTCCAGCATATATATCAAGGATTAACCCAGGTATTGTTTCAACTCTTCTGCAACCTTTTTATTCATACCTTCCACTTTTGCAAGCTGTTCAACACTTGCTTTTCTAATCCCGCTCACCGAACCAAATACTTTTAACAATTGTTTCATTCTTTTCGGGCCAATGCCGGGTATATCCAACAAAACGGAATGTAAACTGTTTTTGGTACGCAAACTGCGATGATAAGTGAGGGCAAAACGATGGGCTTCATCCCGTATCCTTTGCAAAAGATGTAAAGCATTTGAGTTGCTGGGCAGCCTGATTGGTTCCTTCTCACCCCTGGAATAAATCTCATCATTCTTTTCTGCCAAACCAAAAACCGGTATATTATCGACACCCAGTTTTCTCATAGATGACAAAGCGGCGCCCAGCTGGCCTTTACCACCATCTATTATTATTAAATCCGGAAATTTGGCAAACTTTCCTTGGGAATAGTCTTTGCCTTCTTCGTTAAGTCTTTTTCTTTCTTCCAAACCCTTTCTGAACCGTCTTTCAATGATTTCTGCCATGCTGGCAAAATCATCCTGGCCCTCTACAGTCTTAATCCTGAATCTTCTATACTCTTTTTTGGCGGGTTTTCCATTTTCAAACACCACCATGGAAGCTACGGACTGGGCTCCTTGTATATTAGAGATATCGAAAGCTTCCATACGGGAAGGAAATACTGCTAAATTCAAGGCCTGCTGCAGTTCCATTGCAGCTCCCCTGGTTCTTGCAAACTCACGTTCTGCCTTACTGTTATAGGTTTGTAAATATTCCTTTGCATTTTTTAAAGCCATCTGCACTAATTTGAACTTTTCTCCTCTTCTGGGAACCCGGATGTAAACCCTGTTGCCTTTCCTTTCGGATAACCATTGTTCAATAGCTTCACGATCATCTACATTTTCCTGTATTAGAATTTCCTTGGGGATAAAAGCAGAATTACCGTAAAACTGCTTCAGGTACGAATTTATAATCTCTTTGCAATCTTCATCGGCTGTATCATCCAAAATATAACGTTCTGCAGATATTAACTTGCCGCTGCGGACAAAGAAAATTTGAACAGACGTTTTATCTTCTTCCTGGTAAAATGCCAGAATATCTTGATCTACCATGGAAGTTGACATTATCTTCTGATTCTCTAAGATCTTCTCTATTGCCTGAATCTTATCACGTAAAGAAGCTGCTTTTTCAAATTGCAAATTGTCGGCTGCTTCCTGCATTTGTTTTTGAAGATCTTTCAGCACATCCTCCTGCTTTCCTTCCAAGAAACGACATACTTCCTCTATCATTCTCTGGTAATCCTGTTTTTTAATATTTCCCAGGCAAGGGCCCCAGCACTGGCCTATATAATAGTTTAAGCAGGGTCTATCCGGTTTCTGGCCTTCTTTTATTTTTCTATTGCATGTACGTACAGGAAAAAGCCTCTTTATAACTTCTATGGTCTCCCTGACTGCTTTAGCACTGGTATATGGACCAAAATAACGATTATTATCTTTTTTTATCCGACGAGTCATTAAAATGCGGGGAAACTCCTCTCCGGTAGTTACTTTAATAAATGGATAGTGTTTGTCATCTTTAAATAAAATATTGTATTTAGGACGATGTTTTTTAATTAAATTGGATTCAAGAATCAGAGCTTCCACTTCACTATCGGTTAATATATATTCAAAATCAGCAACGTTTGCTACCATTGCCCCGACTTTGCCGGTGTGTCCTGTGGATCTAAAGTATTGCCTTACCCGGTTTTTCAGTGATACTGCCTTTCCAATATATATAATACGCCCTTTATTATCTTTCATTATATACACACCGGGCTGATCCGGTAGATTTTTCAACTTTGTATCCATATTGGTGCTCAAAATTATACACCTCTCAGTCTGACTTCTTAACATTTTCCGTTCAAACCTATTTTATATAAACTTGCTCACTTTAGCAATTAGTATAAAAGAGAAGCTTTTCAGCTTCTCTTCCGTATAAATAATTTAATAACCCAGTTTTGACGCTTCTCTCAGTATCCTGGCAGCCAAGGGCGCAGCCTTGCTGCCTCCGGTTCCTGAGTTTTCCAAAATTACTGCTATAGCCAATGTAGGATTATCAGCCGGTGCAAAGCCTATAAACCAGGCATGGGGTTTTTTATCTGCTCCGACCTCTGCCGTTCCTGTTTTTCCAGCAATCAGCATGCCAACAGACCGCGCCTGACGGCCGGTGCCGTTTTCCACAACTCCGATCAATGTGTTTGTCAATATTTCAGCAGCCTCGGAAGAAATAGGCTCAGCTATCTTCCTGCTTTGCTGGAGATGTATTTTTCCGGTTCTGGACTGAATGCCATAAATCAATTTTGGCTCAAGCATTGTTCCGCCATTTGCGATGGAAGAGGCTACCAGAGCCATGTGCAGCGGACTGGCAAGCACTTTACCCTGGCCTACAGCAGACCACAATAATTCTTCTTTTTCGGTATTGCGGCTTACAGGCAGATGGCTTTTGGTTGTTTTGATATCCGGGAATATATAATCCTTGTTGAAGCCAAATGCCTCTGCAGTCTTCTTAAACTGCTTCCAGCCTATTTTCTGAACAATTTCAGCAAAATATGCATTACATGAAACTTCCATAGCACGAGTGAAGTCCACATTCCCGTGAGCTTCACCGCCATAACAGGAAATCACTACACCGTCAACTTCGGTTACACCTTTGCAATTTATACTATAGGCGCTTATTCCTTCTATATTTTCCAAAGCAGCAGCGGCAGTAATAACTTTCATAATGGAGCCGGGAGGATAAAGCCCTTGTGCCGCCTTGTTCAACAGACTCCCTTCAGCTGGTTCTTCATGAATTATGGAAGGGTCAAATGTCGGCTGGCTGGCCATGGCCAGTATCTCTCCGGTTTGAGGATGCATAAGTACTACACTGCCTTTTTCATTGCCCATGGCGTCAACTATATATTTTTGTAATTGCATGTCAATAGTAAGAATAACATTGTTGCCTTGTTCCTGATCCAAAAAAGCCTTTTGGTAAATACGTTCAAAAAGATTGTTGTCATACCCTAATAAATACTTTATATAAAGCACTTCCGCTCCTATGCCGTATTGCCTGGATCCGATTACATGAGCCGCATATTTACTATCCTTATTGTAATGGCGGTAATAAGTTATGGAACCGTTTTTTTCAGCAAAAGACTTAGTTTCCACAAGTACGGTCTGATTTCGGTCCATAATGCTGCCGGGTATAATATGGGGGTTATCCATATCCACTCTGACCCTGGCGTTATTTGGATTAGAAAACCACCTGTCGCTGTATAAAAATAAATTATAATAGAAATATGCTGTCAACAGCATGAAGAGGCTCAGCAAAACCATTGATGCACCGCGTATATTGCGCTTCAGATGCTTCATTCCTCTGCCCCTTCCATGTAGAATTCTTCTTCATCCAGTGTTACTTCAATATCTTCATCTTCCCTGCTATATTCTTCGCTGTCTGCCTGGTTCTCCATCTCTATGGCATGCCTGTAATTCTTTATTGATACACTTTGAATCAACCCTAACAGGGCAAAACTGGCTACCATTGAGCTGCCTCCATAGCTTACAAAAGGCAGAGTTATCCCTGTGAGCGGGATCATTTTCACCACACCGCCTATTATAATAAAAGCCTGGACGGCTAATGATACGGCGCTTCCGCATGCCAGCAGCATATCCTCAGGGTTATGTGCCATACTTGCCTTGTGCATGCTTCGAATAATAATCAGAGCATAAAAGCCAATTACCATACCTCCGACCAGAATACCAAATTCTTCGCATATTGCTGCAAAAATAAAATCTGTCCGGGAAGCCGGTATAATATAAGGACTGCCCAGGCCAAGACCCAAGCCGACCAAACCGCCGCTGCCCATGGCCATAAGCGATTGAGCTACCTGCCAGCCCCGTCCCTCTATGTCGGACCATGGATTTTTCCATGCTTCCACCCTGATACGCACATGAGGAAAAATTTTATAGGCTATTATAGAGGCCAAAACACCAGCCCCTGAAGCAAACCCGGTCAGAATCCAGTCGTTTGTACTGATCTGATAAACAAACAAGAAAACCAGAAAATAATGCAAAGCGCCGCCTAAATCTTTTTGCAATACAACTCCCAAAACAGACGCAGCTACAAATAAAAAAAGCAGACCTTTTTCACGTATCGTTTTCTCATTCTTCAATGAATCAGCCAGCACCAATACATAGATTACTTTCACCAGTTCAGCAGGCTGTATGAAAAATTGCCCAACTGGCAGACGGCTTGTAGCCCCTCCCGACTCTTCACCTATGAAGGCTACCAGGAATAATATCAGCGGACCTAATGCCATCATAGGATAAGAAATAATTTTCAAGCCTTTAACACGGGGAAAGAACAGGAGAATAATCATCAGAATTATACAACCTGCTGCAAACCATTCTACCTGTCGTAAAGCCAATTCCGGGGTTAATCTTTGAAGCATAACAAAACCCACAATCGAAAGGGTGTTTACCATCAACAGCAATATTTCATCAATTCCCGGAAACAGAAAATATATCAAATAAAACTGAAATAATACTCCGGCTGATATAATGATCCCTAAAAGTGCAGTTTCTTTGTTAAAGTTCTGAGAATCCTGCATGGCCAGCAGGCCAAAGGAAGAAAGGGAGAATAATGCTAAAACAAAAGGTATATTGCCTGTAGAACGTTCCGAAGGTGAATCTGAAAATACATCCTTCAGTGTTCTTACAACACATTTTGCAAAAATGTATAATATCAGCAGTAAAAACCAATAACGTAATGTCAAGGCCAATATTTCATACTGTTTGTCGTACACCAAATTACCTCGCTTATCCTGAAATCCAGTTTTTATGCTGTCTCTAAGAGATTATTAAATATTATACTACAAATCCTTTCCTATTAAATACACATACAAGAATTATAAACAAATATTTAATTAAATTTAATATATTCTGTGGGAAAGTTGCCGGAGAATACTAATAGAAAAAATAAAAAACCCTGCATGCATTAATACTGCAGGGTTCTGGTGCGTCTGACAGGAGTCGAACCTGCGACCTTTCGAGTCGGAGTCGAACGCTCTATCCACTGAGCTACAGACGCTTAACAATATGAAGTATAGCATAGTTTGAAAAAGCCGACAAGTGAATTTAAACTATATTCAGCCTCTGGATGCAGAGGCTGAATTATTTTACAAAAGGAGTATTGTCCAAAATCTTATTCAGCTAGTTCGCCTGTATTAATGGAAGAATCAACAGAGCTGACATTTACTTTAACTCTTTCATGGGATATTTGAACAAGCTCTATCTGATCAGGCACATTAATTTTTAGAGGCAATTCATATTGACCCGGCTCTAAAACTCCATCTTCCGTGATAAGTTCAGACAGGTCAACTGCAGGGGATAAGTTTTGAGGATTAAGCGTATTAACTTTTGTATATGGCCCTCTTAACTGGACAGTTATGGGAGGATTGTCTAATTCAGCCTCATAACCTTCCGGAACATTTTGTAATTCCACCTGATCCAATGTCAGAGTTGTTTCAATTGTAGTCTCGCTGATATTAACGATTATATTTACACTGGAAGGCTGCCCTGGTACAAGATAAATCCCGTTATCCAGTACAATGTCAACCTTTTTCTCAATATTGCCTACAGCGCCTTGTATGTCTATTGCTTCTGTTGTCAGGTAAGACAGTCTTTCAATAATGCTGGCAAAACCATTAACTGATACCTGGGGCGGATTAACAGATATTTTATCTATTACAAAGCCTTCAGCCGGCTCACCTATTATATTGGCCCTCACATCCACTGTTTTAAGCGGGTAAATGGGTATTGTTACCAATGCAGAGCTTTGTTTCATATTAAGATATTTTGATTCTATTATGTTCCCCTCTCCATCTACCAGCTTAATCATAAGGGATTGTTCAATTGTGCTTACATCTTTATCAAGATTTATATGAACCACACCCTGAACAACGCTGTCTACTAATGATTCTGCACCATATATGGTTATTTGGCGGGGTTCCACTATAGGCTCATGTACATAGTAGCCGTCCTCACTTTTACCGGTTAACTCTACAACAACCGGTACTAATTTACTTGTGATTCTGTTAATTGTTACCGGAATTTCAGGAATCTTATCAAGCTTTACTTCCCGAGGGAGCAACCCCTCCACATTAAGCGGCACCGTGTTGGTGCCTGTCCAATCTATTTCGCCTAAATCCAAAATAGCTTTTATATTTGAAGTGTTGACTTTTCTTATGTCATTTACCAAACCTCGGATACGTATAGAAATACTGCTTGCAGGGTCCTCAGCCAAAGTCAGGTTCTTTTCATTTAAAGCATCCATATTTATGATTTCCACAGGGATATCATTTATGGTTTTTGTCGTTTCTGGATTTAATTCACTTACAGCATACAACCAGAGAATGATAGCTGCAATCACTGATATGATTTTTAAGGATAAATTGCTTGTCAAAAATCTACTGCTCATTCCTAGACCTCCATTTTTTAGGAATGAAGGAACGGGGTTCCTTTTCCCTGATGTATACCTTCTTTAGTATCTCTTTCAAGGCCTTTGCATCCAGATAACGAGTCAGTTTGCCATTATCTGCAATGGAAATAACTCCGGTTTCCTCCGACACTACTATGGCTATTGCATCGGATACCTCGGTTATGCCAATGGCGGCTCTATGCCTGGTTCCCAGCTGTTTGCTGATGTTATTGTTCTCTGTCAGAGGCAGAAAACATCCTGCTGCAGCAATACGATCTCCGCGTATAACTACAGCTCCGTCGTGCAGAGGCGTGTTTACCACAAAGATGTTTTCCAGCAATGCACTGGACAGCTCACCGTCAATTTTAACCCCGGTTTCAATAATTTCGTTTATTCCTGTTTTTCGTTCAATTACAATTAAAGCTCCTACCTTCATCCTGGCCAAATTCTGCACTGATCGCACCACTTCATTTATTAGTATGGAAGGATCCATATCATCCCGCAGAAAAAGTCTGTCGAAAAGCTGACCCCGGCCTATTTGTTCCAACGCTCTGCGCAGTTCAGGCTGAAATACAATGAGTAAAGCAATTACGCCAACCGTAGCGGTGTTTTTAAGTATCCAATAAATAGTATTAAACTGCAGAACTTCACTGAGCTTTGTTGCAAAAAGCAGTATAGCCAAGCCTTTAAGTACCTGCTCCGCACGGGTTTCGCGAATTAGCAGCAAAAGCTTATAAAGAACAAATGCAACTATTGAAATATCAATAACATGCCGGATGACCCAGGGAAATTGAATATAAGGATCAATATAAGAAATTAATCTGGAGAGCCCATCCCACATGCTAACACGCCCCTCTTAGCTAGTTGAATATATACATTATATAACAAATGCCAGGCAGTAAAAAGACATCACTTACATATTTCCGAATTTTTTGTCATTTTTCGTTGCCTTTGGATAGGTTGCATTATAGAGGCCTGTCCTACTTAATAAAATTATATCATACTCTCATAAATTATAATCCAAATTGTACATTTTTTTAGTCTTTTAATAGAAAAGGAGCTGTATAAAACTGATAGTCTATATAAATTCCGTTGTTTCAATACTATCCCAATGCAAAGCTTCTTCATTAGCAAAGTAATCTATAATTCCGCAAAAAATGGACCATGCAATTTTTTCCTGATATTCATCGGTTATCAGGAGTGACTCCTCTTCAGGATTTGAAAGAAAGCCACACTCTACAATTACAGATGGTGCCTTATCTGCCTTCAGAATCAGCAGATTTTTAGCTGCCTTGATTTGCCTCCGATTTCCCTCTATCAGATTTTCCAGCAGCTTGTTTTGTATACAATGAGCCAGTCTCTTGCCCTCCTCGCTTCCAGCCATGTAGAAAGTTTGTGCGCCAAAATATTTGCTTTGAGAAAATTTATTCATATGTATGCTGATTACTATGTCCGGATTGCTTTTTCTTATTATCTCAACCCGTTTGCGCATATCTTCCGATTTGCTTGAAGCTAAACTGTCGTTAGTTTCTCTTGTCAGAATAACATTTGCTTTATGTCCTGCAAGATAGTGCTTAAGCTTTAAAGCCACTTTTAAGTTTAGCTCATCTTCTCTGATGCCAGAGGGGCTTACTGCACCTGAATCAAATCCCCCATGACCTGGATCTATTACTATTACCTTTTTTGCAACAGGAGTAGAAAATGCAGCCGTCATATCGGCATTTTCCATACCGGCGCGGAAAAATAAAAATAATATTATGCCCAGTATTATCCACAATACTATAAGCCACTTCCTGGAAATATAAATATACCTCACTTGTAATCCCCCCATTTCTGATTCCTGATTAAAACTATGTTTATCCTTCCCGCTTTATTCTCATGCAAAATCAAGAAAAAACCGAGCATTATTGCCCGGTTCCCATTGTAACTACTATGTGATGTAGTTTTCCATCATCTATTAAAGGTACAAATAATTCATTTAACAATTGTCCGTCCAAGGTTATGCTTTTTACACCGTGCTGCACTTTTTGAGGATTCTTGACTTCAATATTATACTGAGTATCTCCTGACTTATATATTATTTGAAATCCAGGCCAATCCTCCGGAATACAGGGATCGATTATAAGTTTGCTTCCTTTTTTCTTAAATCCAAGGATTTCACCCAGGCCAACCTGATACATCCAGCCGGCAGAACCGGTATACCATGTCCATCCGCTGCGGCCGATGTGAGGCTGTACTGTATAGACATCAGCCGCCATCACATAAGGTTCCCCTTTATAAGTTGTTACATCCAAATAGGACTTAGTGTGATTGACAGGATTTATCAAATGATATAGTTTATGAGCCTGATTTCCTTCGCCCAATCGCGCAAAAGCCATTATCGTCCAGACAGCAGCATGCGTATACTGTCCCCCGTTCTCCCTTACTCCGGGAAGATATCCTTTTATGTAACCCGGCTCCAGTTCAGACTTATCAAAAGGAGGAGAAAGCAGCTTGATTAATCCGGCCTCTTCATCTACCAGATAGTGATTTACAGCACGCATTGCAGCCTTTACTCTCTCTGATCTGCCTCCACCGGATATGACAGCCCAAGACTGGGATATGGAATCTATCCGGCATTCTTCGTTTTCTTCCGAACCAAGAGGTGTGCCGTCATCAAAGTAGGCACGGCGGTACCATCCCCCATCCCATGCATGTTGTTCAATAGAATGCAGTAATTCATCTGCAGAAGTTTTATAGCGTTTCACCCTTTCCATATCATCTTTGGCTTCGCAAACAGGTATAAAGCGATTCAAAACTGCATATAGAAACCATCCCAGCCATACACTTTCACCTTTACCCTTAGTACCAACCTTATCCATGCCATCGTTCCAGTCTCCCCCGCCCATCAACGGCAGTCCATGGTTTCCGAATCTCATAGCCCTTTCAATAGCACGTATGCAATGGTCATAGATGCTAGTCTTATCTTCAGTTACTTTCGGAATTGAATACCTGTCATGTTCATCGGGATTCAAAGGTTTCTCTTCAAGAAAGCTTACCACTTCGTCCAGTATGCTCCAGTCACCTGTTTTCTCAATATAATCCGCTGTAACAAATGGAAGGAACAATAAGTCGTCTGTAATGCGTGTTCGCACACCTCTATAGGGTGGATGCCACCAGTGTTGCACATCGCCCTCCAGGAATTGATGAGCTGCGGCCATGAGAATCTGCTGCCTCATTATTCCAGGCTCACAATATGCCAAAGCCATTACATCTTGCAACTGGTCTCTGAAACCAAACGCTCCTCCGGCTTGGTAAAAGCCTGTTCTTGCAAGCATGCGGCAGGCGTATGTCTGATAGATCAGCCACCTGTTCAGCATAAAATCCATGGACTTATCAGGGGTAAATACTTCTATAACACCCAGCTTTTCTTCCCATAACCTTTTTACTTCATTTAATTCAAGTTCAGCCTGCTCAATTGAATTATACGTTTTAACAAGCTGTCTTGCATGTTCCAGGCTTTCTCCCTGCCCCAGCAGGAACAATATTACCTTGTTCTCCCCCGGTGTCATATTAAGCTGAACTTGAATTGCAGAGCAAGGATCATGCTGCACGCCGGTTCGGTTTGAAAAATACTTTAATTTCATTGCCTGCGGCTCCTCCATAGAACCATTTCTGCCCAAAAACTCGCTTTTTAATGAAGTATAGGAATTGATTGGCATATTGCTGGACAAAAAAGCTGTTCTTTCAGCAAACTCTTCATTATAACGATTATATGCCAAAATGCAATTACTGCTGCTATCGAAGCTGGTAACAATAAAGCGGGCAGTTTCTTCTCTGTTTACGCCCAGGACCCACTCTGCATAAAAAAACAGTGATAATTCTCTGGGTTGATTGGTGCAGTTCTCCAAATATACTTTTACAATCTTAATTGGATCAGTAGCGGCTGCAAACACTGTTTGTTCGGCTTTAATGCCGCAGTATATGTTTTGAAATACAGAATATCCTTGACCGTGGCGGATCAAATACGCCATATTTCTTTTTACTGGCAATGCTGTAACAGTCCAGTACTCTCCGGTTAAGTCATCACGTATATACAGGGCTTCTCCCGCAGGGTCGCATACCGGGTCATTGGACCATGGAGTCAGCTTGTTTTCCCGGCTGTTTTTGCACCAAGTATAACCCGAACCGGACTCAGTAACTAAGAATCCAAAATCTTTATTGGCAATAATATTGCTCCAAGGCAATGGAGTACTGTGCCCATTTTTCAGATAGATAATGTATTCCCTGCCGTCCTGCAAAAAGCCACCCAAATGGTTTTGATATATCAAATTCTCAGGAGGTTCTATCATCTGTATATCATCACACTGATAATCAATTTCGGTTGCAACCAGCTCAGGGGCTTTATATGTCTTATCATCTATATGCAATTGATCAGCAATACAGCCTTTTTCAGCATCTATTACCAGCCTTGCAGTTACCAGCAGGAGATTCAGATCATCTTTGGGAATATTTGCACTTTGCCTTATATATACTCCTCCCGGTCTGTCGATCAATTCCCTGGCATGGCTTACAGAGACCATTTCCTGCAGTCTTTCCTGTACCGGCTGTTCATAACTGCTTCCGAACTCATTTAACAGGATCAAATCAATTGCCAGCCCTTTTAACTTAAAGAACTCATGGGCTGTAAGCATTTGTTTGGCCATTTCCAAATGTTCCATTTTGCTGACTTTCAAAACCACTATAGGCAAATCTCCCGATATGCCATATGCCCAAAGTGCAGTCTGGCCTTTCCTATTCTTTTCGACCACAAATTGCTTCCAGTCCTCCGGAGGCTGAGCATACAAGATTTGAGAGGCCATAGTCTGAAAAAGACTGGCCTGGCCTGCAGTTAACTTCAAGTACCTTAATTCAACTTGAGAATGTGTCCATGCCAATTCCTTGGCACGTTGGGGCATATTGCTGTTCTGATTCTCTCTGGCCAATAACAAGGCCGACTCCCTTGTTTCTGTTACACCGGTTATATATGTAACATTTACTGTTTCACCTGCCGGAATAAATAATCGTATTCGCATGCTTACAATTGGATCCAAGACTGCCCCCGACGTGTTGGACAAAGGAAACTCAGGATCCATCACCTGGGGGTTTCTAAGGTTTCTGTTACGTCCAATAAACTTTGATCGGTCTGTTTCATATTGTATGCTTCCAACTGCTTCACCATCAGTGATTAAGGTATGAAACAACCATAATGACTTGTCATCACTACTTTTCGGCCTGCGATTTGCCAATATTACATTTGTTTCGGATATATACTCAGTGTGTACAAAAAGGTTTGCAAAAGCAGGATGTGCCAAATCTGCAGCATGGGGGTACAGCACAACTTCGAAATAGCTGGTTATTTCTATCATTCTTCCGCTGCCGCTGTGATTGGT
>LFTC01000073.1 GCA_001512915.1 Clostridiales bacterium DTU083 | reverse complement strand
ATATTTGCAGCAAGACCTGCAAATAAGTGAATTATGCCTACTACCATAGAGAAAACAAGCATACGCATTGGATCCTTCATAGGTTCAAACCATATCGGATTAATAGAAAGCGGTTTGTTGAAAAAGGTAGTTGATATTACCGTTACAGCATCTCCAAACCAGCTGCCGAACAAAGCACCCCAGAAAACAGTTGACAATCCGCAAAAAAAGAACATGCGCANNAGTTTTTCTCATGCTGTTTTCCATTTTGGGAAATCTCCAAAGGCAAATCCCGCAGCCAACAGCCATAATAAGCCCATAAGCTGCGTCAGACAACATAAGGCCAAACAGTATGTAATAAAAAAACGACATAATGGCTGAAGGATCAATTTCTCCCTTCCCAGGATAACTGAATGATGCAAGCACGCCTTCCATCGGTTCGGCAAACTTGTTATTTTCCAGCAGTACCGGAACCTGTTCCTCCGGACCAGGATCCTCAACTTCAAGGTGTACTATGAAATTATCTTTTAGTTCCTTGACCACTCTGTTAACTTCTCTTTCAGGCACAAATCCGGAAATTATCAGCACACGCCTGGATTCAACCAGATAGGCTTCTGTTTTAAGCCTTTCATACTCCAAAGCCAGCCAGTCGTAAAGAAATTTTAAGCTGTTGCGGTCATTTGAATAGCCCGCGATTTCAGCCTTGCTTTCCTCTACTTCCTTTTCTAAAGCTTTCAGCCGGTTTTCCAGTTCAGC
>LFTC01000028.1 GCA_001512915.1 Clostridiales bacterium DTU083 | reverse complement strand
TACTTCCCGGCAAGGATGCAGATTTTAGTTTAAGCGCCAGCGTAGAAGATTTTGCCATGGAATGCATTGAAATTGCCGGCATGCCCTTTTCCATGAACGTAGACCTGCCGGAAACCGACGGCATGCTTGACGAGTTTGACCAGCTGACCGATGGAATTGTCAGATTGAATGACGGCATAGGTAAACTTAAAAGCGGCATAGACCAGCTGAAAGACGGCGCAGAATCCCTTGAAAACGGGTCATCCGACATCAAAAACGGCCTTGCACAGCTTGGCGGCAATTCCAAAGGCTTACTGCAGGCCTCGAGCCAGATAAACAGCGCCCTGGCACAGGTTTCATCCTCGCTTGACAGCCCTTCTGATCAAATGGACTTAAGCCGGCTGGCCCGGCTGCCCAAGGTATTAAAGCAGCTGGCTGACGGTCTGGATCAGATTTCAGGCGGGCTGACTGAGCTGAAGGAAGGCTTTGCACTGGCTCACGGCGCATTGGCTGAAGCTATAAATGAACTGCCTGATACCATGTTAAACGAGGACCAGATCGGAGCCCTTTACATGCTGGTTATGTCCAATGATCCAGGCCAGCTTTCCGTGCTTGACGAACTGGTTGCTTCATATAAGGCAGGCATNNAAGGGCACATATAACTACGTCAGAGAGGCATTTGATGAAGTGGAGCCCTCCCTTGAACAGGTTTCGGAAAACATAGATGAAATTTCCTCAGCCTTACAGGATATTTCAGATAAAATGGATGAAGCCCTTACCCAAATGGATATGACCCGGCAGCTTAAGCAGCTTATGGAAGGCCTGACACAGCTGGCCGAAAACTATGAGGAATTTCATAAAGGACTTACCGGCTACATGGCCGGGGTTGACCGGCTGGCTGCAGGCTATGATGAATTCCACAGCGGAATTTCCAGTCTGGATGACGGAGTAGGAGAGCTGCAGGAGGGCGCTGCCCGGCTGCATGAAGGAACACAGAAACTTAAGGATGAAACAGCGCATATACCGGAAAGAATTGAAAAGGAAATGGACAGCTTAATGAAAGAGTACGCTGGGAATGATTTTGAGCTTGTATCCTTTACTTCTCCAAAAAATGAGAAAGTGGATCTGGTTCAGTTTATAATAAGGTGTGAAGGAATAGAAAAAGGGGAGGAAACCGGATCGGAAGAGGCGGAATCCACCCGTGAAACACTATGGGATAGGCTGGTAAACCTATTTAAAGGTTATTTCATATTCGGATCATAAAGAGCCCTTTCACCGCCGATGTATTTAGGCCTGGTTCTGGCCAGGGTCAAGTGAGCGCCTCCGATATGATCAAAACTGATTCGTACCGGTACGGCCACCGGCCTTAAATGCATGCCGATGAGGGTGTCTCCTATATCCATGCCGGCTGCAGCCTGAATGCTTTCTACAAGGTAAGGTTCTTCAAATCCGGCATAGGCTGCTGTGGCGAAACTGCCGCCTGCATGCAGGTGTGGAACAGCATTAACCCTGGGATAGCCATATTTCTTTGCAGCAGCAGCTTCTATAACCAGCGCACGGTTAAGATGCTCGCAGCACTGGGCTGCAAGGAATATGCCCCGGGGTTTCAGTATTTTCTGCAGGCTCTCAAAAATCCATTCTCCGATGGCTTCATTGGAAGCGCTGCCGATGGTCTTCTTCTGTACCTCGCTGGTAGAACATCCGACCACCAGTATCTCTCCTTCTTCCAGCCTGGCAGCCTCCAGCAGTTCCAGAAGGGCTTTTTCGGCAAGCCGGCTTATTTCTTCCTTGGTATACAGGTCAGACACGAATTTTTCCTCCTTTCTTATCCTTATAATGTATCATTTTTTGAGGCAAAATGATACACTTTAAGTTATAATAGATAAATAACTGTACCACTTATAACAGTGGTTAAAACATGATAAGGACAGGTGTTTGGAATAACTAAGTGGCTGCTGAAAACATTTATTAAAGATTATAAGAACATAAACAAACCCAAGGTAAGAAGTTCCGTGGGGCGTTTTGCCGGCTGGACCGGGATAATATTGAATCTCCTGCTGGTGGCGGCTAAGGTAATAACCGGCCTTTTATCCGGCAGCCTGGCTGTAGTTGCCGATGGGCTGAACAACCTGATGGATGCTTCCGGGTCCATTATAACACTGGCCGGCTTCAAAATTGCTGAAAAGAAAGCCGATAAGGAGCATCCCTTCGGCCATGGGCGATATGAATATATTGCCGGCTTTGCAGCAGCCATATTGGTGCTGGCAGTGGGCATAGAGCTGGGCAAAAACGGGATTAAAAGAATCCTGAAGCCGGAGCCCGTAGCTTTGGGCCCGGTTATTTTCATAATCCTTATTCTGTCCATTTTGCTGAAGCTCTGGATGGCAGGCTTTTACCGCAGCCTGGGCAGCCGTATAGGTTCAACCGCCCTAAAAGCTGTTTCGGCCGACAACCGGAACGATACCCTGGCAACAGGGGCAGTGCTTATAAGCGCCCTTATATCCCGCTTTGCAGGATTTAACCTGGACGGATGGGCGGGCCTGGGTGTTGCAGCCTTTATTATATACAACGGCATCAGCCTGATAAAGGAAACTTTAAGCCCCTTGCTTGGAGAAGCCCCTTCCAGCGAACTGGTAGAGTATATTGCTGAAAAGATACTTTCCTATGAACATGTCTTGGGAATTCACGATATCATCGTGCATGATTACGGCCCGAATCGCCGCTATGTCAGCGTACATGTGGAAATGCCCAGCAATGAGGATATTATGGCCATTCATGCCATAATAGATAAAATAGAAAAGTCATTTCTGGAGCATGACGGCATTCATCTGATCATCCACCATGATCCCATCCATCCTGAGGACGAGGCGCTGCATTAGACGGCAGCATAATTGATATTTTTTTACAGTTAAAGTATAATTTAGTTATAAAGGAGGGCGTGGGAATGAATAAGGTTTTGTTTTATGGGATGACAGGAGAGAAAATGTGCTTCCAGCACATCTTGCTGAATGCTTTGGATATACACTCATCTGGCGGGGAAGTGAGAATTATTTTTGAAGGCGCTTCTGTAAAGCTGGTTTCTCAGTTTGAAGAAGAGAAAAACCCGCTGTATAAAAAGGCCAAGGATGCAGGGCTGATAGCAGGGGTATGCATGGCATGCTCAAAGGTTTTGGGAGTATATGATCAAAACAAAGATTCAGGGCTGGCCTTGCTGGATGATATGTCGGGCCATGCAGGGATGAAAAAATACATAGATGAAGGTTACAAGGTTGTGAGCATGTAAGAGGCAGGTGAAGCAAAACCTGCCTTTTCTTATTCAGATTATCTGTTAAAGCCGGCAGCTGACGGCCGGTAAAAATTGTATTGCCAAAGTTAAACAAGCATACTACAATATATGTATTACAATATATGTTATAAAATATTCAAACCGCTGTAAATTTTACTATAAATTTGCTGCAATTTATACAAAAATATTCTTAGAGTTGAAGAAAGACTCATATCTGGTTAAAATAAAAGGGCTTGGCTAATACTAAGGATTATTATAAAAATAAATTTTACGGGAGTGTAAAGATGAATGTAACTGTTATTGGTGCAGGAAATTCCGGTATTGCTATGGCAGCACATCTGAGCAAGGAAGGCAATAAGGTCACACTATGGAACAGATCCAGTTCCACCATTTCAAAGCTGCTGGAAACCCGGCTTATACATTGCAAAGGAGTTATCAGCGGCGAGATACCAATTCATGCTGTAACCAATGATATACGTGTTGCTCTGGAAGATCCGGATATAATCCTTATTACCACCCCGGCCAATTCACACAGGGATTTGGCCGAACTGGTCGGCAAGAATATCAGGAAGCAGTCAGTGATTATTTTAAATCCGGGCAGAACATTCGGCGCATTGGAATTTAAAAGCATATATAAACAATACAACAGTGAATATGATCAGATCGTGGCTGAAACTCAGACTATTATATACACATGCAGGAAAACAGCCCCGGATACGGTTAATATACTTGCCTTAAAGGATGCAGTGCTTATATCCTCGCTGGATACCGATAACATAATTGATTACCTGCCGGAATGCATCAGGGGCTTTTTCAAACCTGCCAAATCCATGATTCAGACTTCCATCGGCAATGTAGGCATGGTGCTTCATTGTGCCCCTCTTTTACTGAATGCCGGCTGGACTGAAAGTACCAAAAGCATTTATAAATACTATTATGACGGCATAACTCCCACCATAAGCAAGTTCATAGAAAACCTGGATGCGGAAAGAGTGGCTGTATCGGAGGAGCTGGGCTGCAGGGTTGAAACCACCATAGAATGGTTCCACAGAACCTATCATATCGAAGGGGACAGCATTTATGACTGTATTCAAAACAACCCCTCCTATGAAACCATAGATGCACCAGGCTCTTTGAACCACAGGTACATTCTGGAAGACATCCCCTGCGGGCTGGTGCCCCTGGAAGCGGTAGGACTTAAAATGGGCATTAATATGGAATACACTTCCCTAGTTATTGATTTGGCCTCCAAACTTATGGGTATAGATTTTAGAGAAACCGGCCGCAACCTGGAGTTTTTGGACAATGTATCCAAGGAAGAATTGAAGGCAGTATTAGGAAGGAGCTACGAGTAAGTGAGCATAAACAACTTAAGATACGGCTTGATTAAACCCGCATTGGATGCTCATACTCTGGGCATTAACTCGGCAGCGGAGCTGCTTCGTGAATGCGGTTATGATGTTTTGTTTGCAGATGATTCCGTAGCGGAGGCTATGAATGATTATAAACATGAAGTAAGGCGCAGGCTTGTTGTAGACTGGATCAGGAAAAAAAACATAAACCGCCTGGGGCTCAGCTACCGGCTGGATCAGGAAGATGCAGTCAATATGGTAGGCTACCTTATGGAGGAGCTTAAAAAAGAAAGGCTTTTGAAATTCCAGGGCGGGCAGATTGAATACATCTTCTTTGCAGGCCTGCCCAAGGCTTGCGAACAGATTGAAAAGGAATTTGACGGCCTGGTTAAAACCTTTATGGGAGGCGAATCGGCCCGTGAAACCCTGCTTAAAATGGGGGTCCCGGAGAGCAGAATTCCCGGCGACATCTATGAAGGCAGCAGGCACGATGAATTCCTTCTGCAGTTTGGCAAGGAAATCATAGACTCCCAGGATTATTTGAAATACAAACCCCTGGACAGGTCCAACTACAAGGAATACGGCACCAGGGAGGATACCGTGGTAAAAAGGCTGGATGCCAATCTTGCCGGCAACTTCCACCCCTTGATGAGAGCCCATGTAGGCCCTTATTATTCATCCTTAAGCCGCATCGAATCGGTGAATGAGTTTATATCCTGGGCCCAGGAGCTGGCCAAGGCCAATTACCTGGATATTCTCTCCATCGGCAGCTCCCAGCTTACCCAGTCCAATTTCGGTGAAGACTGGGAAGGCAAAACCAACGGGGGCGGGGTGCCCATAAACTCTCCCGACGAATACAGGATGATCTGGGAAGCTTCCAGGCCTCTGCTGGTCCGGACCTATGCCGGAACCAAAAATATACCCTGGCTTGCCAGAATGCATGAAGAAACCATCAACATATGCTGGCATGCCCTGTCGTTCTGGTGGTTCAACAGGATAGACGAGCGGGGACCGTATGATGTATACACCAATTTGAAGCAGCATGTGGAAACCATCAGGTATATAGCTTCCACCAATAAACCCTTTGAAGCCAATGTATCCCACCATTTTGCCTTCAGGGGCGCTGATGATGTAACATATATTGTAGCTGCATACCTGTCGGCCAAGCTGGCTAAAAAACTGGGCATAAAAACCTTTATACTCCAAAACATGCTGAACACCCCCCGCCTGACCTGGGGAATTCAGGACCTGGCCAAGTCCAGGGCTCTTTTGAGGCTCATGAAGGAACTGGAGGACAATAGCTTCAGGGTGCTGCTCCAGCCCAGGGCAGGCCTGGATTATTTCAAGCCCGACTTGTATGAAGCCAGAATCCAGCTGGCGGCAGTTACTGCTTTGATGGATGATATAGATCCTCACAATGAAGCCAGCCCGCCCATTATCCATGTGGTAAGCTACTCTGAAGCTTCACATCTGGCAACACCGGATGTTATAAACGAAAGCATACAGATAACCCAGTATTCCCTGCAGAAATACAGGGAACTGAGAAGACAGGGCAGAATTGAAGACATGAGCAAAAATGAGGATGTAAAGGTAAGGGAAGCTGAACTCTATCAGTCTGCCCGGAAGATTATTTCAGCCATAGAGAAATATGTTAAGGATCCTTACAGCGCTGAAGGCTTCTATAGGATCTTTGCTGCAGGCTTTCTGCCTGTGCCCTACCTGTGGAAGGAAGTCGATGAATTCAGGCACGCCAAAAACTGGCACACCAAGCCTGTTAAGGGCAGCGTAAAGGTTGTGGACAAAGAAGGCAGGATATTAAGCGCTGATGAGGTAGCGGGAATTGCCTGCAGCAACCTAAGCGATGCAGAGCACAACCTGAACCAGAGGATGATGAAATCCCTGGATTCATGATTTAATCAGAAATAATTTGTTGATTAAATTTACAGGTGCACATAAGCCCGGTATTATCTCGCCGGAGTATGATAGGGAGGAACGGTAAAATGGATAACATCAAAAAAGCTATTCAATCTGGTGAAACAATTCTTGGGATCGAGCTGGGCTCTACCCGCATCAAGGCGGTGCTGATAGCGCCGGACCATACGCCCATTGCATCCGGTTCTCACAACTGGGAAAACCGCCTGGAAAACAACATCTGGACCTACCGTCTGGAAGATGCCTGGAAAGGCCTGCAGGACGCATATGCCAATCTGGCAGCCGAAGTTAAGGAAAATTACGGCCTGCCCCTGACCAAGGTTAAAGCTATGGGCTTTTCAGGCATGATGCATGGTTACCTGCCCTTCGACAAAGACGGCAATCAGTTGGCAGAGTTTCGTACCTGGCGGAACACCATTACAGAAGAGGCAGCAGCAGAACTGACCAAACTGTTCAACTTCAATATTCCCCAGCGCTGGAGCATAGCACATCTGTACCAGGCCATTCTGAATGGTGAAGAACATGTAAAGGACATTGATTTCATCACCACGCTGTCGGGCTATATTCATTGGAAGCTTACAGGCCAGAAGGTATTGGGCGTAGGAGAAGCATCAGGAGTATTCCCCATTGACAGTGACACCATCGATTACAATGAAAAGATGGTTGCCCAATTTGATGAACTGCTGAAAGAAAAAGGTCTGCCCTTTACCTTAAGGCAGATTCTGCCGGAGGTTAAAAATGCCGGCGATGCAGCAGGTGTTTTAACAGAAGAAGGTGCAAGGCTCATAGATCCTACAGGCAGCCTGCAGCCAGGCATACCTGTATGCCCGCCTGAAGGAGACGCAGGTACAGGCATGGTAGCCACCAACAGCATAGCCGTGCGTACGGGCAACGTATCAGCAGGCACATCCATCTTCGCCATGATAGTGCTGGAAAAGCTCATGTCCAAGGTTTACATTGAGCTGGATATGGTAACCACTCCTCACGGCAAGCCCGTAGTTATGGTTCACAGCAATACCTGCACATCGGATCTGGATGCCTGGGTTAAAGTATTTGCAGAGCTGCTGGATGCGGCAGGAGCCAAATTATCAAAACCGGAACTTTATGATCTTTTATATTTCAAAGCATTGGAAGCGGATGCAGACTGCGGCGGCTTAGTCAGCTTTAATTACTATTCCGGCGAGCCTGTAACCGGTTTAGAAGACGGCCGGCCCCTCTTAGTCCGCAAGCCCGATTCAAAGCTCACCCTGGCCAACTTTATGCGTGCCCACATCTATTCCAGCATAGCTGTGCTTCAGATCGGCATGGATATTCTCCATGACGAAAATGTAAAAGTTGATAAACTCACCGGCCACGGGGGTCTCTTCAAGACCAAGCTTGTAGGCCAGAAACTTATGGCCGGAGCTTTGGACATACCGGTTGCCGTTATGGAAACAGCCGGAGAAGGCGGTCCATGGGGCATGGCACTTCTGGCAGCATACATGATTAACAGGGATGAAGGCGAGAGCCTGGAAGACTATCTGCAAAACCGGGTATTTGCCAACGTTAAGGAAGAAATTGAATTTCCCGATGAAAAAGACAGAGAAGGTTTTGCTGCCTTTATAGAGCGTTATAAAGCATGCTTACCGGTACAGCAGGCTGCAGTTGATGCTTTGAAGTAAAATTTAATGAAAGTGAGGCCTGAGATTATGAAACAATATGAATTTTGGTTTGTGGTAGGAAGCCAGTTTTTGTACGGCACGGAAGTGCTGGAAATTGTAGCTGAACGGGCGGTCGAAATGGTCCAAAAAATGAATGATTCGGGCCTGCTGCCCTATAAGCTGGTCTACAAGGATACCATCAAAACCAATGCAGGAATCACAGAAATCGTCAAAGAGGCAAACTACGCTGATGAGTGCGCTGGCATCGTTGCCTGGTGCCACACTTTCAGTCCCTCCAAAATGTGGATCAATGCATTTGTAAACTTACAAAAACCCTATTGCCATCTGGCAACCCAATATAACTTAACCATCCCCAATGAAGAGATAGACATGGATTTTATGAATCTGAACCAGGCTGCCCACGGAGACAGGGAACACGGTTTTATCACCGCCCGTCTCAGAATGCCTCGGAAAATAATAGCTGGTTACTGGCAGGATGAAGAGGTTTTGAAACGTCTGGGCAGTTGGATGCGCGCCGCTGTTGGCGTTGCTTTCTCCAAACAGCTCAGAATCATGCGCTTTGGTGACAATATGCGCGAAGTTGCCGTTACCGAAGGGGATAAGGTGGAGGCGCAGGCCAAGTTTGGCTGGCAGGTAAACACCTGGCCCGTCGGCAGGCTTGTTGAAGCGATGGATGAGGTTACGGATGCAGAAATAGATGCACTTATGGAAGTTTACAGGGAAAAGTTCGAGTTTGCCACCGATGACTTGGAAACAGTAAGATATCAGGCCCGCGAAGAGATTGCAATAAAGAAAATGCTGGACCAGGAAGGCTGCAAGGCATTTACCAATACCTTTGAAGACCTGTACGGCATGAGGCAGCTGCCCGGCCTGGCCACCCAGCACCTTATGGCCCAGGGCTACGGCTACGGCGGAGAAGGTGACTGGAAGACTTCTGCCCTGGTTGCAATAATGAAAGCCATGAGCCGGGATAAGTCAGGCGGCACCACCTTCATGGAAGACTATACTTATCACCTGGAAAAAGGAAATGAATACACCCTGGGCGCTCATATGCTGGAGGTATGCCCTTCAATTGCAGCGGATAAGCCCCGCATAGAGGTGCACCACTTGGGCATCGGCGGCAGGGAAGAGCCTGCACGCCTGGTGTTTGAAGGCAGGGAAGGCCCGGCAATTGCCGTAAGCCTGATAGACCTGGGCAACCGCTTCAGGCTCATATGCCAGGATGTTGAATGCGTAAAACCCATCATGGATATGCCCAATCTGCCGGTAGCCCGGGTAATGTGGCGGCCTATGCCGGATCTTTTAACCAGCATCGAATGCTGGCTTACAGCCGGCGGTGCCCATCATACCGTGCTCAGCTATGACGTGACCGCAGAGCAAATGCGAGACTGGGCCCGCATGATGGATATAGAATTTGTACACATAAGCAAGGATACCACACCTGAAAGCCTGGAGCGCGATTTGTTCCTGGCAGACCTTGCCTGGAAATTAAAATGAGGTGACAGTAGTGCTGGAAAAACTTAAGAAGGAAGTATACGAAGCAAATATGGAGCTGCCCAGAAGGGGACTCGTAACATACACCTGGGGCAATGTTTCCGGCATCGACCGGGAAAAAGGCCTGGTGGTAATCAAGCCTTCCGGTGTTGAATACGAGGAATTGAGCCCGGATAAGCTGGTGGTGCTGGATCTGGAAGGTAATAAGGTGGAGGGGGATTTAAATCCCTCCTCCGATACCAAAACTCATATAGAGCTGTATAAGGCCTTTCCCCATATAGGCGGCATAGTGCATACCCACAGCACCCATGCTGTAGCCTGGGCCCAGGCAGGGGAGGATATACCCTGCTACGGCACCACCCATGCCGATTATTTCTACGGCCCGGTGCCCTGTGCACGCCACTTGACCGATGAGGAGATAGACGAGGACTACGAAAAGAATACGGGAAAGGTTATAATCGAAACATTTAATAAACGCAATATCGATCCTGCCCATGTGCCGGCAGTCATATGCTTCAGCCACGGTCCCTTTGCCTGGGGAAAAGATGCGCATGAGGCAGTGTACCATGCAGTGGTGCTGGAAGAGGTAGCCAGAATGGCTCTGCTTACCAGGCAGGTAAATCCCAATGCACAGCCCGCCCCGTTAAATGTGCAGAGGAAGCATTTCTTAAGAAAACACGGGCCGGGTGCCTACTACGGACAAAGATGAGTATGCCAGGGAATCTACAAAGTTCGACAAAAATTTTGTGGATTCCCTTGTTTTTTGGGTATATATAAATACACACTGAATTAATTATGAAGCGGGGAGAAATTTCTGAAAAAAGTCTATTGACAGCATATATATTCCATGTATAATATGTAAGTATAAAAAAATGAACCGGTTACAAATTTATTGATTACAGTAAACATAAGCACTATACACTCAGCAATCCTGAATAATATTATGCGGTTTAATCTCAAAATTCTCATCTCTGTAAACCTGAAGCCGCATTGAATCCGTACTGATCTCCTTCTACATAACAACAAGAATTGGCAGCAATAGTCACACTCATGAAAGCGGTTTTTGCTTTACGAATATTCCCAATCTTTCCAATTGTCCGGCTGATTTGCCTTTTGTAACAAGATTGCTGTATTCAGCAGCTTGAATATAATTAAGGAGTTGGATAAGGGTGACCAGGAGAGTAGTAGAGAAGGAAGTCAAGTTAGATCTGGTGGAAAACCCCATTCCCATCAATTATGACGAGGTGCCTGAGTATACCCGGGAAGATTACGAGGCCAGGATAGAGAAGGTCCTGGAGTTTTGTGATCAAAGGGGTTACAGCCATTTGATAGTCTATGGCGACAGGGAGCACTTTTCCAACATTCATTACCTGACCGGCTTGGATCCGCGCTTTGAAGAGGCCTTGCTCATACTGCAAAGAGGAAAAAACCCTAAGATGCTGCTGGGCAATGAGTGCTATGTTTATGCAGGCATGATAGAAATAGACATAGATCTTATTTTGTACCATCCCTTCAGCCTGATCGGGCAGCCGGTGGGCAATGATTCAACACTTCTGGATTTATTTAAGGAATGCGGTATAGACGAGACCTCAAAAGTCGGCATTACCGGCTGGAAGTATTATGATCCCGGTTTTTTCAACCTGGACGTCAGCATTCTGGACATTCCCGGCTATATAGTTGAAACCCTGTGCCAGCTGACAGACCGGCGCAACCTTCACAATGCCATGGACATATTTATCCATGAGGAATACGGCATACGTAACAACATTTCTGCTAAGGAAATAATAAACTTCGAGGCCAACGGCACCAAGGCATCCAGAAGCGTCTACAACGTTATTAAGAACCTTAGGGAAGGTATTTCAGAAATTGAAGCATCCGCTTATCTTTGCATAGACGGCGAACCCTTATCAATGCATCCGAATGTAAATTTCGGCGATGTTAACACTTCATATGGAGTGAGAGGTCCCACATATCATCAGAAGCTCAAACTAGGCGACACCATCTGCGTAGGAATGGCATACAGGGGCAGCCTGGTTCACAGGGCAGGCGTATACATAAACAGCCCTGACGATTTAACCGAAGCACAAAGAGAGATAAGAGAATACTTTTTCCACACCTATTTCAAATCCATAGCGGGTTATTATGAAAACTTCAAAATAGGCAATACCTGCGGCCAGATATACGATGCAGTGGATAAAACCCTGGGCGGCGGCCGGCCCGGCGGCATAAAGAAGTTCGGCATCGGCCTGTGTCCCGGCCATTTAATCCATACTGAAGAGTGGACTTCTTCACCTTTCAGCAAGGGTAACAAAACACCTATCAGGTCCGGCATGAATGTACAGTGCGACTATACTGTTATGCACCATGACCCCTATCTTACCGCCCACATTGAGGATGGTTTCGCAGTAGCCGATGAAGAACTGAGAAATGAAGTTAAGAAGCTTTCTCCATCCTGTTATGCCAGAATTGAAGCCAGACAGAAATTCATGCGGGAAGTTCTGGGCATCAATCTGCCGGATGAAGTTCTGCCCTTGTCTGATCTGTCGGGAGTCTTCTTCCCTTATATGGCAAACACCGGCATAGTTTTGAGTTTGGAATAAAAGGGTCCTTAAAGACAGGTTTCCAAAGAAACTGTCTTAATTATAGAAAGGAGAATGGAGAATGAAAAAGATCCTGGTACTATTGATGATCCTGGCCTTAGTATTCAGCTCTGTTGCTTGCGGCGGTGCCGGCAGCACAGGAGGTGGAGGAAAGCAGGAGGGCATAAAGATAGGCGTATCCATTTGGAGCTCCACCGACACCCTGGGCAGTCAGGTTAAGACAATGCTTGATGCTGCTGCAGATGCGTTGGGTGTTGAACTGACCTATGTAGACCAGGCACATATTTCCGAAAGGGTAACAGCCTCCATGGAAACATTGGCTGCAGCAGGTGTGGATGGAGTAATAATCTGTAACTCTTCATCCGCTGAAATGACCTCTGTTATCAACACAGCCAATGAAAACAAGGTATACGTGGCTCAATTCTTCCGCAGCATCAACGAGCAGGACAATCCCGATGAATATGCGTTGGCAAAATCTTCTCCTTACTATGTAGGAACGGTTCATGAAGACGAAGTAGACAACGGGCATAAGCTGGCCTATATCCTGGGTGAAAAAGGCTACCGCAAAGTTGCTCTCATGGGTTGGGAGCCCGGCGATGCCACATTCCTGGCCAGATGGGAAGGATACAAGAGAGGCGTGGAAGCATGGAACAAGGATCATCCTGATGATCCTATGGAATTGCTTGAACCCCAGTACGGCGGAACCACCTCCGATACCGGAAGGGCTACCGCTGAAGCAATTCTCTCCTCCAACCCCGATGCAGATGCTCTTATAGTATCAGGCGGCGGAGGCGATCCTCTGATTGGCGCTATCCAGGCTATCGAAGGCCTTGGCAAGACCGGCCAGATCGGCGTAGCATCCACCGACTTCCTCCATGACCTGGATGTACAGCTTGAAAAAGGAGCCATAACAGTTGAATCCGGCGGACACTTTGCAGATCCTCTCTTTGCTTTCATGATGGTATACAATGCTGTTCGTGGTAAGTATGAAGTTCCCACCGATGGATTCTATGAGATCATATTCCCCTATATATTCGTATCTTCATCTGAAGAATATGCCAACTTCCAAAAATTCTTCATAGACGAACTGCCCTATAACGAAGAAGAATTGAAAGCAATGGCCGACTACTCCTTCGAGCAGCTGAAAGAAACTGCAGCAAAACTGAGCATTGAAGACGTTATGGAACGCCACGGCGCAAAATAGAAGTCTGTAAACAGGGAGTGTTGGGGCTGCCATTGCCGGCAGCCTCAGCCCTCTTGCTTTACAAATTATGAATGAGGAAGATGAGTATGACACTTAATGAAAGAATTCAGCAACTGAAAACGCATAAGGTATACGGCCACTATTACGGCGTAGGTTTGCTTGTATTTCTGGCTTTTCTGTTTTGGGCCTTTTTCAAGATCCTGACTCCCGATAATTTTGGAAGCTGGGAAGGGATGTACTACTATCTTCAGTCCAGTATTATCTACTCCGTAGGGGCATGCGGTTTTTACTTTATAGTAACCATGGGGCTGTTTGACTTCAGCATAGGTGCTAACGTAGTGCTCTCATCCATCGTCGGGGTAATTCTGTCCAAACAGTTCGGTTATGCAGGCCTGGTGACAGGATGCATAGTAACCGGTGTAATCATAGGTTTTCTGAACGGTTCCCTTTATGTTAAACTAAAGATACCTTCCATGATTGTAACTGTAGGTCTGATGCTTATCTATGAAAGCCTGGCATATTTTGTAGCCAGGGGAGAAAAACAGTCGCTGGACAGCAGCCTGCGGGGCCTGGGCGTGGCTCCGGGCAATATAATCCTGGCTGTTATAATGTTCATATTGGCTCATCTCATACTGAGGTACACCAAAATAGGTACATATGCCCATGCAATAGGCAGCAATGAGAGCATGGCAAAAAATATGGGTGTTAACGTTAATAAATATAAAGTTATCGGCTTTATGCTGCTGCACTTTTTCGTAGGTGTTATGGCTGTACTGGCAGTCAGCTACGGCACTTCCATGACTGCTGTTACCGAAATGACTTCCATGGCGCGCAACTTTACTCCTTTGATGGGCTGTTTCTTCGGAGTGGCATTCAGGAAATACTGTTCGCCCGTTATCGCCATTGTTATCGGTGAATTTATTATATCCATCATATTCAACGGCTTTGTAGCATTAGGTGCTCCTACCACCATACAAAACCTTATAACAGGAGCTGCACTGCTAATAATCGTTGCGCTCACCTTAAGATCTGTCAAGGGCACAATTGTTAAGTGAAGGCTTAGTTGAAAGATTGATTCAGGAGGAAAAACATGGACGATATAATTTTACAAGCCGAGAATGTAAGCAAATCATTTGGCATAACCAAAGCCGTGCAGAAGGTCTCCATGTCCTTCAAGAAAGGTGAAATCCGGGGCTTGATAGGAGAAAACGGCTCGGGTAAATCTACTTTTGTTTCCATGTTGTGCGGCATTCATACCATAGATGAAGGCAGGTTTATCCTAAACGGCGAAGAGCTCAGGATAAACAGCCAGGTTGAGGCAAACCGCAAGGGCATATCTATAATAGTACAGGAAATGGGTACCCTGCCTGGCCTGACCGTAGCTGAAAACATCTTTTTCGGCAATGAAGACAAGTTTATAAAATACGGTATAAAAAACACTGCCGCCATGAACCAGGAGGCAGACCGGCTGCTCGAAAAATATGGCTTCCACCATATCAGTGGAGATTCAATGATAGATCATTATACTTTTGAAGACAGAAAGCTGGTAGAAATTGTAAGAGCCACATATTTTGAACCACTGATTCTTGTAATAGACGAGACCACTACGGCATTAAGCCAAAACGGCCGTGAAGCCCTATATAAGCTGATGAAGCGTTTCCGAGAAGAAGGCCGCACCGTTATCTTTATTTCCCACGATCTTTCAGAGGTAATAGAGCATACTGATACCATCTCCGTGCTGAGGGACGGGGAACTGATAGATACGGTGGAAAGCGGCCAGGTTACTGAAGACGATCTGAAACGGCTGATGGTAGGCCGGGAGCTTAAAAGCCACTACTACCGCACCGACTACGGCGAGCCTGTATCCGACCAGGTGGTGCTGAACGTGGAAGGGCTTACCGTGCCCGGTGAGTTTGAAGATATAAGCTTTAAGCTTCATAAGGGCGAAATACTGGGCTTTGGAGGCCTGAGCGACTGCGGTATGCACGAACTGGGCAAGGCCATATTCGGGGCATCGGACAACCGCAGCGGTTCCGTCACCCTGGCCGACGGCACCCCCATCAACTCCATACCCGATGCCATAAAGAACAATATGGCCTACACATCCAAGGACCGGGACAATGAATCAGTGATTGTATACGAAACCATAAGGAGCAATATATGTCTGCCCTCCATAGACAACCTGGCCGAACGGGGCATTCTGCACAAGAAAAAGCTGGACCAGTTTGCCCAGGAATTTGCAGACATGATTCAGGTTAAGATGACCGGCATCAACCAGTTTGTATCCGCCTTGTCCGGCGGCAACAAGCAGAAGGTGGTTCTGGCCCGCTGGCTGGGCAAAGATTCGGACATCATAGTGCTCGACAGTCCCACCCGGGGAATAGACGTTAAGGTCAAGGCTGATATATATGCCCTTATGTATGAGCTTAAAAAGAAAGGCAAATCCATCATCATGATATCTGAGGAAATTCAGGAACTGATGGGAATGTGCGACCGCATCCTGATCATGAAAGATGGCAGGATCAACGGTGAAATTTTGAGAAGCCCGGCTCTCAGCGAAGAAGATTTTATAGCAAAGATGGTTTAAGGAGGTTAACCCCATGTCAGATCATACATCTCTGAAAACTATGGAACAGAAGAAGGATAAGGGATTTGTCAGGAATCTTCTGGACAGAATGAATATTAATACCATATTGCCGCTGGTGGGCTTCATAGTGATAGTGGTGGTTTTTGCCTTTCTGACCGATATGCGGATAGTTCAGCCGAACAGCATAAACCTGATACTCAGTCAGGTATATGTATTAATGATAGCAGCTACCGGCGTGTTTATGGTTATGACCATAGGCGGGCTGGATTTCTCCCAGGGTTCAATTCTGGGCCTGGCATCTATTGTAATAAGCTACCTGTCGTTTTATAATATAATTCTGGGAATTATAGCAGGCATCATTGCAGGGGCTGTGATAGGTGCCATAAACGGGTTCTTTCATGTTAAGTTCCGCATCCCCTCCTTCATAGTTACAATCTGCACCATGTTTTTGTTCCGGGGTCTTAATGCTTACCTTACAACCAATTCACCTGTGGCAGCCCATGTCAGCGTTACTTCTTACAACGTCACATGGCTCAAGGTGCTGCTTACCATATTGGTGCTTCTGATTGCCTACCTGCTCTTTACCTATACCAAGCTGGGCATGGTTCTGAAAGCCATAGGAGCCGGCGAAACAGCGGCCCGTTATTCCGGAGTGAGGACCAACCTTACCAAATTCCTGGTATTTACTGCAGCCGGCGGAATTACAGGTTTTGCGGCCTTTCTCAATGTAATTAAGGTGGGTTCCATAACCGCCACTGCCGGAAACCAGCTGGAAACCCAGATCCTTATATCACTGGTTCTGGGCGGCCTGCCCATAACAGGCGGTGCCAAGGTAAGGTTCTATAACATAATCGTAGGCACCCTGATCTTCTCTGTGCTTAACAACGGGCTGGTTATGCTTGCCCTGGACACAGCCATGCAGCAATTGATAAAAGGTATCATATTCGTACTGGTTGTAGCTCTTACCATTGACAGAGAATCAATCCAGGTGGTTAAGTAAACCATGCATTAATATACAGCATTAATTTCTGGGATAAGTGGTGATGAGAATTAAAAAGCATAAAGTTAAACTGAAGGACGTTGCAAGGCTTGCAAATGTATCGGTGGGTACAGTATCAAGGTATATTAATAATCACCCCTCCGTAAGCAAAAAAAGTGCAAAAAAGATCCAGGAAGCCATCGACAAACTGGGTTATATACCCAATCTGATGGCTCAAAACCTGGCAAAAGGTGTTTCCAACAGCCTGCTTTTGTACATACTCCAGGAAAAGCCCATTGTGGAATCCACTTGGCTGTATGAACTGCCCATCATACAGAGCATATATGACTACATCAAAGCCACCAAATACTCCCTGCAGCTGGCCATGGATTACCTGGAAGACGTGCAGGAAATAGGCAAGCTGATGAATGAATACATAAACAACAAACGGGTAGACGGCATAATAATTCTTTCCACCTTCAGCATAGGCGAAGCCAATGTGGTAAGGCTCATGGATTCGGAAATACCTTTTGTCCTTCTGGGCAACCAATCCGCCATACTCTCTTCCAACCAGATTCTGTTTGACAACTACAGCGCCATAAGTGAAATTATGGATCACCTTTATGAGCTGGGCCACAGGCGTATAGCCCTCATAAACGGTTTCGAAAACCAGCAGCATATGATCCAGAGAGGCAAAGCTTACTTTGACAGTCTTAAGCGTTTGGATCTGGAATTCCATGATGAATGGGTTAAATACAGCAATCATGCAGTGGACGGCGGATATAAATCCATGCAGGAGATTCTGGATTTTGAAAAACAGCCCACAGCCATAGTATGCGGCAACGATGATATGGCAGTGGGTGCCATGAAGGCAATCAAGGAAAGAGGCTTTAGAGTGCCTGATGATTATTCCGTAACCGGTTTTGACGACAACATTATTTCAAGGGTGGTAGAGCCTAATATTACCACCGTAAGAATGCCTCTTACATCCATGGCAGAAACAGCTGTAGAGAAGTTAATTGAAAATATAGCAGACCCTGAAAAGGAAATACCATTGGAAGTTCTGCCGTGCAAGGTGATATACAGGTCTTCCTCCGGCAGAGTAAGGAAATAAACTGTTGTTTTGGCTGGCATGATGAAATGGTATATAAAAACAGGGAAAGCAGGAATTCAGCTTGTGCTGATTCCTGCTTTCTGCTTTGTTCAAATAATACTGTTCAGTTTTCCTTAATTACATTATTCCTGTTCTTCTTTATTCCTCTTATTCTCCAGCTCCCGCAGCAAGTTTTCTGCAAACCCTCTGCCGCCGATTCCAAAAGCAATGGCAAAGGCAACGGCAATGGCACCCAGTATAATTATAAAAGCGGAGTTTACAATTGAGGTGGCTATGCCCAGCTGGTTAAGTATCATGAATACGGCCAGCACCAGTATTGCGGCTCTGGCAGCCCATGCCAGCAGTTTTGAATCAGAGAACCGTTTCAGTATAAGGTTTTCCGCCCAGGAAGCTGCAAAGAGGGCAAGGCCTAAGATTATAACAGCACTTATGGCCAGGGGCAGATAGGCTATTATTGCTTCACCCACAAATTGCAGCACTTCAAGGTTTAATACATTAACCGCTTCCACAACAAAGAGGAGTATCAGAATATATCGTACAATTTGCCCTATGGTTTTGGAAAGGGAAAAGTCTTTCAGCTTGGATTCAGCATGCGGAAATGCTTTTTTGGCTAGTGAATCCGTTCCTACGCCGGACAGAATGTCGGCCAGCAGCTTACCGGCAATTCTTGCAATCAGGGCTCCAATTATTACTATTGCTATGGCATATAAGATATTGGGCAGGTAGGATATCATTTTCTCCAGCATGGTTATGGCAGGCTGTGAGATGGCTGTAATGTTCAGAACCTGAAGGGCTGCAATAATAACCGGAATTAAAATCAGCACATATACAATGTAGGCTATCACAGAGGAGATGGAGGTTTCCTCTCCGGTGGCAATGCCTGCCTTTTCCTGTACCTTGTCGACTTTCAGTCTTTTAAGTATGGGAATCAGCAATTGCCTTACCAGCCTTGCGATAAATACACCTGCTACCAGAATAACCAGGGCTGCGAACAGATTGGGAATAAAGCCCAGGAACTGGGATACCATGGATGTGATCGGTGCAGATACATTCTGCATGCCCAGCTTGTCCAGCACGCCGGGCAGAAAGAGGAGGAATACAATTAGAAATACCAGTTTTCCCAGAAACTCAACCGAGCTGCCTGTTTCTTCATCCGTAACTCCGATTTTGTCGATGTACTTGGAGGCATTAAGCTTGTTTAATATTTTTACCGTTATGCTCTTTGCAATAGCAGCCACTACAAATGCCAGTATGAGCAAGAGAATTGCGGAGATTACAGATGGCAGCGATCCAAAAATCGACTCCCAAAAAGCATGTAAATAAGCCATACAAACACCTCTCCTTTTAAATTTTTTATAAGCCCAGAAGATATGTCTTATTATTCTATTAACCTCGTGGAAAGATTATCAATCGAATTTATTGAATTTTCCAAGTATT
>LFTC01000052.1 GCA_001512915.1 Clostridiales bacterium DTU083 | reverse complement strand
GCCAAAAGCCTTCTAGTGTTGCGAAGGGACGAAGGTAAACCAAAGCGTACGACCATGGATCGAACGAGCATGGGAGAAGACAACTGAGGCTGAAATGCTAAAGGGAACGGGGCACCGGGGGTGACGAGCCATCTGGAGCCTGCGTCCGCTCAGCAGAGTAGCGATAGGGAATGCGGTAGATTGCCTTAGAGCTAGAGACGCCGCATGAACATCGAGAAGAAACTGCAGCCATGCAACGGGAGAGAGATAGGGAGTACGGCGAGATGAAGGAGTCGAGATGAAGTACTACAGCCTAATAGACAAAGTGCACAATCTAGAGAACCTAAGACGAGCGTACAAATCCGTCAAGGCAAGCAATGGCGCTCCCGGAGTAGACGGGCAGACCGTGCGAGCCTTTGGCGAGAACCTAGAGGCTGAACTCAAAAGACTTCATCTTGAACTCAAGACCAAAACGTACAGGCCAAGCCCAGTCCGGCGGGTGGAGATACCCAAGCCAGATGGGAGAACAAGGCCACTTGGAGTACCTACGGTCCGGGACAGGGTAGTCCAACAAGCACT
>LFTC01000027.1:2024-6390 GCA_001512915.1 Clostridiales bacterium DTU083 | reverse complement strand
CACGCTAGTGCAGGCTGAAAAAATAAGCAATGTACTGGTGGTTGCCGGATGCGGCAACAATGGGGGCGACGGCCTTGCCATTGCCAGGCATCTCTTTCTGGCAGGCTATAATGCAGCCGTTTTCATTGTAAGTGAAGGCGGTAGAAAACCAAAAGGGGATGCAGGAATTAACCTGAATGCCCTGCTTTCACTTCAAGAGAGTTATGCTGATTCAGATGCACTTCAGATACGTTGGATAGAAAAAAGAAAAGATCTTTTTGCGCTGCAGGCTGCACTTAACAAAACCCATCTTATAATCGACGCTTTATTCGGCACCGGCCTGGACAGGCCTGTGGATGGCCTGTATGCTGCTGTAATAGATTTAATAAATGAAAAACAAAATGGCAGCCGAAAGGCTGTTCCGGTGGTGGCTGTGGACATACCATCAGGCATAAACGGCGAAAGCGGAAAAGTTATGGGTACAGCCTTGAGGGCAGATCATACCGCAGCTTACGGCTATGCAAAGCCGGGGCATCTTCTGTTTCCCGGAAGAGATTATGCAGGCAGGCTCCATGTGGTGCCCATCAGCCTCCCAGGTGACAGTGCCGAATATGTACAGGCCGACATGTTTACCCTAAGCGATGAAGAAGCTGCTGGCATGCTGAAAATAAGGCCCCGCAACAGCCATAAGGGAACCTTTGGCCGGGTTGCAGTTATAGCAGGCTCTACAGGCATGACGGGGGCAGCCCATCTTACCGCCCAGGCAGCCATGCGTTCAGGGGCAGGGCTGGTCACTTTGGGCATTCCCTCTTCCCTGAACCCAATAATGGAGCAAAAACTCACCGAGGTTATGACCTGGCCTTTGGAAGATAAGGGGTCAGGCCACTTGGTGGCTGAATCCTATCAGGATGCAGAAAAGCTGTTGAAAGATAAGGAGGCACTGGCCTTTGGGCCGGGCTGCGGGAAAAATTCAGGGGTGCTTGAAATATTGAGGAATATTTTAGGCTCTTTTAATATACCCATAGTAATAGATGCAGATGGCCTGAATCATATATCAAGGGATATGAACATGATCCGCAGGCACAAAGCTCCTGTTGTATTAACCCCCCATCCGGGGGAGATGGCCAGGCTCACAGGCCTTAAGGTAGAGGATATTGTAAGCCGGCCGGTGGAGATTGCGGCTCAAATGGCCAAGGAATACGGCTGCATTATGCTTTTAAAAGGCGCAGCATCCGTGGTGGCAGAGCCTGGCGGCAGGGTATACATAAATGCTTCCGGAACTTCGGGCATGGCCAAGGGGGGCAGCGGCGATATTTTAACCGGAATGATAGCATCACTCATAGCACAGGGCTATGATGCCTTTGATGCAGCAGTTCTAGGGTGCTTCATTCACGGCAGGGCAGGGGAGCAGGCTGCCAGATACTTGGGCGAAACCGGCATGACAGCGGAAGATATTCTAAATGCCATTCCCCATGCCTTTAAGGGGCTATATGAGTTAACCAAATAAAAATGGAAATATTTACATAAAGGATTTCTTTATCCTTGATAGAATATATTAAGTTGGTAATTCTGCCTTATTGGAATTATCTTTAAGGAGGTGCCCCTTGTGGCTGAGCTTAAAAAGATTCTGGTGAGCTTACCCGACAGCCTCTTAAGAGAGGTAGACGAAATTGTAGCCATCGAAAAGAAGAACAGGAGTGAATTTATTAGAGAAGCCATGAAACTATACATTAGGGAACGCCAAAGGCTTGAAATCAGAGAGAAGATGAAAAAAGGGTACGAAGAGATGGCCAAAATCAATGCAGAGCTGACAGAGATGGGGCTGAAGTCCGATGTAGTGTCTCTGGAAGTGTATGAAGCCATTCTGGCGGAGTGTGAATAATATCATGATTAAGCGAGGGGATATTTATTACGCCGATTTAAGCCCGGTAGTGGGCTCGGAACAAGGCGGTGTGCGCCCGGTGCTGATTGTGCAAAATGATATCGGCAACAAGTACAGCCCAACTGTTATTATAGCTGCAATTACATCCCAGATCAACAAGGGCAAGCTGCCTACTCATGTGGAAATAAGTGCTGAGGATTATGGGCTGCCTAAGGATTCGGTAATTTTGCTGGAGCAGGTGCGCACAATAGACAAAAAAAGGCTGAAGGAAAAAATAGGCTACTTATCTCCTGAAATTATGAAGAAAGTGGATGAGGCCCTGCAAATAAGCTTCGGGCTGATAGACCTGTAACACACGGGAATTGTAAGGAAAAGCGCTTACGGTTCCTTTTTTTATTTTACCGGACAAGCACTATTCTTAAGCATATTGACAATTATATGAAACACAAACTATCATAGGAATTGAGAAAACAAAGGAGCTTTTTTTCCAATGACACGCAGAAAAATCATCAATGAATACCTTTTGATAGTTATAGGGAGCTTACTTACCGCCCTTTCCTTTAATTTCTTTTTTATTCCCAATAAAATTGCACCCGGAGGCTTAAGCGGCATAGCCACGGTTCTATACCACATCTTCAGGTTTCCTGTAGGCGCAACTACCCTTGTATTAAACGTACCCCTCTTTATTGCCGGCATCCGCCAGCTTGGGGGCCATTTCGGAATTAGAACCCTGCTTGCCACCATACTGCTCTCGGTATTTATAGATATTGTAAAAGTGCCTGTGTTAACCGACGACAGCCTGCTGGCTTCCATCTATGGCGGTTTTTTAATGGGGCTGGGCCTGGGCATAATTTTCCGCATGAATGCCACCACAGGAGGCACCGACCTGTTCGCAAAAATAATACATAAGTATTTTCCTTCCATATCTGTTGCCTGGGTACTATTTGCCGTAGATTTTATTGTAGTAGTGATGGCAGCCATTTTACTTGGCCCCAGCAAGGGCCTTTATGCCATAGTTGCCCTGGCTGTCAGTGCCAGGGTGATGGACCTGGTGCAGGAGGGCCTGAATGCTGCCAAAGCCTTTTTTATTATTTCCGACCATGCAGAAGAGATTTCAAAGCGCATAATGGAAGAAATGGACAGGGGTGTAACCATGCTGGACGGCAGGGGGGCTTACACCGGAAATGAAAAGAATGTGATACTTTGTGTTATAAGAAGAACGCAGATAACCCAGCTGAAGGATTTGATAAATGAAATCGACCCAAAAGCCTTTGTTCTGGTGGCCGATGTAAGGGAGGTTATGGGCGAAGGTTTCTAGGCCTGTACTTTTCAACCAGCTCCTTTACCCATATCCTGTGAGGCCCTTCCACTACTGAAAAGGGCTCATGCTTTTCACCTTCCGGCTGGGGAAAGATCATGATTTTCGGCCCCTTCCTGGTCTGGCCTTCCCATACATGGGTGTGGAAAAGCACATATTCCACATAATCTTTCTTATAAACTATCAGGGTAATTTCACTCCAGGGTTTTGGAGAGATATCCGCAAAATGCAGATCTTCTTTGATGGGCACCTTGATAACAGCGGTTAAGCCGTCTTCGGCAGTTACAAACTGCTGATCTGTTTCCGGAATTACAACAACAGCCCCTTCAATGGGCTCTTCAGAAAATCCGTCTATTACCTGGGGCTGTATATAGCCAAAATGCCTGGCTGGGCTGCTGGAAGGATTGAACGCCTGGATTTGCCTGGCTGCCATGTATTCAAAGGATATGAAGCTTCCTATATAGAGAAAAACCATTACTGCAGCCAGAACCAGCACCTTTAGGTGTTTCATATATCTGCACCTCCACTACATTGTATTCATAAGGCTCACCTGGTAGACACTATAAAGGGGTGAAACTTATAAAATGGGAGATATGGTTATGGAAAGGCTGGTACTTAAGAATAACTATTTGGAAGCTGTTATCTGCCCCGAAGTTGGTGCATCCATAGAAGCTTTCAGGTACAGCTTAAAAGGAAGATGGGTTAATGTAATGCGGCCTACGCCTGAGTCTGCCGCAGATAACAAAGACCCGGGCGGTTTTTCCTGCTTTCATTTAGTTCCATATTCAAACCGGATTGAAAACGGACTTCTTCGCTTTAAGGGCAAAGAGTACAAGCTTAAGATAAACAATTCCGACGGCCATGCCATCCACGGAGTGGGATGGGAACATCCATGGAAGGTATTAAATCAAAATAAAGAGAAGTTAACCGTAAGTTTCAACAGCCGGGAATATGATAAAATAAACTGGCCCTTTCCTTTCTCCAGCACCATCACCTTTTCATTAGAGGCAAATGAATTAATAATATACATATCCATTAAAAATGAAGGCCATAAAATTATGCCTGCCGGTTTTGGAACCCATCCTTACTTTTCCAAAAAGCTGACTGAAGAAGATGACCAGGTATATGTAAAACTTCCTGTAAAAGGCCTATACCCTGGAGATACCCAGATACCTACAGGCCACTGG
>LFTC01000027.1:1421-1940 GCA_001512915.1 Clostridiales bacterium DTU083 | reverse complement strand
GGGCAGCACGGTGATCAAATGGCCCGGCAGCGGCGTAAGTTTAACCATGGAAGCTGATGAAATATTTGAAAACATTGTATTTTACACTCCTTTAGAGGAATCTTTCTTTGCCATAGAACCGGTTACCAATTGCAACAATGGTTTTAATATGGCAGAAATGGGTATTCAAGATACTGGAACCCTTTATCTGAAACCAGGAGAGCAGGCAAGCGGCAAAATTCGGATTAAATTGGAGGGATAAAAGTTGAAAAAGGCAGATATTGGCCTTATAGGTTTGGCGGTTATGGGTGAAAACCTGGTACTCAACATGGAAAGCAAGGGCTTTACCGTAGCCGTATTTAACAGAACGGTTGAGAAGGTAACTGCCTTCATTGAGGGTAAGGCTAAGAATAAGAACATAATAGGCACCTATTCCCTGGAGGAACTGGTTGGCAGCCTAAAAAAGCCCCGGAAAATTATGCTCATGGTAAAGGCCGGCAAACCGGTGGATGTTTTTTTAGAAAAGCTGATACCCCTGCT
>LFTC01000027.1:0-1387 GCA_001512915.1 Clostridiales bacterium DTU083 | reverse complement strand
GGAGCCGGAGTATCCGGCGGTGAGGAAGGCGCCCTTAAAGGCCCCAGCATTATGCCCGGAGGATCTGAAAATGCCTGGCCTCATATTGAACCCATATTTAAGGCCATAGCTGCCAAGGTTGAAGACGGAACCCCCTGCTGTGAATGGGTGGGCAGCGATGGAGCAGGGCATTTTGTAAAGATGGTGCATAACGGCATAGAATACGGGGATATGCAGCTTATAAGCGAAGCTTATTACATCTTAAAACATGCCCTGGGAATGACAGCTGAGGAAATGAGCCAAGTATTTGCAGAGTGGAATAAAGGAGAGCTTAACAGCTACTTAATAGAAATCACCAGCGATATCCTGTCCAAAATAGATAAGGAAACAGGAAAGCCCATGGTGGAGGTAATTCTGGATACCGCAGGCCAGAAGGGCACAGGCAAATGGACAAGCCAGGCAGCACTGGATTTGGGAGTTGCCACACCAACCATAACTGAAGCGGTATTTGCCCGCTTTATATCTTCAATCAAGGAAGAAAGGGTTGCCGCTTCCAAGGTATTCAGCGGTCCTGATGCAAAATTTGAAGCAGATAAGGAAAAGTTTATAGAAGCCATACGGCAGGCTCTTTTTGCATCTAAGATCTGCTCTTACGCCCAGGGTTTTGCGCTAATGGCTGAAGCTTCAAAAGAATATGACTGGAATTTGAATTTTGGAGACATAGCCCTGATGTGGAGGGAAGGGTGTATCATAAGGGCTCAGTTTTTGGATAAAATTAAGGAAGCTTATGACGAAAACCCCAAACTGCCCAATCTCTTAATGGCACCTTACTTTACTGATGCTTCGGAAAAAGCGCAGGATAATTGGCGCCTGGTAGTAAGTACATCTGTTAATCTTGGCTTGCCGGTACCTGCTTTCAGCTCCGCCCTTTCCTACTTTGACAGTTACCGCAGGGCAACCTTATCTGCCAATATGATTCAGGCACAAAGGGATTATTTTGGCGCCCATACATACAACAGAGCAGATAAGCAAGGCACCTTCCATACAAACTGGCTTAATCCCGAAAAAGAAGTAGAAAGCGAACTGATGTAGATTTTGAATAATATGGAAGAAATAGATAAAATTATACGCAAGTTTATTGACAAAGATTGGAATTTATTGTATTATATTTCAGGTGGTTTTTATATATATAAAAGGGGGGCTATTCAGCAATGGTTATAGAAACGGAGTCGCTAAAATCCCGCATCCTCAAATTACAGAAAGATTTAGGGAGAATTGCAGCTAACAGGGAAGATATCACCAGTGAGGATGTTCTTAAACTGAGCAGGGATTTAGACGATCTCATAGTGGAGTACACAAGGTCAGTTAACAAAACAATATGAATTTATTTATAAAGCCGGGTTAACCG
>LFTC01000025.1 GCA_001512915.1 Clostridiales bacterium DTU083 | reverse complement strand
CGTATATCAGATAAGCTTATTGATAACTGAGGAATTTACACACTAATCTGGACTTGATCAGTGAAGCCATATGGAAAGCTGTAGACGGAGAAAAGAAAGCTAAACTTCCATCACCTCGCAAACGTCGTGTCCACAAGGGAAAGAAGGGACAAAACGAACAAAGACAGTTACCCTTAGCGATTCCAGAAGACCCACAGGCACTTCAAAAAGACCCCACCCTTATCCGGCGTTTCCGCTCTGAATACCATTTCCACCAAGCCGAATTAGCGGAAGCGATAGGCATATCGAGAGAAAGCCTTTCGCGCTATGAACGCAAAGTGCGCCCCCTGCCGGATCAAGTGGCCGACGACATTCTCACACTCTGGAAGAACAAAGCAACAACATAAACTAGCTTAGGTGCGCGATAACCACGACTTTATTACAAAAGCGTAATACACCAGAACGCCCGTTATAATCGAGCATACGGGCGTTTTCCCTTTTGTTTAGGTGCATGATAACGACTACTTTATTACGCTATTACGGTGGCCGCACTTATCGCGTGAGTAACGGTCACACGACCCGCACTTATCGCGTGAGTAAACCGCACTTATCGCGTGAGTATGTGACCGCTGGGAATCTCGAAAACCCGCATGATAAGCCTTTTTCCAGAATCGGTCACATTGCTAATAAGTATTAACTAAGTATAACAGCGCGACGGCCCGCCTTTGCGGCGGCCGTGCGCTTGCTAAAATGACCCCGGACGCGGCGCGCGAGTCTATCCTGCCGCGCACGGAGGCGCATTATGCAGACGTTCACCCTGCAAACGGACTTCCTGGACGAAGCGACCGAAAGAGGCGTCATTGCCGCGGTAGCCCAGGCCCCAGCTCTTTACTGGGAGCTGATCGACCTTTTACCGGCTGGCGTCTTTGCCTGCGAACCGGACGCATGGGAGCGCGTCGCGCGCGCGATTGAGGCCGAGGAGAAACCCGAAGCGCTGGAGTGGGAACCTGCTGCAGACCCCAAGAAAGCAGCGAAAACCCTAGCCGACCTTTTGCAAAGACGCCTACTGGCCCAAGAGCAGGAACGCCTTGCGGCGGCGCTCTTTGACATGGACAAGCCTGCAGCCGAAACCGCTTCCCTGCTTGAAGAGGCTGCTTCGAGAGTGCAGGCGGCGATCCGGGAAACAGAAGCCGGGAAGCTGCAATGGGCGGCCGACCTCTTGCCCGGTGTACTCCAAGAAGCGGAGAAGCGCCGCCAGGAACGCGAGACAACCGGGAAAGCCTGCATGGGATTGCCGACCGGCATTGAACGACTGGACGCACTCCTTGGCGGCATGAACGAAGGCCTTTATATCCTGGCCGGTGCGCCCGGCATGGGGAAGACCACCCTAGCCTTACAGACGGCAGCGACCGTGACGAAGGAAGCGCCGGTTATCTATGTTACCTTCGAGAACTCTCCTGAGAACCTGACCCTCAAAGCCATAGCAAGCCGCGCCGGAGTGAACCCGCAGGACGTACAACGGGGCTGGGCTGACGTATCCGCATTGCGCCAAGCGGCTGAAGCGTGGCGGCCGGTGGCAAACCGTCTTGCGCTGATCGAAGGGACAAGCCGGTTAACGATGGCGCAGGTGCGGGCGAAGGCCCTTCAAGCCATGAACCGGCATAAGGCCGACAGGTGCCTAGTGATTGTTGACTACCTGCAGTTATGGGCGAAGGCGAACGAGGAGCTGCGGGGCTTGCAAAGTGTGCGGGAGCGCGTGGAGGCCTTAGGAAGCCAACTGCGGGAGCTGGCGACACGTCTACATAGCCCGGTGCTGGCCCTTGCATCACAGAACCGGGCGCAAGGCGCTTACGGTAGCGGGGGAGGCGCTGCGAACCTGGATTCACTCAAAGAGAGTGGCGACTTAGAGTATACGGCCGATGCTGTACTTTTCTTGACTCAAGCGAAGGAGCGCCAGGCGACACCTCCGGCCCGAGCGGTAGACCTCACCCTAGCTAAGAACCGTAACGGCGATATAGGCAAAGTGGAGCTGATCTTTCGGCCCGACATCGGAGACTTTCGGCCCTATATCAAAGACTTTGAAGGAGTGGCCCGCCGGTGATACCGCAAGGCTACGGTGCAAACGAAAACCTGACCCTGACCGAAGCCGAGATAAGCGCTTGCCGACCTGTAAACGGCGAAGGCGGGAACGTAATAAGAGCCTTCTGCCCGTTTCACGGATCGGACAAGCAACGAAGCCTGCGGATCGACCGGAAAACCGGCCGCTTTAACTGCTTCGCCTGCGGTGCATGGGGATACACAGAAGAGGCGCGCCGGAGGTGGCAAGAAAAACGTGCGCCAGGAGGCCACAGGAGGCCGCAGGACGGCCGGAGGCACTCAAGCAAGGGTAAAATCCCTTCGACGTACACACGACCCCTTAGAAAGCCTGAGAAAGCGCCGAAACCTTCGAGGGACGATCTACCGGACCTGTTGCGGACCTATCAGAAAGCCTTGCCGGGAAGCCTGGGCGAAGAGTACCTAAAGCGGAGAGGCATACCCTTGGAAGTCGCGCAGAGGTGCGGCGTGGGATACGCTGCGCCGGGAACGTGGGCGCACCAAGTACGAGACTGGAAGTGGGGGCGGCTGGTGTTCCCTCATACTGACCCGAGCGGCCGCCTGGTGAACCTCTACGGCCGTGCTGTCGGATCGGCCGAGAAGGTGCCTAAGAGCAAGCGACACGACCATTTGCCGGGTGATAAAGGTTACTTCAATGCGGCGGCCCTCAAAGCGGGAGAGGGACCGCTTTTTGTGTGTGAAGGGGGCTTTAACGCCCTCTCTCTTATCGCAGCAGGTTACGGCCGAGCGGTAGCCATTTACGGTGTGGACGGCTGGCGCTGGGAATGGGCGCGAAACGTTCGGCAGATTGTCTTTGCAATGGACGCAGACGAAGCGGGCGGGAAGTGGAAAGAGCTGGCCCGGCAGGCGCTTCTAAGGGGCAAGAAGGTGGCTTTCTTACCGGCTGAGGCCTACGGGGGGTACAAGGACGTAAACGAAGCCTGGGCGGCCGGTGTGCTGCAGGTGGGCGAATGGCCGGGCGACAAGGAACAAGAGGCGACCAAAGGCGACGGCTGGGAGCTGATCGACAGTGAAACACTGGGGGAGCGTATTGTCTTAGCGAAAGACGACGAAGCGGCGAAACGAGCGCCTGAGGGGTATGTCGTCTATACCGCAAAGGAGATACACCTTTTGAGCGGCTGCAGCCCGGAGGCCTTGCGCCAGGTACACGAAGCGAAGCGCCTTATATCTGGTGTGCTGGTGGAGGTTTTCGAGAGAGAAACACTTGAAAAAGACGAAGGTTTCACGCGCGTGTAGAGGAGACACCCCCCCTTTTCATCGAGTGGAAACCTAAGCGACAGGGACCGGAGGCGGGAACCCTTTCCAATAGCGGCGGCAGGTGTAGAACTTTTTCCCCTCTCTCTCCCCCCCTTCACTTGCCCTTAACCCAGGAGCCAAGGACCGAAGGGGGCACCTCCGAAAACCCCGGAACGTCTCGCGCGTGACCGGGGGGTAGACCGAATATGCACTGAGTTGACCCCTAAAAAAGACGTTAGAAAACGCACCTTTTGGGAACGGGTGTGAAACGCCTTTGTAGAGCGTCTTAGAGGTGCGAAAGTGGGGGGTAAAAGGGTGTAATTTCCCTAATGATTTCGGGAAAAACGAAACAACCCTCATGTAAGGTGAAGGCGCACCCCATGCAAGAGGTTATTTCGCGAAACAACCCCGTGACAGGAGGCGAAGACATGGGCGGCCCTGGCTCTGGACACTGGTATAGATTGAGCAAAAAGGACACGGTAGAAGGCTATCGGCGCTTAGACGTGCGGCGCTGGCAGCGTGACGGACTCCTAAAGCCCGGCACGCGCTTCTCTTGGGGCTGGTGACGAGAGAGCGAACAGGTGGCGTCTATCATGGTGCAGACCGACCAAGACAGGGTTACACTCGAATACCGTTACCGGCGCGAAGGCGAGGAATGGCAGGACATCAAGGAGCCTGTTCCCCTGACCTGGACGCCTTGCAACTACGGAGGAGCGCGGCCCTGGTTTATCTGCCCTGGCGCTACGTGCGGCCGAAGGGTGGCGATCCTGTACGGCGTAGGCCGCTACTTCCTATGTCGTCACTGTTACGGCTTAGGGTATGAGAGCCAACGAGAAGACCGTGCAGACCGGCTGAGAAACAAAGCGCAGGCGATACGAAGGAAGCTAGGCGGGAGCGCCAACCTAAACGCACCTTTCCCTGAGAAGCCCAAGGGGATGCACTGGAAGACTTACTGGCGGTTGCGCCGGGAAGCACAAGAGGCTGAACATGCTTCCTTTATCGCATTAGCCGAGCGTTTGAATCTGCTAACCGAGAGGATGGAAAAAATATAAGCAGCCTCGGGATGATGAGGCCCAAGGCTGCTTCTCTTATGCCAGTGTCCCAATGAGGGACCGACATCCCGGTTGGGATGGCTGGCTGATACCCTATATATATTCTATCGTCAAAGTCAAAAAAATTCCTTCCCCATTTTTAGGGGAGGGGAAAACGGATGGCGGAGGGGAGAGGAATCGAACCTACCCGGTCATCACTCCGGGCCCAAGACTAGGTATCAGCCAGTCCACACCAGCCAGGTGTCGGCCCCCCCTCCATATCCTCCGGATCGCCTTACAACGATCTTGTTTGCTTCCTAGTTTGGGGTGTGATGTGGAGGGACTGGCTAAACTTCCCATCTGAGAAGATCTTAAACGAGGCCTATCCAAGTGTCAAGCAACGCTTTTAAAGCCCAACACGCCGGGGCAATTTATCCTGGCGTGTTGGGCTAATCTCTAATTAATCAACGCCGAATAAATCTTGACTACGGTATCATTGTCAGCATACTTCGGTACCAAAAAATCAATGATCGCCTGTCGATCTTCTTTCGCCATCAGTGATGCAATCAATGAATCGGCAAATCGGTTAAGAGGTCGTAAAAACATATCCAACGCCTCTGAACCTAACAAAATCACCATGCTGTAATTCGTATAGACATAATCGATATTTTTTAATTCATCTTTGGATTCGGCAAGGTAATATTGAGCAATAGCAATAAACTCGACCACCACCTCATGAATCTCCTCACCGGCTTCTTCTACCATACGCCTAGCCACTGACGGCTCTACCGAATAGCGGCGAAAATCCGCGAGAAAATCGAGAAAGGCATTAATCCAATACGCTTGCTCTGTAATCGATGATATGTTTGCCTTATAAAAGGCCCGCATGTCTTTGAAGAAGGCCACCGGGTCGGGTACCCCGTCCTCCCCGATATGGGCTTCCGGATACGATTCTAGGATCTTCGCCTGGATCGAGCGTTTATGGTATCGGTTCTGCTGATAAACAAACTGACGATCCCCAATTTCATCAAGCAATGTCCGAAAGAAGTCGAACCGCTCCCGATCCTGATACCCCAGCTTTTCCAAGCCGACGCGCCATTCAAATACTTGTGCCGCTTCTGCTGAATCAAATTCAGCCCTTGGATTGGACGCGATCCAGGCTTCCATCGCTTGGATCATTTCCTCATAGGGGGTTGCCGCGTGAACTCTTCCCGATGCTTGTCCCAGCATCATCGCAATTAATGCCAATAAGCCTAATGCTTTCGCCCAATATCTCATCCGTGAAAACCTCCAGCCGAACTTAAATCGCATCCAAGCTCAACGAAAGCAAATCAAAACTCCTTTGTGATTTGCTTGGCCGACACCTGACCCGCTAATTCAGGTTCCCATTCCTCCGACTTAAGCGGCCCGGTCGGTCCCTTCTCAACCACCGATGCCTTTTTCAAGAATAGACCCAGTACCAACGCACCGACCATAACCACAAACCAAAGGGTGGCCAGCATCCCGATCCCT
>LFTC01000069.1 GCA_001512915.1 Clostridiales bacterium DTU083 | reverse complement strand
AGGGATTGCTCCCTAATGGACCCTGTCAATGCTTACCTCAAAAGCTGCAATACACTTTGAGGCACAGCATTGGCTTGAGCCAGCATAGCTGTAGCTGCCTGCTGCAGGATGCTGTTCTTGGTAAATTCCATTATCTCCTTGGCCATATCTACATCGCGAATTCTGCTTTCTGCTGCCTGCAGGTTCTCAGCTGCAGTATCCAGGTTGTTGATGGTATGCTCTAATCTGTTCTGATAAGCACCAAGCTTGGAGCGCTGTTCAGATACCTTATTTATTGCATTGTCTATAGTTTGTAAGGCATCATTTGCACCAGTCAAAGAAGTTACATCAATAAGATATTCACCAGGTAAACTTGGTGCAGTGCCAGGTGTATTTATAGTCACAGATTCACCAGCGAAATCGTCAGCGGAAATATTGTCAGTTGCATTTAACGTTATCGCATCACTTTCGAAACCAGTGGGGGCTCCTGATGCACCTTTAATGAATCCTTCAATTTGTGCTGCAGTATATGATCCATTTTCTTTCAGCGTAATGGTTAGGTCATTGCCACTCCATGATGCTCCTACTGCATCATCCTGATCAGTAGTATCAAATGTTATTGTAATCTCACCTAAGTCAGCATTTGCTGCACCGAAATCAATAGTAAGATCTACGCCACCGGCTGAAACCGTACCGGAAGTTACTACAGTAGGAGTTGTGCCTCCTGCAGAGTCACCCTTCAGTTGTAATGCCGAAGCTGACATTTCTTCAATAGTTATTGTAAATGACTGGCCGTAGTTTGCACCTACCTGGAGGGTTGCTGTAAATACCCCAGAACCTGGGTCTTTCTCTACAAGGATATTCTGCTTGTTAAATTCAGTAGTTTGAGCAATCCTGTCAATCTCTTCTACTAATTCCACAATTTCATTTTGAAGAGCTTGACGGTCTACATCTATATTAGTGTCGTTTGCTGCCTGTACAGCCAGCTCTCTCATTCTCTGAAGGATAGCGTGGGTTTCATTGAGGGCACC
>LFTC01000006.1 GCA_001512915.1 Clostridiales bacterium DTU083 | reverse complement strand
ATAAACTTAAAACATACACATTATGACCGGGAGGATTTGATCCAGATAGGCGTAATGGGCCTGATTGAGGCCTATAAGCGCTATGACAGCGAAAAAGGCGTACCCTTTCAGCATTATGCTAAATGGCGTATCAGGGGTGCAATATTGGATGAATTAAGGAAAAGCGGCAAGGTTTCCAGGGGTAAGATGGATAGAATCAATGCCTATTATAGGGCACGCAGCCGACTTCAGCAAAAGCTGCAAAGAGAACCTGAGCCTGAGGAAATCTGCAGCTATATGTCCATCAGCTTGAAGGAGCTCTATGAAATAGAGGATAATATCCATTATCTTTCCCAATATTCCCTGGAAGAGGTATTATTTTCCGGACAGGATGGTGAATTTACCCTATTGGACGTTATGGAGGATAAGGAAACCCGGGCTCCGGAGGAAATCGTGCTGGATGAGGAACGCAAAAAGATCCTTGCAGACGCAATAAAAAAGCTGAGCAGCCGTGAACAGCTGATACTCAACTTATACTACTATGAAGAACTTACCTTGAAGGAAATTGCGGAAATCCTTGGGGTCAGCTTGCCAAGGGTTTCTCAGATACATGGTAAAATATTAGTTAAGCTGAGGGAGTTTATGCAAAATGCTTAGGATGGTGAAAACATGCCTTATTTTTTACTGGCAGCAGGCATATTTTTGCTGCTTTATGGAGGATATTTGCTGAAAAAGGAGAATAATGTAACAAATGCAGGCTTCCGGCAAATATTAAGCCGGCAAAGCACTGAAAGAGAGGAATATATCAGCTTATTGGCATTGAGCCAGGAGATTAAAAGCAAGCTCGACTATACAGACAATAAGCTTGACCATATATTGCAGGAACTGGAGGCAGCAAATAAAAGCCAGGCTGCTGATCCGGAAGAATATGCATCTAATGCTGATTATACAGATGATGGTCTTTTGGATAGAGAAGGCACAAGGGGCAGTGATGAAGCGCCTCCTGAAGATACCGGCGCGGATCCCGATGATGCCGGGGCAAGACCAAATATGGAAAAGGGTGAATTAAAATATATTCGAAAATTATTGAAGGAATAAGCAGGCTGAAGGACGGCCGCTTCTTCATAGGCCTGGGCATCGGCCTTATAATTGCCGGGCTTCTCAGCATGGCCGCTCCAAAAAAGGAGCTTTCCCCCATGGAGATAGAGATGCGTGCCAGGGCTATGGGAATGGTGTATGAAGATGAAATCAGGGCTGTTCCAAAAAGCCAGGAAGGAGAGAAAAGCAATTGATCAGAGGGCTTTATACCAGCGCAATGGGCATGATTGTGCAGGAGAAAAGGCAGGAAAATGTATCCCAGAATCTTGCCAATATTGAAACTCCTTCATTTAAACAGCAGGAACTGATAGCAGCTGCAACCCATCGGATGAATGTACTGAACCGTGCCAATGATCCTGCCGGCAGAAGGCT
>LFTC01000004.1 GCA_001512915.1 Clostridiales bacterium DTU083 | reverse complement strand
CACCAGGCGGGTGGCGGGAGTACTGCCCAGTTTCTACCTCTACCAAGGATTGAGAGCGGTCTTGCAGTATCAGGCTTCCCTGCAGAGTGTTAGGGCAAATATCCTGTATCTGGCGGGATTTGCCCTGCTTCTTTCTTTGGCAGCCTTGTTGGCTTACCGCCGCACCCTCGTCCGGGAATCCTGATTCCTCTAGGAAAGCGGTGATTGCCATGGCCGAACCAGCCATTGCCGTTGAAAACTTAGTGAAAAAATACGGGAAGACTCCTGCACTCCAAGGGATCAGCTTCCAGGTATATCCGGGAGAAGTCTTCGGCTACCTCGGCCCCAATGGAGCCGGCAAGACTACCACCATCAGGATCCTCGCGGGCCTCAGCAGCCCCACCAGCGGTTCCTGCCGGATACTAGGCCAAGCTGCTTTCAGGAACCCTGCCCTTTACAGGCATCTGGGTGTAGTCTTTGAGGAAAGCAACCTCTATGAGCGGCTTTCCGGCATCGAGAACCTCCGCTTCTTTGCCGCGCTCCACGGAGTGCCCGGTACAAGGGCCCAGGAATTGCTCCAGGCCTATGACCTAGCCCAGGCAGCCAAACGGCCGGTACGGACGTACTCCAAAGGGATGAAAAGGCGCCTGCTAATCTGCCGGGCTTTGCTCCATGACCCTGAAGTGCTGATCATGGACGAACCCACCAGCGGCCTCGACCCAACCTCTGCCAGCGTCATCCATGCCGCCATTGACACATACCGGAAGCAGGGCAAAACCATTTTCTTGAGCACCCATGACATGGCCGAGGCGGAGACCCTCTGCGACCGGGTAGCTTTCCTCAATCAGGGTAGAATCGCCGCCCTGGATCAACCCAAGGCCCTGATGCGCCGGTACGGCCAGCCAGTTGTGGTTGTCCAGCTGAAGCCGTCGGCGGCGATGTCCGAGGCTGCAAAGGAATCCATCTCTCCAGATCAAGTCTCGTGGGAAGACGGCATGTTGACGTTCAGGCTGCCCTTAGATCAGCCAAACCTCGGGGCCCAGCTTGATCAGCTCCGCAGCTGCGGTGAGATCCTCACTATCCACACCCAGGAAGCCTCCCTGGGCCAGATATTCCGGCAGGTGACTGGGGCGAAGCTGGATTAGGTTCACGCGCTGCCCATGGCCCCGATCCTCAGGATTGCTGCCATCCAGCCCCAAGCCCCTGGGCTTCTTGGCCTCTATGCTTTCAGCCCGCTCAAAGTGATCCCTTCGATAAACCGCTTCTGCATCAAGAAGAACACCAGCAGCACCGGAGCCACGGTAACGGTGGAACCGGCCAGGACCAGAGCATAATCTGTCCAGTATTGATTGGCAAACATGGCTAACCCCACCGGCAATGTAAACATATTATCGGTGTTTAGCACAATCAGAGGCCAGAGGAAGTTATCCCAGTTCCACATGAAAGTGAAGATAGTCAGGGCTGCCAAGCCCGATTTGGTCAGCGGCATGATGATGGTCCAGAAAATCCGAAACTCACCGCAGCCGTCGATCTTGGCTGCTTCCCTAAGTTCATTGGGAATGGAATGCATGAACTGCCTCATCATAAAGATCCCGAAGGTGCTGTACAAACCCGGGATAATCAGGGCCTTATGACTGCCTACCCAGCCGATGCGGACCATGAACAGGTACATCGGTATCATGGTCACCGGAAAAGGCACCATCATGGTAGACAAGATGGCGAGGAAGATGACATTTTTCCCCCAGAAGTTGAACTTGGCAAAGACATACCCGACATAAGCGCTGGTGATGATGGCAATTGCCGTGACCGTCACGGAGATGTACGCACTGTTGAGGAAGTACCGCAGGAAGTTCATTTGGTAGAAGATCTTTTGGTAGTTCGCCAAGGTGATGCGGGTCGGTATCCAGATCGGCGGATAGGTGATCACTTCTGAAGGGTACTTGAATGAGGTAGTCACCATCCAATAGAAGGGTACAATCATAACTACAGCGCCCACCAGCAGGATAAACCAATTCAGGAACCTCAGCAGCTTTTCCTTTGCCCTATACTTGATGGTTGAGTCGGACATTGAGAAGACCTCCTTCCGGTGGACCTGTTAATACTCCCATCCTACCCTTGTAAGCCGCAGCTGGATTGCTGTCAGGCAGATGATAATGGCGAAAAGGATGAAGGCAACTGCAGAAGCGTACCCCATCTGGAAGTATTCAAAGGCTCGCTCATACAGATGCATGACAATGGTGGTCGTAGAGTACATAGGGCCTCCCCTGGTCAGAATGTACATCTCGGTGAAAGCTTGAAAAGCGTTGATAAAGCCAGTTATGAGGACAAACACAATGGTGGGCTGCAAGAGCGGTATCGTAATATGGATGAATGTCTTCCAGCGGCTCGCTCCATCGATCTGAGCCGCATCATAGAAGGTAGCCGGGATTCCCTGCAGACCGGCCATAAACAAAACAGCTGTAAAGCCCAGCCCCTTCCAAATGCTCATTGCCATTACGCTGGGCAGAGCCCACTTAGGGGAGTCCAGCCATGGAATCTTGTTCATTCCCATCAGGGTCAGGACCTGATTAAACAAGCCGAACTGCCCCTGATACAGCCACCGCCATACGACAGAGGCTGCAACCATGGAAGTGACTACCGGCAAGAAGTATATCGTCCTGAAAACACCGGCGGCCTTTTTCATATTGTTAATCAACATTGCGGTACACAGCGAGAGAATCCCGCCGATGAAGACAGTGCCCACAGCAAAAACCGCGGTGTTCCTCAACCCCATATAAAAAACTGGGTCATCAGTCAAGACTTTAGTATAGTTGCCTAAACCCACGAATCTGGGAATGTCAATCAGAGACCAGTTCTGGACACTAAGATACAATGCAAAGATCATGGGAAATCCCGAGAAGGTCAAATAGAATAGAACACACGGAACGATTGCCGCCATGATGAAGACATTGGTTTCGTTGAGCCAGCGCTTGCGTTTTTTTCTAGCCGCAGGAGTGAGCGCGCACATGTGAGTATCTTCCTCCCCATATCATGCTGTTATGCCTTCTCCTTCCGAGGTGTAGAACAGTGTGAGCTGTAGGGACAGCTCACACTGTTGCAGGGTCTACGATTGACTTTCCATCAGTCTACATGTCCCACGCTCTTTCGGCCACCCAATCAACCGGCTTGTCCCTCAATGCCCGCTTGGCATCGGCATCAGCAGCCTGAACTACTTCTGCCGGGGACATCTGGTTGCGCAGCATCTCCTCTAGCCGTGTGAGTGCATTCTCTAACCTTGTCGGCCACTCGCCAGGGAAGATCGTGTATGGGATCTGCTTGGCAAGGGTACCGATTACTGGATCCCCGACTATCCCGGGATGGCTCCAGAGACGCAGGGCTCCCGGCACGGTTCCCATTAACAGGTTAGATGTAACCTGCAGCTCATCAGTGGCTTCACTGATCCACCACTGTATGAACTTGAAGGCCTCTTCTTTCTTGTCCTGAGGCACTGCCTTAAAGACTGCATAGCCGCACTCGTAGTTGTTCCTGGCGACGGCGGGCTCAGGATTGCCCGTCCAGGTCGGCAGCATGACGGCGCCATAGCTTACATCAGGGTACGTGGAATCCATGTAGCCGCCAAACCATGTCCAGGCATAAGCCATAGCTGCATGGCCTGTACCAAAGGCTTCAGTAGAAACCAGGAAGCCCGGTGAGTTGATCTTGTACTTGTAATACATGTCGTAGAGGAGCTGAGCAGTCTTGATGCCGTTTTCATTGTTCCAATCCACGCTCTTGCCGCCTTCTGCATAGGTCATGTTCCCAAGTTGATACATCAAATCATTGAACATGAAACTCCCATGGGCGTTGAAAGCGAAACCGGCTCTCTGCACCTCACCTTGGGCGTTGTACTTGGTCAGCTTCTGCGCCAGCGCGATAAACTCATCCCAATTGGACGGGATCTGATCTGGGTCCACACCTTCATCGGCAAAGATGCCCTTATTGTAGAAAATCAAGGAGGACATCAAGCCAGTGGGATGGTAGTAGAACTTGCCATCGTGGACAAAGGCTGCCTCAAAGCCAAAGAAGTTCTCTTGCATCTCTGCCATTGGGAACAGCGATTCGGGATATGGCTCGAGAAGCTGCTCAAACACGCTGTGCTGGGCATTGTGGAACATGGCTATATCAGGGACCTGCCGGGCAGCTGCTCCAGCCAACAGCTTCTTCCAATAGTCATCCCAGGGTATGATCATGAATTCGAATTCGACATTGGGATTGATCTTCTGGTACTCAGCTACAGCTTTCTGCGCCATCTCTACCCGAGGCTGATGCCAGTCCCACACGGTTAGCTTGGTCTTGGCAAAAGCTCCAGCTCCGCAGCTGATCACAAGTGTCAGCAATACAATTACCGCCAATACCGTTTTTATTGGGCTTTGCTTCAACATGAAGCAGTTCTCCTTTCTTAGTCTATGCTACTGAACATCCGACTCCACACTGTTTGGAGCTATCCCTCCTTCCTATGACATGGCTGCCACACTACCGGGCACTCCTGTATGCCCCTCCCATTCCTCTGAGTTATGTACTGTATTCTGCTAGTCTTGCTTCCACTTCTCTTTCTTGCTATTCGGATTTTCCGCGATATTTGAGGTTTTCGCTCTTTCTGTGCTATATTTCTTCCGGGCTGACCTTACCTGCATCGCTTTTCTGTAAGCGTCAAACCAGCCGTACCTTCTAGCTCCTCTCCGCTGATGAGATAATGAAGTCATCAGAGGGAAGGAGCTGATTCGTGTGACTAAGAAAGCCAGGCAAGAGCTGCGCGAGTTGTGGGCTGAGAGGATAGAG
>LFTC01000039.1:110308-110709 GCA_001512915.1 Clostridiales bacterium DTU083 | reverse complement strand
TCGATAACCCCGGTTACGTCTGTGGTTCTGAAATAGAACTGGGGACGGTAACCGTTGAAGAAGGGTGTATGGCGGCCGCCCTCTTCCTTGGTAAGTACATACACTTCAGCATTGAAGTGGGTGTGGGGATTGATGCTGCCGGGCTTTGCCAGTACCTGGCCGCGCTCGATTTCATCGCGCTGTACGCCGCGCAGCAGTGCTCCGATGTTGTCGCCGGCAACTGCCTGATCCAGCATCTTCCTGAACATCTCTACACCGGTTACTACCGTGCTTCTGGCTTCATCTGCCAAGCCTACGATTTCAACGGTGTCGGATACCTTGAGGGTTCCTCTCTCAACTCTGCCGGTGGCAACTGTGCCGCGGCCGGTGATGGAGAATACGTCCTCAACAGGCATCAGGAA
>LFTC01000039.1:91641-110160 GCA_001512915.1 Clostridiales bacterium DTU083 | reverse complement strand
TCGGTCTTGTTCATGTATACTACGATATAGGGAACACCTACCTGACGGGCCAGTAGAATGTGCTCACGAGTCTGGGGCATAGGGCCGTCAGCAGCTGAAACAACCAGTATGGCACCGTCCATCTGGGCTGCGCCGGTGATCATGTTCTTTACATAGTCGGCGTGGCCGGGGCAGTCAACGTGAGCATAGTGACGGTTTTCTGTCTCATACTCAACGTGGGAAGTGTTGATGGTGATGCCTCTTTCCTTCTCTTCAGGCGCCTTGTCGATTTCATCATACTTTGTAGCCTGAGCTCTGCCGTATTTGGCTAATACCATTGTAATTGCTGCTGTCAATGTTGTTTTGCCGTGGTCTACGTGACCGATGGTTCCAATATTAACGTGAGGCTTAGTTCTTTCAAATTTTTCCTTTGCCATGAAACTCTCCTCCTTTGTTAATCATGGGAAGCATTACAACTCGCCCTGGTGTTTCATATTATTTATACAAAAGGTATGATCCAACATTGGAGCGGGTGATGGGAATCGAACCCACGCAGCCAGCTTGGGAAGCTGGAACTCTACCATTGAGCTACACCCGCATTCCCTAAAACCTTTTAATATTTTAATCTTCAGAATATTATTTGTCAACGGAATATTATAAATTGCCCTGCTCTTTACAATCCTCAAGGTACCGCTCCAGCTTGCGTTTAACCCGCTGAAGCGCATTATCTATGGATTTAACATGCCGGTTCAAATCGGCTGCAATTTCCTGGTAAGATTTCCCCTGCAGGTAAGATGAGAGCACATTCCATTCCAGATCGCTTAAAAGCTCCTCGATTTTGCACTCTATACTGTTGAAATCCTCCTGGCTGATAACCAGCTCTTCCGGATTGGAAATTCGGGTCCCTGATAAAACATCCAGCAAGGTGCGTTCGGATTCATCATCATAAATGGGTTTGTTCAGCGATACATAGGAATTCAAGGGTATATGCTTCTGACGGGTAGCAGTCTTAATGGCGGTTATAATCTGACGGGTAATGCAAAGCTCCGCAAATGCACGGAAGGAAGAAAGCTTGTCCTGCCTGAAATCCCGGATGGCCTTGTAAAGGCCTATCATTCCCTCTTGTATGATATCCTCCCGGTCTGCTCCTATCAAAAAATACGACCGTGCTTTAGCTCTGACAAAGTTTTTATATTTATAAATGAGATATTCAAGAGCTTGCTCATCTCCGGCGCGAGCATCTTCCACTATCTGCTCATCTGGTATGGTTTCATAATCGTTGTAGTAATCCTTGGACGCCGTGAGCTCCACCAATATCTCCCCCATTGCTGCGACAATCAACGGACAGTTTTTGCATCTATTGGCATGCAATTATATACTTGTCCAATTTTATAAATTGATTATACATTACATAATCTGTGCAAGTCAAGCTGTCTTTGCAGGCTCGGGCCTTGAAATTACAATAAAATCAGGGCTTTGCCAAAACGTCTCCCATAATCTGGCACAACCTTTCCGCCTGCCCGGTCAGAAAAAGATAGCCCAGCAGGGATTCAAAGCCGGTTGCCCGCCTGTATTCGGCAACATCAGCATTTTTGGGAATGGTGCCCGGCTTGGCGTTCCGGCCGCGGCGTACAATATTCTTTTCCTCTTCCGTCAGCATGTCTTCTATTCTGCCCAGGGTTTCAGACTGAGAACCGGCATTGACAAAGGCTGTGGATTTCAGGTGCAGTTGATGCACCGGCACGTCGGAAATATGAATTAGATAAGTGCGTACAAAAAGATCATAGACAGTGTCGCCCACATAAGCCAGCACCAGGGGATGCATCATGCGGACCTGGTCAGCGTCAATGCTTTTATTTGCAATACTGCTTATATAATCCAAAAATTCCTTCAAAGGCGTGTCACTCCTATAAAGCTTTCATTTGCTGGCGGACGGCTTTCATCCTCAGCCTGGAGTCGGTTTTGAAATCCGCTGCCACAGGGTATATGGGCTTTCCTATATTAAGCCGCATTACCGGTTTTTTGCGTATAAACTTCATCAGACCCTTGGGAGGCTCAAAGGTGATCAGCATAGGCACTATGGGCACCCGGGCTTTAGCCGCCAGGTAGAATGCACCTCTTTTGAAATCGCGCAGGCGGGTATCATAGGGCTTTAATTCTCCTTCCGGGAAGAAGTGCACAATGTTGTTTTTCATCAAAAGCAGCTCCATCTCGCTGAAGAAGGTTTTAAGTTCCATAATGCTGTCCGGGATGGCAAAGCCTCCAAGCACCCGCACCAGTTTGCCCGGCCAGAGGCTTTTTATGTTCTGGGTGATAGTAGGAAAGATAACCCGGCGGGGGAAAAAGGCCAGGCCGATTAAAACGCTGTCCAGCAGGTGCACATGATTGCATACCGTAAGCGCCCTTTTCAGGCCGCGGAGATTCTTCCTGCCGTAAACCTTGACACCCAGCACAAAGCGTGTCCAAAACAGAAGAAGGGGATAAGCTATAAGTATTTGGAACAGGCGGGAAAAGAGCCGGAAAAAGATGCTGCGATGGTATTCATTTTTACCTTCCAGGGACATGGAGGAATAAACTTTTTCTATTTTTCTGATGCTGTCTTCCAAGGCGTACTGTTTTCCAAACCTGGCATATTTTTCTTCAGCATCTTTCAGCTGCCGGGGATTGTCCAGCCAGTAGTCAATTTTTTCCGCCAAAGAATCAGGAGACCCTGCTTTGAAAAGGTGCTGGGGGCCGAGGGCAAACTGCACTGCGGCACTCCGCCTGCTGTCGGAAATTATGGGAACCAGCCCGCATGCAAAGGCTTCGATGCAGGAGATGGCTTCTATCTCCACATCCGATGCATGTACGTACAGATCGCAGTCATGTATGAGCCGGATCAGCTCATCCTGGCTGTAATAACCGAAAACAGGTGGGTTGGGCAGCCGGCTTCCCATGCGGCGGAGTTTCTTCTCCCAGGGACCTTTACCGGCAAAGTACAGCTGGATGCGGTCAGCATAGCGGGATTTCATGACCGCACGAATCAGGACGTCCTGCCTTTTTTCAGGAGAAAGCCTGCCTATCATCAGTATCTTAACCGGGTCAAAGGTATGCTCCATGGGTTTGGCAGGCGGACGGAAGGCCGGATGAACACCATTTGAAATGACGTGCAGACGCGCCTTGTATCCATGGCTTCTGAGCTGAGCCGCTATAAATTTTGACGGACAGTGTATATGGGAAAACCTGCGGTAGAAAAAAATATAAAATAGGAAATAAATCAGATGGGCCAGCAGAGGAAATCTTTTAAGGCCTATGTTATAGGTAATGTTTTCCGGCTGTATGTGAAAAGCTGCCATTACGGGTATATTCATCTTCCCGGCTATTCGCTGGGCTGCGTTTCCCAGCGGCCAGGGCTGGCAGATATGCACCACATCGGAGCCTGAGATTGCCTTTTCCAAAACTGAACGGACCGGCTTTGCAAAGAGGGTGTTCTGCTTGTGGGCCAGCCTGCTGGCAATGGGTACCTTAAGTTCAGGCAGATAAAACATTTCAAAACCGGTGGCAGGGTCTATGCCGCTTTCTGAGGGATCGCCGCATGTGATTACCCGGATCTGGTGGCCGCGCTGTGCCAATGCCTCGGCAAAACGCATGGATGAAATGGTGATGCCGTTATTATTGACATTGAAGGTATCGTTCACCAGGGTGATAATCATTAGGAATCTGACTCCTCTCCCTTATACTGTATCTGTATTTATTTTACCAGAAATTAACCCTGTTTTCTCCAGCGGTCCAGGATTTTGGCCACTTCAGGGCTGGCCCATTCCTCCAGAGTATTGGATTTGGGTTCAGGCTTATCCAGATATTCCTTTTTTATATCCCTTTTAAAAAGCCTGACCTGCTCCAGCAGCTCCCGGGCAGAGATGCGGACAGCCCCCCGGGACATGACAATGGTCTGCTGCAAGTAGTCGGATGTGGCCACCATTACCCGGACATATTCAGGAAGGCCGTCAACAAAACGTTCAATATAGCGGTCGGCGGTTTCATTTTCCCGGGTGTATACCACTTCCACGCCCCCAATTATTTCTTTTTTCTCCAGCCCGCCCGGTATCATATGGGCATCAAAAACAACTATTATCCGGTAACCAGAATAGCCCTGGTAATCCTGCATTATTTCCAGCAAGGCATGCCGGGCGTCTTCCAGGCTGTATTCGGCTGTTGTTTTCAGATCACTCCATGCATGTATGATATTGTATCCGTCAACCAGCAGTATTTCCTGCATTGCCCTCACCCTGCCCTCTCTGCCTGACCACCTCGTACATAAGGATTCCGGCAGCCACCGAAGCATTCAATGATCCAATCCTGCCCTTCATAGGGATGCGTGCCAGAAAATCACATTTTTCCTTAACCAGTCTCCGGATACCCTGGCCTTCGCTTCCTATCACCAAGGCTACAGGGCCGGTTAAGTCAAGCCCTGTATAATCGGTGCCGTCCATATCGGCCCCGGCCACCCATATGCCCTGATCCTTTAACTGATCCAGCAGCCGGGCCAGATTGGTTACTCTGGCTACGGGCATGTATTCCACAGCACCTGCGGAGGCTTTGGCCACGGCAGGCGTCAGGCCGGCGGACCTGTGTTTGGGTATTATTACCCCGTGGGCCCCGCTGCACTCAGCCGTGCGGATGATGGCACCAAGGTTTTGGGGATCGGTAATTTCGTCCAGAATAATAAGAAAGGGGTGCTCTCCTTTCTCCTTTGCCCGCCGGATTATCTCCTCCACCTCTGCATACTGATAGGGAGCAGCATAGGCTATGACGCCCTGATGCGACCCGGAGCCGGAGATTTGGTCCAGCCTTTTCCGGTCTTCCTCCTGAACCTTGATTCCTCTCTCCCGTGCCCTGCTGATAATCTCCCGCATAGTTCCCTCTGAGGCGCCCCGGGCTACAAGCAGCCTGTCTATGGTCCTGCCGGAGCGCAGGGCTTCCAGCACCGGATTTCTCCCTTCTATAATCTGTTCATCTTTCATTCTGCTTCATATGCCTCCAATTATATTTATGTTTTTAATCCTCTTAACATTAATATTCACCAATTATAGCATAAAACAGCCATAATCGGTGAACTAACCGAAATTGCCCTGAAAGAATCAGCGGGAAAAGATAGACCGGTCATATTTCAAAGAATTATTGTTTTTCAATGAAGCCTCATCTGTATCTTCCCTGTACCGGAAGCTTATAATAAACTCGGTTTCGAATTCATCGCTGTGAAAGGATATTTCCCCCTTGTTGCGGCTGATAAGCTCTTTTACTATGTAAAGGCCGTAGCCCCGCTCTCCTTCCCTGCCGCTCTTGGTTGAAAACTTATAGTCAAAAATATGTTTCCTGTCAGCTTCCGGTATCTGGCTTCCGTTGTTGGATATGGATATGCTGCACCGGTTGTCTTCTCTATATATTGTAAGGGAAACTATTTTTTTCTTTTCAGGCGGATTCATTAAGACGGCATCAAAGGCATTGTCCAGTATATTGCCCACTATGGAGGTTAAGTCCACATCATCCACCAGAATGTTTTCCAGGCTGGCTTCCACGTCCACTTCGAAATGAATGCCCTTATTGGATGCCATGTTGCTTTTAACAGATAAAAGACCGTCCAGATACTTATTACCTGTATTGTAGAAATGCAGTTCATTCAGTTTCTGCCTGCAGGTCAGTTTCATGGCATACTCCCTGACTTCTTGAGAAGAGCCGGGCATGCTGCACAGGGCAACTAAAGTGCTGATTTGGTTTTTAAAATCATGTTTTTCCTTTCTGAAGGCATCCACAATCTGCTCCATGTGCCGGCAGTATTCCTTCTGCAGATTAAGCTTGTTTTCCAGCTCCAGAAGCTTAAGCCGCTCCTTCCGGTCCAGAAAGCTTAGAAGAACAACTGCAATAAAAAGAAAGCCGCTGATAAGTATTTCCAGCTTGTTCTCTGTTTGATTGGATATAAATTCGAAAAAAGCTCTCATGATCAGGATTGTAAGCAGGGAATATATTACAGACCGGTTTTTTTTATTAAATAAATGGAGCCGGTAATATTTAGGCTTGATAACAAAGCCAGCCAGAAGTCCAATAATTAAGATTTGTACAGGACGTATGAGAAGCATTGCTTTCATGTAAACCAGGGCATTATTCTTCGCGATGGGAAAAGCAATATCCAGGAAGTATGCAGCCGGCATGGAAACGGTTACATCTGTGACCCCAAAAATAAGAAATGTAAAGATATTGGCTGCCAGATTTGTATAGAAGTTGATTTTGGTTAGAATTTCTAGAGCTATAATGCAAAACGCAAGATATATTATGGTCCAGTGCAAATTGTTAAAATGGTTCAGAATTTGGTGCAGGATCAAATATGACATAAGAAAAATAATTGATTTCAGCCAATGCGTGCGTAAAAAAACCAAGTTATCCAACATATACAGATACAATACAAGAAGAGTAAGGCTTTCCAGGAGTACCAACCCTACATGGTTAATAAAAAACACCCAATACTCCATTACAATATCCCCTTATTCACATATCCATATTTATCTGTCCGTAAATCCTACTGTGCCAGTTTCCCCCTATTCTTCCAGGATAGATTAAGGAATGCCGTATCGCTTGAGTAAAAACCAAATTCAGGAAGGATTATTTTTATTATACAACTTCTTTATACATATGACAAATAAAAAACAATATTATTCATTTTCTGAGTCAGCCACGGCCAATTGTTCCGCCAGAGTGTTCCGCTCCCAAAACACTCCGTCCGTGTATCCCTGGATGGAGGAATCCTCTTCAGCCATTTCCAGCCGTTTTTCAGCCCAGACACAGTACAGTTCATTCAGCTCGATCCCAATATATTTCCTCCCCAGCTTTTTTGCCACAACACTGGTGGTGCCGGAACCCAGGAAGGGGTCGAATACCAATTCGCCAGGCCGGGAACTGGCTAAAATAAGTTTGGCAATAAGTTTTTCCGGCTTCTGGGTGGGATGAGCGGTGTTCTCAGGCATGGACCAGAAGGGGATGGAAATATCATCCCAGAAATTTGAGGGGCAGGTATCCCGGTAATTGCCTTTGCTTGTCTCAATCCAGTCTTTAGGTTTTCCCTTTTCCCTGTATGGAGCAATCACCTTTCTGCGCATCATTACATCTTTCAAGTTAAAGGTGTACTCATCTGACACGGTGGCGTACCAGATATCTTCCATGCTGTTTTTCCAGTTGGCCTTGGCGCCCCTTCCCTTTTCACGCTGCCAGGTAATGCGGTTTCTGACTATGAGCCTGTCCATCAGCACCTGGCCGATTACAAGGCTGGACTGCCAATCGCAGCAGATATAAATGCTGCCCGTGTCCTTAAGCAGGGGCAGCACCAAATGCAGCCATCTTTCAGTATAGGAACGGTATTCATCCATATTCTTCTTTTGAAAGGTTCTGCCGTGATACTGCTTGGTAAGGTTATAAGGAGGATCGGCAATGATCAGGTCTACGCTCTTTTCAGGCAGGCAGGGAACCACTTGAAACATATCCCCCGCAATGGTTTTGTTGATGACTTCATCTATCTGCACAGGCCTGCTGACTTTTATGCAGCGCTCCAGGTACTGCCTGCCTTCCTCTATGCCTATGTCAATGGTTTTATTCCTGGGTGATTTTTTTCTTTTCATATAACATCACTTGTAAGCGCCTTGGTACTTTTCTTCAAACAATTGAGGATTGTACTCAGCCCTCCTGTTGGGACAGAATTCCCGGGGGCACAGCTGGCAGTTTTCATAGCTGGATTCGGTTTGGAATAAAATGCCCGATACGGATTTCATGGGAAGCATGAGGCAGCTGTCGTTAAGCTCAACGCCTATGGCTTCCTTTACCTTGCCAAGGATCTGAAAGATCTGCTTCTGCTGGCTCAGGGGCCAGTCTTCCAAGGAACCGGGGTTCATGGACTTGAAGCTGCCAAGCCGGTATTCCTTGTCCAGGTGGTCATACAGATAACGCCGGGCTGCTTCCAGGGCCTGTTCCATGATAAGATCCGCCATATACTGTTCCAGCATATCCTCCAAACCGGCTGCCCATTCGGACAATTCCCTGCCGCAGGTGATTACATAGGGAAATACACGGTTGATGTCGGCAAAATTAACCCGCATTATCCGGCTGGTCAGCCTGATTCCTTCAACCACCACGCCGTCACTGAGCTTTTGGTCTATGGAAGCCAGGGCATATACCGCCTTGGGCCTGCCGATTTTTTCAGCCTGCCTGATCAAATCCAGAAAACGGATGCCGTCTTCGCTGCCTGCATCCATATGCAGCTTTTTCAAAAGCCCGTCCCTGTCCGGCTTAAATGGAATATTGCTCAAAACAACCTGTTTCATCAGCCAAATCCCCTTTTATATGCACTAGATTATATATGGCAATATTATCATGATTCTTTCTTCACTTCAATTGCTAACCCAAAACTACGTCCAGGAACATCATAACCACAAAGCCCACCATCAGGGAATGGGTTGCCAGCTTTGAATTATTGCCGTTATGCTGGCTTTCCGGTATTATTTCGTGGGAAATTACAAAGAGCATGGCACCGGCAGCAAAAGCTAAGGTAAATGGAAGCAGGGGCCGGGCAATGTTTACAAGTCCTATGCCCAAAAGGCCGCCAACGGGTTCCACCAGGCCGGTGGCCAATGCAATCAGGAAGGCTTTCCATCTGGGATAACCTTCCCTGATTAAGGGCAGGGCAACTGCCAGGCCTTCCGGCATGTTCTGAAGGCCTATGCCTATGGCAATGGTAAGGCCGTTGGCCACGTCTCCATCACCAAAGCCTACGCCCACAGCCATGCCTTCCGGAAAATTATGCACGGTAATTGCAAGTATAAAAAGCCAGATCTTTCTCAAACTGGGCTGCATGCTGAGTATGCCGCCTTTTTTGCCGTTGGAGGGCACAAAGCCTGCAGAAAGATTGGTATCGGGAAAAAATTTATCTACCAGGTCCAAAAAAACCCCTCCGGTCAGTATTCCTATCAAAACAGTGCTGGCTCCGTTCAGCCCGCCTCCGGCCTTCTCCAGGGCGGGAATGATAAGGCTGAATGAGGTGGCTGCCAGCATGATGCCTGCCGCTGCTCCAAGCAGGGCATCCAGAAGCTTTTTGGGTATATCACGGGTAAAAAAGATTGGAAGGGAGCCTGCTCCGGTTGCCAATCCTGCCGCCAGACTTGCGATTATGCCTACCCATATTATATTGAACTGCATCAGATATTCGACCATTCATTCTCCCCCTCAAAAAATTCTTGCCTTTATCATCATATGGATGCTCAGGGCACAATGTGAGAGGTGTCAATACCTTGGTGTAACTATCCTATGCCGGAGGGGGAAAAATGAGAATAAAGGCGGCTTCCGTATTGTTTAATCAAGCGGTGGTATGGTATACTATCATCAGGTAATTTTTAACAATATTCCGGCCGGGATGTGAATTATGAGTATAAGTTTGATTGCCAGAAACATTTCCATCATTATCTTTTTTGCCAATATGCTGTTTGCTTTCATAATAATCTTTCTCAGCCGCAAAAATCCGGGCACTACCTGGGCCTGGGTTCTGGTTCTCATGTTCATTCCGGTTCTGGGCTTTTTTTTGTACCTGTTTCTGGGCCAGGATGTGCACCGGATAAAAATCTTTACCGAAAAAGCCAGGCAAGATGAAAAAAAATTAAAGAAAACCTTTCCAGTGCTTTCCCGGGAAAATACTGATATCAGCTTTCCTGCAGCTGAAAGGCATAAGGATCTGGTGCGATTGCATCTGAACAATTCCTGCTCACCTCTGACTTACAATAACCGGATCGAAATTCTAAAAGACGGCAGGCAGAAATTCGATGCCCTCATCAAAGCCTTAAAACAGGCCCGCCATCATATACACATGGAATACTACATTATAAGAGATGATAATATAGGAAGAGAGATAAGGGACATTCTTGCAGCCAAAGCCAGGGAAGGGGTAGAGGTAAGGCTTTTATATGACGGCATGGGATGCTTAGGCCTGCCTAAAAGCTATGTAAGGCCTTTGCTTGAGGCCGGCGGCCAGGCGGCAGTATTCTTTCCGCCCTTTCTTCCCCATGTCAATATCAGGGTTAATTACCGCAACCACAGAAAGATTACCGTTATAGACGGAAAAACCGCCTTTATGGGCGGCCTGAACCTGGGAGACGAATATATGGGAAGGTCGACCAAATATGGTTACTGGCGGGATACACATCTTATGATAGAAGGAAGTGCTGTTGATTTTCTGCAACTCCGTTTTATTACAGATTGGGAATTTGCAGCCAGAACCGAATTGCCTTTCAGCAAAGAATACTTTCCGGATAAAGATAAGGCGGGAGATAAGGCAGTACAGATTGTATCCAGCGGCCCGGATTCCAAGTGGGATGCCATCCGCCAGGGTTATTTCAAAATGATTGCCAATGCTGAAAAAAGCGTCTATATTCAAACCGCTTATTTTGTTCCGGACGACAGCCTGATCCAGGCACTAAAAACCGCCGCTTTAAGCGGCGTTGATGTACGGATCATGGTACCCGGGAAAAGGGATCATCCTTTTGTACACTGGGCATCCACTTCCTATCTGTCTGATCTCTTGGATTCGGGAGTAAAGGCTTATATTTATGATTATGACCGGTTTATGCATGTAAAAGCGGTAATAGTGGACGGCAGGATTGCTTCCGTGGGCAGCGCCAACTTCGACCTGCGCAGCTTCATTTATAACTTTGAAATAAATGCCGTCCTTTATGATGAAGAATCTGCTTCCAAACTAATGCGCCATTTTGAAGATGATATGAAAAACTGCATAGAGCTGACCCGTGAACTGTATGAGCAGCGCTCCTGCCTGGTCCGCTTCAAGGAAGCGGTGTCCAGGCTGATTTCACCCCTGCTCTGATTAGAACAGGGCTTTCAAAAACCCGTATTCTGCCAGGTAGTACAGGGCCAGGGCAGCCACACCCAGCATCAGGGCTGCTTTCAGTATTTTAAATGCAACCTTAAATATAAAGTATATTGCTGCAATTGCTGCAGCTATTATCAACAAATCCGACAATTGCTTTACCTCCAGTTAATCGATCAACATTCATATTCTATCACGTCAGTCCATAAGTGTACTAAAAAAGCAGCGGAAAGGCAAGAAAAATTAAAAAATGCAATTTACAGTGCCTTTTCCTTCATTTTTGACAAAAAAATAACTTGCTTTAGCAGGAAAGAAGATGTAAAATAAATGGAACTGCCACAATAAAAATCAAAGAAAGGAACAGGGAAATGACTAATCGGAACTCAAACGGTGCAGCCAATGACAAAAATAAACTGGTAGCCAGGCTTTACAAGTTTGCTGCGGAAAACAATCATATCGACCCTTATCTCTTTGATTATTATGACGTAAAAAGAGGACTGCGCAATAAGGACGGCACAGGAGTGCTGGTGGGACTTACCCAGGTGGGCGATGTTCAAGGCTATGTATTGGAAAACGGCAAAAAAGTTCCGGTTGAAGGCCGCCTGCGTTACCGGGGCATAGATGTGGAGGATATCGCAGAGGCCTGTCAGAAGGAAAAACGCTTCGGTTTTGAAGAGGTATGCTTTCTTCTGCTCTTTGGCAAGCTTCCAACCCGAAAGGAATTGGATATATTCTGTGAAATCCTGTGGAAGAGCCGTTACCTGGAGAACAGCTTTGTGGAAGATGTGATACTGAAGCAGCCAAGCAAGAACATTATGAACAAGCTGGCCAGGTGCATTCTTTCCTGTTATTCCTATGAAGAAAACCCGGATGACCTGTCGGTCAACAGCGTGCTCAGCCGCTGTATCGATTTAATAGCCCAGGTGCCGGTATTTGTGGCCTATTCATATATGGCAAAACGTCATTATATTGATCATGAAAGCCTGCACATCCATTTGCCCAAGGAAGACCACAGCACCGCTGAATGCCTGTTACATATGATACGGCCTGATTGCAGCTTTACCAGGGCTGAGGCGGAAATCCTTGATCTTGCCCTGATTTTGCATGCAGAGCACGGAGGAGGAAACAACTCCACCTTTGTTACCAGGGTAGCAACATCCTCCGGCACCGACACCTACTCTGCCATTGCAGCGGGAGTCGGCGCCTTAAAGGGTCCCAAGCACGGGGGCGCCAATATTAAGGTTGAGGAAATGGTGGAGAATATCAAGGCCAATGTCCCCAATTGGGAGGATGAAAAGGCTGTTAAGGAATACCTGGAAAAAATCCTGGACAAGGAGGCCTTTGACGGGGCCGGCCTCATCTATGGCATGGGCCATGCAGTATATACCCTTTCGGATCCCAGGGCTGTGCTGTTAAAGAAAAAGGCTGAAGAACTGGCTAGAATCAAAAATATGGAAAACGAATTCCATTTGTATGATACAATAGAGAAAATGACAAAAGAACTCTTTGCCGAACGCAAAGGCCGCAAGGACATATGCGCCAATGTGGACCTGTATTCAGGCCTTGTGTATAAGATGTTGGGAATCCCCAAGGATCTTTATACCCCCATTTTTGCCATTGCACGGATGCCCGGCTGGTGTGCCCACTCTTTGGAGGAATTGATCAGCGGAGGCAAAATTATCCGGCCTGCATACCGCACCCTGTTTCAGATTAATAAATACAAACCCCTGAGCGAGAGATAAGAAGAAGCGTTTATTCTGAGGAGGTTTTGTAAAATTGAGCAGTATCAAACATGTTCCCTATGATCAGTATCTGAGGGAGGTTACGGAGCAGCTCAGCCGAAATGGTGTATTCCTTACATCCCGCAAGGAAAAGGACAATACCATGACCATGGGCTGGGGAGGAATCACCTATTACTGGAGAAGGCCCATTTTCATAGTTCCTGTTCGCACAACCCGCTATACCTGGCATGCCATTGACGATACCGGCGAATTCACTGTCAGCATCCCCCTGAAGGACCAGCTGAAAAAGGAGCTGGCCTTTTGCGGCAGCAGGTCCGGGAGGGATTATGACAAATTCAGGGAATGCAACTTAACCCCGGCGCCGGGGCAGGCGGTGAACGTTCCGATAGTAGGAGAATGCGATCTGCATTATGAATGCAGAGTGGTTTTCAAGCAGAATATGGAACCTTCCCTGTTGGATAGAAGCATTCTGGAGAGGCATTATAAGGATCATGATTTCCATACCATGTTTTATGGCGAAATCTTGGCATGTTACATAACTGAATAGTTCTTTTCAATTTAATGCGCCGGCAGCAGGTGATGCCGGCGCTTTTATTTTTCTTCCCTGTCATTCAATTCTTTTAAATTTGCCTTATGCTTTTTAAAAATCAACATGGCATTTACCTCCCCGCCCATTATAATCAGCTGGGCGCTGATGAAGAGCCAGACCATCAGGCCTATGATGCCGCCTATGCTTCCGTAGATAAGGGAAAGATTCCAGAAATGATTGACATACCAGGCAAAAAGCCAGGATATTGCCAGCCAGCCTGCTGAAGTAAATACTGCCCCGGGCAGGGCTTTGAGCCACCTGATTTTTATGCAGGGGCTGAAGCGGTAAAGCAGGGTAAAGACAAAGATCATCATCAACAGGGCAACAAGATGCCTGAAAAAATCCCAGATCTGCCAAAACTGTCCGGGCAGGCCGGATTGGACCAGATATGCGCCAATCTGCCGGCCGAAGATGAGGAAAACAAAATAAATGACTATGAGAGCAGCTGTCAGCATGGTAAAGAAAATGGATAAGGGAACGGCTATCCAAAAAGGCCTGGTATCCTTCTGACAAAGGGCCCGGTTGATGCCGCGGACCGCTGCCCCCATCCCGCTGGATGCCGCCCATAGCATGGAAATAATACCGAATGACAATAGTTTTAGATTCCTTCTGCTTAAAATCTGTAATAGATTATCCCGGATAAACTGGTATGATTCATGGGGCAGCAATACTTTCAGATATGCCAGAAAGCTTTCCCCCGGTATGGGCAAAAATCCGATTAAGGTGGTTACAAATATCAGAAAAGGAAATATGGACAGCAGGAAATAATAAGCCATTTCTGCCCCGTAAGCTGCCACTTCATCTTCCACATATCTGCGATACAATTCCTTTATAAAGAAAAGCATTTGCTGTTCGTGCCCTTTTCTCATTATTTCTCATTATTAATATGCCCTTTTATTACAGCTTAATTTGGTTTAATCACATCTCTTGATACCTGCTTCAAAGCCGGATTGCTTAAATTTAAAAGCGTAATTTGGCAGATTGGGGTTTATTTTTTTTAAAGCTGGTTATCATAATAGTGTAAGTTACCCAAACCCCCAAACCCCTTACGTAAAGGAGCCTTTAACGCTTTAGTTAAGGCTCCTTTATGTTATTATGCTGATGCTTATCTCCAAAAATTAATAAGAGCTCGTGATAGCAAGCACGAGCTCCCACCATATGGAAAAAGGCCGGCCTTTTGCATTGGGATATAACAATGCTGGTTACCCAGGGGATCAGACTCTTAAGAGCCTGTAAGTTTGGTACACTGATGCCAGTGGTATTGTTGACAAAGATTCTGTGATGCTGGTACACTTGTTGCTATGCAGCTGCATTATATATATAAACATGATCCCAAAAATAAAACAAAAAATTCTAAATTTGTATATTATTCTTAAAAAAATCTGCAGGAGGCTGTAATGAAAAAAAGTTTAGAGAAAAAGAAATACTTTATACTGGACATGGACGGTACCTTTTACCTGGGAGACCAGTTGCTGGAAGGCTCATTGGAATTCCTTGAAAGGGTGAAGGATGCAGGTAAGGATTTTTTGTTCTTTACCAACAACTCTTCAAAAAACAGGCAGGTTTATATTAAGAAGCTGGCGGATATGAACTGTTACATACGTGAAGACCAGCTGCTCACATCCGGCATGGTAACCATTCATCATATAAAGAAAACCTGGAAAAGTCCCAAGGTGTACCTGCTGGGCACACCTGCACTGGAAAAGGATTTCATGGATAACGGCATTGTGCTAACTGAAGAAAACCCGGACGCGGTAGTGGCAGGCTTTGACACCACAGTAACCTACGAAAAACTGGAAAAGGCCTGCACCTTAATCCGCAAGGGCGTACCTTTCTGGGCCACCCATCCGGACAACAACTGCCCCACCGAACACGGCCCTATACCGGACTGCGGCGCCATATGCGCTTTTATCACCCAGTCTACCGATATCGAACCCAGATATTTTGGCAAACCCTATAGGGAGACCATTGATTTCATAACCAGTTACCTTGACTGTACCAAGGAAGACCTGGTGTTTGTAGGCGACCGGCTGTATACAGATATTGCCATCGGTGCCAGACACGGCGCTGCCAGCGTGCTGGTATTGACAGGTGAGGCAACGCTGGAGGATTTGGCAGAGTCCGATGTAAAGCCCGACATAGTGGTGGACCGGCTGATTGACCTGGCAGAATACTTTTAAGTCCTGGTTTCGCGGGGGTCGGTAAGCTCTTTTCCATGGGATGAGACAGAAGTCAAGGGGAAAGGTATAACCTTTCCCCTGTCCCGGTCAAACAAAAGCTGTCTGCGGCGTTTTGATCCAGGCTTTCTTTTTAAATAAACCCTTTTCCTGAATTGTATAAAATCTGCTTTTTTTCTCCTTTTCAGCAGAAAACCTATCCAAAGGGCTGGAGTTATCAGGAGTATTGCGGCAATTATCAGGTAAGGCATATCCATCCTCCATGCAGCAATTCAAGGCTTGAATTTTACTCTCTTCCGCTATTATGTGCATTCCATGCATATTCTTATCCTTTTTTCAGCCTGATTAAGAATTTTTTTTGCAGCAGAATATAAAAACAGGCAGCAAAAAACCGGCAGATTTCTCCGCCGGTTTTATCAGCTCTTAAGCTCCGTCAGGCGGGATAAAAGCTTATTGCTGCGCTTGACAAATTCGGCCATTTCTTCCGGTTCCAAAGGCTTATGGTTCATCATGGCCAGATCATATACATGCTTGCAGATAAGGTCCACATCCTGCTTTCTTTCCTTGTTGTCCTTCAAAATTGCCAGCCTTGATATCAATCCATTCTTTCTGTTAAGCACCAGGGTCTGTTCTGACGGGAAATTGTTCACAGTAGGGCTGCCGAAATACCTGGTCATTTCCTGCAGCCTCTTTGACTGTTCCGACTGCAGGATAACAGCCGGTATATCAGGCGTCTTCAAGGCCTCCACCTGAATTTTCAAATCCTTCCTGTTCAGGCATTCCTTAAACAGGTTTTCCAGGGTTTTTTCCAGCTTCTTATCGTCTTTGCCGGCTCCATCCTTATCCTTAAGCCCTTCTGATATATCGGAATCCACGCTGAGAAACTTGGTATCGCTCTCCTTCATTTCCAGGAAATTTATAAAATGGCTGTCAATTATGGAGTCCAGGTACAGGGCTTCCAGGTCATTTTCCTTGAATATTCGGATATACTGGGCCTGCTGCTTTTCATCGGATATATAGTAAACCTGGTTTTTGTGCTTATCCCTGTTCCTGTCCAGGTAATCCTTCAGCAGGGTATAATCTCCGCTGGTAGATTTAAAAATCAGGATATCCTTGACCCGCTTGTAGAACTTATCGTCCTTCATGCATCCGAATTTAATGAAGGGGTTGATGTCATCCCAGTATTTCTCATAGTTCTCCCGTTCAGTTTTGTACATGCTGTTCAGCTTGTCGGCCACCTTTTTGGATATATGATCGGATATTTTTCGGACGCTGCCGTCGTTCTGCAAAAAGCTCCTGGATACATTGAGGGGCAGATCAGGGCAGTCGATAACGCCCTTGAGAAGGAGCAGCCATTCAGGAATAACCTCCTTGATATTGTCGGCTACAAATACCTGGTTATTGTACAGCTTAATCTGGCCTTCCATGGTTTCAAACTCGTTCCGCAGTTTGGGGAAGTATAATATGCCTTTCAGGTTGAAAGGATAGTCCACATTCAGGTGGATCCAGAACAAGGGATCCTGGAAATCCATGAATACTTTCCTGTAGAATTCCCTGTATTCTTCTTCAGTACATTCCGAAGGACTTTTCAGCCACAGGGGATTGGTGTCGTTAACAGGTTTGGCCTCTTCCTTGTCCTTCTTCTTATCTTCTGCATCCTCCAGGTATATTTCCACAGGCAGAAAGGCACAATACTTTTCCAGTATCCTGCGGAGTTCATGTTTATCAAGGAATTCCTTGCTGTCTTCCGCTATGTGCAGGGTGACAACAGTGCCCCTGGTATCCTGTTCGGATGAGGTCATCTCATAGGTGGTGCCGCCGTCGCTGATCCACTTGACCGGCTCGGCCCCCTCCTGCCAGGATAAGGTGTCGATTTCCACCTTGTCGGAAACCATGAAAGCCGAATAAAAGCCCAGGCCGAAATGGCCTATGATTTGGCTGGCTTCATTCTGATCCTTGTATTTCTCCAGAAACTCCTTTGCACCGGAGAATGCCACTTGGTTAATATATCTTTTGACTTCGTCGGCGGTCATGCCTATGCCGTTGTCCATGATTTTTATGGTTTTGTTTTTCTTATCCAAAACCACGCGGATTTTGTATTGTTCATCCGGATCAGCATCTGCCTCGCCCAAGGAGACCAGCCTCTTGAATTTGGCAATTGCGTCGCAGGCATTGGATACCATTTCCCGAAGAAATATATCCTTATCGGAGTACAGCCATTTCTTTATTATGGGAAATATATCCTCGGTGTTTACAGAAAGATTTCCGCTTTCGTTTATCATGTCCGTTCCCTCCTGCACTAGTATAATTCAGTATTACAGCCTCTGATTATAATTTTATTATAACCCGGTTTGATGTCAAGAAGACCCAGTCAGACCCATGTCCATTCTATGACGCCGCAGGCCAGCCTCCGCCCAGCATTTCCTGCAGGCTGGCTGCGATAGTCGTCAGGGTTTTCGTGGATGATCACCGCCTTCCCCACCACTTCTTCCACCCTGAACTTGTTGGTAAAGAAACTCATGCAGGCCCTTCCGTTGTTGGAGAACAATACGGGGAAATCTCCGGCATGGTTGCCGTGAGGCTGTCCGTCCGGATTCCAGTGGGGGCCGGCTGCCTGGAAAGGGTCTTCCGGATTCCCTGTTTCACAGGTGCCGTTTACGTGTATGTGAAATCCATGGGGGCCTATGGGGCTCTCCCCCGCTCCGCCTGGCATGTAATCAGGCAGGCCGCTTATTTGTGCTGTCACAATTGTGCCCCCAAGGGTATCATGAAACCATACCATTCCCCTGATCTGTGGTCTCAGCGGTCCTCCTGATACATATGCTGCCGCCGTCCTGTTCATATGAATCCCTCCCGGAAAGTTTTCTTTTGCTTTCAGTATATGAATCCGCATATCTGTTTGGGATGAAAGGAAAAACGAAAGCAAAACCATATGGAAGAATCCGCCAGTGAAATGTATAATAGTTATATGGCAATACTATCAAGAAGGTTAATCATACGTCTTTTGTAAATGAAAGGAGAAAGGTCTATGGATCTGAAAAAAGATCAGGTGATACACGGTTTTCGCCTGCAGAAAATTACCCCGGTGCAGGAAATCAACTCTACAGCCCTGCAGTTCGTTCATGAAAAGAGCGGCGCAAG
>LFTC01000039.1:89292-91634 GCA_001512915.1 Clostridiales bacterium DTU083 | reverse complement strand
CACGATAATACCGGCCTGCCCCATATTTTGGAGCACTCGGTATTATGCGGATCCCGCAAGTTTCCGGTCAAGGAACCCTTTGTAGAGCTGGCCAAAGGGTCCCTTAACACATTTTTGAATGCCATGACCTATCCGGACAAAACCATGTATCCGATTGCCAGCCGCAATGATAAGGATTTTATCAATCTAATGGACGTATACATGGATGCGGTGCTCCATCCCAATATATATGACAGGCCTGAAATTCTGATGCAGGAAGGCTGGCATTATGAGCTGGAAAAGAAGGACGATCCCTTAACCTACAAGGGAGTGGTATACAATGAAATGAAAGGAGCTTTTTCATCGCCTGAACAGGTGTTGTTCAGGAAAATACAGCAATCCCTGTATCCGGATACGCCTTATGCTTATGAATCCGGAGGAGACCCGGATTACATACCGGATTTGACCCAGGAAGACTTTACAGAGTTCCACAGGAAATACTATCATCCTTCCAACAGCTATATATATCTTTACGGCAACGGGGACATTGAGGCCCATCTGAAGTTTTTAAATGATGAATACCTGAGTGCTTTTGACAAGATGGAGATATCATCCGAAATACCTCTGCAGGAACCCTTCGCCCGGATGAAGAGAATTGTGGAGCATTACCCCATATCCCCTGGGGAAAGCTCCCGGGATAAAACCTATCTCAGCCTGAATTACGCCATTGGCAAGGCAACGGATCCCTTCCTCTATCTGGCCTTTGACATCCTGCAGTACCTGCTGCTGGATAATCCGGCCGCACCGCTGAAAAAGGCCCTGCTGGAAGCCGGCATCGGAAAAGATGTGTTCGGCTCCTTCGGCAGCTACCTGCAGCAGCCGTCCTTCAGCATTATTGTAAAGGATGCCAATGAAAGCGATGAGAAAGCATTTGTTGACATAGCAGAAAGCACCCTGAAAAAGCTGGTGGATGAAGGAATAGATAAAAAACTGGCGGAAGCCGCCATCAACAACCGGGAGTTCAAACTGCGGGAAGCCGATTTCGGCAGCATCCCCAAGGGCCTGGTCTACGGAATTCAGTGCATGGACAGTTGGCTGTACGGAGAAGATCCTACACTGCACCTGCGTTTTGAAGATACCCTGAAACAGATTAAAAAGGCCCTGACTGAGCCTTTATTTGAGAATCTGATTGACCGGTACCTATTGAAGAACACCCACAGCACCTTGGTAATGGTTAAGCCCAAACCCGGCCTGGCTGAAGAAAAGGACCAGGAACTGCACGAAAAACTCCAGGCCTATAAGGCCGGGCTGAGCGATGAGGAAATAGATAGTATTATAAACAACACCAGGGAATTGATAAAGAAGCAGTCGGAGCCGGATTCTCCTGAAGAACTGGCAAAAATTCCTATGATAGAATTGTCGGATATAGATCCGGAAGCCGAGGCCCTGCCCTTGGTTGAGAAGGATGCATTCGGGGTTAAGGTGCTGCATCACCCCATTTTTACCAACGGCATTGCATATCTGAACCTGTGGTTTGACAGCTCCGCCCTGCCTGAGGAATTAATACCTTATGCGGGCCTGCTGGTTAATGTGCTGGGCAAAATCGGCACCGAAAACTTCAGCTATGAGGAACTGACCAAGGAAATCAACATTCACACCGGTGGAATAAACTATTCCATGCAGGGCCTGGCATTGAACGGCAGAGACGGCGAGTTTGTGCCTAAGCTGCTGGTGCGGTCCAAGGCCTTGACTGACAAGCTGCCTGAACTGCTGGGCCTTTTGAAAGAGATTGTAACCGGATCGGTGTTTGAGGATACCAGGCGGCTGAAGGAGATAGTTCAGGAAACCCGTTCACGCCTGGAGATGGCCATTAATCAAGCCGGCAATACCATGGCCATGAACCGGCTGAGCTCCTATTTCGCACCTGCAGGAAAATTTGCCGAGCTACATTCAGGCATTGCCTTCTATCACTTCCTGTGTGATGTGGAAAAGAATTTCGATGAGAAGAGCAAGGAGCTCATTGAAAAGCTTGCCAGGACAGCCGGGCTGATTTTCCGCAGAAACAGCATGACTGCAGGAATTACCCTGCCGGAACAGGATTATGCAAGCTTTGCCGGGCAGTTTGCAGACTTTGCAGACAGCCTGCCTGTAGAGAAAATGGAGCCTGTACCCCTGGAATTCAGGGAAGCAGCAGAGAATGAAGGCCTGCTTACCCCCAGCAAGGTTCAATATGTAGCCAAGGGTTACAGCTTTTTGAGAGAAGGATATGAGTACAGCGGCAGCCTGCAGGTACTGAGAACAATTGCCAACCTGGATTACCTGTGGAACCGGGTCCGTGTACAGGGCGGAGCTTACGGCGTTTC
>LFTC01000039.1:83964-89275 GCA_001512915.1 Clostridiales bacterium DTU083 | reverse complement strand
GAATATCTGTCCAATTTTAATGCAGATGAGCGGGAGATGAAGAAATATATAATCGGCACCATCAGCCGGGTGGATGCTCCGCTTACGCCCCAGATGAAGGGTGAGCGTTCGGAGATCAATTACTTTACCGGTCTGACCCAGGAAGATATCCAGAAGGAAAGGGATGAAATTCTTTCAGCCACTGCCAAGGATATTAAAGCCCTGGCCCGCATGGCTGCAGACGTGCTGAAAAACAATTATATATGCGTACTGGGAAATGAGACCAAGATTAAGGAAAACAAAGACCTGTTCAACAAACTGGTGCAGGTATTCGAGTAAGGCAAAAGCAAAGGGGCCTTGCGCCATATAAGCAAGGCCCCCTTATTTTTCATGCTTAATAAACTATCTCCGTGCTGCCAAAAACCGTGTTAACATCCAAAATTAAATCTGCCTGCCCCTTATCTCCTGGGTCAGACAGATAGGTGCGGTCACCAAAAGTCAGATTGGTGTCATCCGGAAACTGTACAGATGCAAATGCAGAATTGGCCTTGATGCTGACAGCAGCATCCCTGGGCAGTATAATTTTTGCAGATCCAAAAACTACGTTCACATCTATCTTATCAGCCAATTCATCCATGCTTGTATCAGATAAATCCAAGATTCCTTCTCCGAACACGATATTGTAATCCTTCTCCCCGGGGCTTATATCCAGTCTGCCCTGGTCCAGAAACATATTGGTCTGAATCCTGAAGTTTGGCCCTCCAATGAGCAGGGACAGACCCAGGGAAATCAAAAACAGGCCGATCAGCACCCGGACCGTGGGAACATTCCAATTAAAATAATGCTTCAGGATTAAAAACAGGCCGGATGAAAGAAGAAAAATTCCCCAAAAAAATGACCTCATCAAAACCCTTCCTTTCCCCTATCAACTTATATTTTTCGGTTTCCCGAACTTCTTAAAACCATATTTGTTTCCATCGGGCTTTTCCTTGTAGATTAAAATATAAAGCAGGAAACTGACTATTATTCCAGACAGAACATCCATTACGGAATGCTGTTTTATAAACAGGGTGGATAAGATGGAGACCAGTGTGAAGATATAAAGCAGAGGCGTAAGATATCTGTTCTTGCTGAAGGGCTCATATTTCATAAGTCCGAAATGGGTTGCCAGAGTATAGAGCACATGTATGCTGGGTGCTGTGTTGGCTACCAGGTTTCTCCGGTAGATTGCCAGTATCATGCGGGAGAATATATCGTTGCTCATAACTTCCGGCCTTAAATTCTGGGTGTTCGGATAAATCAGATAGATCAGCATGCATATGACCTGGCCTGTAACTATAAAAGTGCTGAATTGTATAAATTCCTTCCTGGTTTTTATGGCAAGAAATACCGTAACACCAATGGTAAATATCATCCATAAGAAATATGGTATGACAAAAACCTTAAGAAAAGGCACTGAACGATCCAGGCTGGAAGCCATCATAAACCGGGGTTCAATGTTTCGAATCAGCCAGTTTAACAGGAAATTAAAAAATATAATAAGCGGAATAAACAGGTAATGTCCGTATGTTTTCCATATATTTTTAAACACTTTTTATCCCTCAAATTTTTACATGTGTTTTATGTATTATATCAAAAAATCGAAAGTTATCAAAGCAGGAATTCCTGTAAAGCGCTCGAACTATACAAGTATAATTCCAGAGGCATACTACGGAGGAGAATAATATGCAAGCTTATTATGGCAAAGTAGTTTTGTTGACAGGGGCTTCATCAGGCATAGGCAAGGTTACGGCTGAATACCTGGCCGGTTTAGGTTACAGGGTATATGGAACATCCCGCAGATGCAAAAACGGAACCCTTGTTTTTTCTGACGATAATTCAAAGGGCTTTGTGGAGATGGTGCAGCTTGATGTGTGCGACAGCCGTTCTGCAGAAGAAGCTGTTAAATATGTGATGGAAAAGGAAGGGCAGATCAATGTTCTGATCAATAATGCCGGCTTTGGAATTGCAGGAGCCATTGAAGAGACTTCGGAGGAAGAAGCCTGTTCCCAGTTCAATACCAATTTTTTCGGCATGCACCGCATGTGCAGACAAGTTCTTCCCATTATGCGCAAGCAGAAAAAGGGGCTTATAATCAACATCGGCTCGGTGGCCGGAGTATTTTCGATACCCTATCAAGCCATGTATTCCGCCAGCAAATCTGCCATGAAAGCTTATACCGAAGCCTTGCGCATAGAGGCACGGGACTGGGGCATACGTGCAGTGCTGGTGGAACCCGGCGATACCCGTACCGGTTTTACCGACAACCGCTATTATACTGCAGAATCTGAAAACACCTCATACCCCAGGAGCAAAAGTTCCATTGAAAAAATGGAGCAGGATGAACGCAGCGGCAAAAATCCCGAAATCATTGCCAGGCTGACAGCCAGGCTGATGAACAGGAAAAACCCCCCTGTCAGGGTTACAGCAGGATTGGAATATAAGATCATGGTTCAACTGAAAAGAATAGTGCCGGACAGGTTTGTTGAGTTTATGCTGAGAAAACTGTATGCATAGGAGGAATGATCATGAAGCTTCTGGTCATAGACGGCCAGGGCGGCAAGATGGGCAGGGCAATTGTGGAACAATTGAAAAAGGAACTGCCTGAACAGGAAATTACCGCCATCGGCACCAACAGCATCGCCACATCCACCATGCTGAAGGCAGGGGCAGACATGGGGGCAACCGGGGAAAACCCTGTTATATTCAATTGTAAAGATGCAGATATAGTAATAGGGCCCATAGGGATTATTGCAGCAAATTCCCTTTTGGGAGAAGTGACTCCCTCCATGGCTGCGGCCATAAGCAGTTCCAAGGCTGTTAAAATCCTGATTCCCATCAACAAATGCAATGTATATGTGGCGGGCATTAAGGATTTAACTCTGTCTGAATACGTAAAAGCGGCAGTTGAACAGGCTAAGGAACTGATTTCAAAGAAGAAGTGTCAATAACCAGGTCGCTTGCCTGTGGAATATTAAAATGTTCAAAATACAGGTTTTCCATTGGAATCCATTCCTGAACAAAACGCCTGAGCAGCCCTTCCCCGCTCCTTTTCCGGATGCGCTCCAGCTGCCTGCCGGGGTCAAGGGTTAGAAATATTTTAATATCATATATATTTATCCACAGAGGGTGCATGCTGTACACACCCTCTATTATATTGATTTTTTTAGGTTCCACATTAATCCGTTCTGTAAGGGCTGCCTGGCTGCAGTCATAAACCTGGTAAGAAAACGCTTTATTGTTTATTAAATTGTTCACAACTTCCTTCTGAAACCTTTCATAATCTATGTTGCCGCCCGGCTCCTTAAGCCGGGCGGGAGTTCTTTGATGTGGCCGGAGAAAGAAATAGTCCATATGGATAAGATTGCAGCCATAGAGACCTTTCAACAGGCCGGCCAGAAAGCTTTTACCGGATCCGCTTTTGCCGTCAATTGCTATTATAACGCGTTCCTTCTCGGCTTCAGCCTTGCCGATAAGTTCCAGTATCTTATCAATGCCTGGAAAACCCGCGGCTGATAAATTCTTATCCATGGGCCGACAGCCTTTTCATCACATCGGTATTGCCAAGTGCGTAGATTATAACGGGTATGAGTATCAGCTGAATTATAATTCCCGGAAGTGCCGTTACAAAAGCGGCGCTTATAAAAGCTGAGAAACCGTAGGGAGTGCCCGACAGGCCAAAGATTATTGCGTTTACAATGCCCATCACTATCCGTCCTGCCAGCATGGCACCGATAAGGGAAATGAATACATTGAACCTTTTGTGCAAAAGCCCTGCAAAAAATCCGTATGCAGCCAGTTCCAAAGCCATGGAAACTCCAACCGGCCATATGGAAGGCATTCCCGTAAGAGCGCCGGAAAGCAAGGGAACAATGAACCCTGTCAGGGCTCCGTATGCGCTGCCGGTTATAAGGCCGCAGAGCAGTACCGGAACATGCATAGGCAAAAATACCTGGCCGGATATGCCGAAAGGATGAAGCACCATAGGCAGCAGGATGCCCAGGGCAGTAAATAAAGCCGCCAATACCAATCTCAGAGTTGTGTTCTTTTTCATTGCAAGCCTCCTCTAGTGTTTTCTGACAATAAAAAGCAAAAAGCCACGAAGCATCAATTGCATAAAAACCGATTCCTTCGTGGCAATCATTAAAGTTTTATTATTCGCTTTTCAGCTAAGCCGATTATCTGCCCCTGCATTCTTCCTGAATGCTTAATCCTGACTTCATGCCAGACTTGAGTTTATTATACACAGCAGAATGTATCAGGTCAATCCTTTAACCCCTGCGGCGCAGAGAAGACAGCACTATAAGAAGGCCGCCAATTATAAGCACAAGGGGCCAGACAAAGGATCTGAAGATGCGGAATACAGACCTGACTATTTCACGAAAGGGAAAAAAGTAGTTCGCAAGAACTATGCCGCCTATTATGATCAAAAGCACCCCAAAAAATATCAGGGATCTATCCTTTACATTTGTATCTGTGTCAGAGTATATTACGTTTCCATTTTCATCACTTACAGTTGTTCCACCGGCATTTTCCTCCACGGGCATGATTAAGGCCGCAATTATATATAAAAACAGGCTGATGCCGCCAAACAAGACCGATATGGCCCAGATCAGGCGGATTATGCTTACATCCATGTTAAAATATTCTGCCAGGCCTCCGCAGACTCCGGCGATAAGCTTCTGCCGGGAAGACCGGTAAAGTTTTTTACTCATTTTCATACCCCTCCCTAATTAATCCATTCCTTTAATTTCTCCGGCTGAGGAATGCGGATGGTATTCCGCTCGATTTCTATCAGGTTATATTTCTTAAAAGCCATCAGAACCCGTGTTACCGTCTCCCGGGTGGTTCCCACCATGTTGGCCAGTTCCTGCCTGGATATGGAAAGCTCCAGTTCCACTCCCTTTTCGGTTTTAACACCATGTTCCATTGCCAGCTTCATGAGCATCCGGGCGGTGCGGCCGTGGGTATTGTCCAGGGCCAGGCTTTTGACCCGCTGCTGGGCATCGATAAGCCGTTTGTTTAAAACCTTTATTATGGCCACAGCCATGGACGGATGTGCCTTGAGCACCTGTTCCAGATCTTCGTTGCGGATCTTGCCGATCCGGGATTTTTCCATAACCTCAGCCGTTGCAGGATAATTTACCTCATTGAACAGGATTACCTCGGCAAAAATATCGCCGGGCCCGGCAATATAGAGTATATGTTCCTTGCCGTTCTCAGAGGTTTTGTAAATCTTAACCCTGCCTTCTATAACGAAGTGGACCGCTTCTCCGAATTCCCCTTCCATAAA
>LFTC01000039.1:57793-83879 GCA_001512915.1 Clostridiales bacterium DTU083 | reverse complement strand
ATAAATCATTGTATATTGTTAAAAGTTAGGGTACAATAAACCTATTATTTGAGAAAGGAAGGTTTTTCCTATGGGAGACAGAGATATTTTGGTTTTTACCGATGGCGAAGGTAATGAAATCCAGATGGAGATATTGGACTACTTTGAATATGACGGCGAAGAATATGCCCTGCTGGTTGAAGTTACTGAACACGACCATGACCATGATGACGGCCATGATCATGAACACGATGAAGAGACCGATGTTTATATCATGAAGGTAATTACAGACGGAGATACGGAAGAGTTCGTGCCTGTTGAAGAGGAAAAGATGGATGAGCTCATTGAAGCTATCGAAGAATTGTACGAAACCGAATATGAAGAATTTGATGAAGAATAAAGGCAGGTTTTCCAACCTGCCTTTTTCTTATTTCTAGAACTCGAAGGAGCCGCCATTGAGATAAAGCTGTTTGGTTCCATCGGGAAGGAACAGTTCCAAAGGCACCCCCTCCGGTACCTGTCCGGAAATGGACAGAAGACCCGATTCCACTTTCCAGGAAACATGCACCATTCCCTTGGGCGTAATCACGCTGCCTGAAAAATCCGGCAGGCTGAGCACATTGGGCTGGATGCCGATTCTTGTCCAGCCGGGCTCCAAGGGCCTGACTCCCAGAATGCAGCGGGTAAATTCATACAGGGCAAGGGCGCTGCGGCCGCTGCAATCGCTTCGCTCGTGTCCGCTGTCGCCGGGACAGGTGGTAAGGTTTTTCTCAAGCATATGCTTCCATGCATCCCAGATAACTTCACTTCTGTCGTACATATTGGTTCTTTCCAATGCCCGCAGCAGATAAAACTGCATGGAGCGGGAACACTTATCGATATCATCCAGGGCAAAGGATTTGCGCATAAGGCTTTTGGCGCGTTTCCCCTTAACCAGGCCGGTCAAAACCGCCCAGACCTGATCATGCTGGCTGTACCTGGATACCTTGGGGCCTTCCTTGTAAAGACCGGTTTCATCATCCCAGCACAGGTTTTCCACCTGCTGCAGGATATCTTTGGCTCTTTTCAGGTATTCATCAGCCATATATTTTCTTCCGGTAAGTTCATTTAAGCGTGCAGCCGCCTGAAGCCCTGCCGCATATATGAGATTATGAACGGTAGCCGGCCCTTTTTCTGCAGCCGGAGGCACGCCCCTGTCCCAGCCTTCGACCCAGTCTACAAAGGGCCAGTAGCCCAGATTTTCAATCAGGCCGCTCTTGCCCATGTGTTTGTCAAACCATTCCAGAATGCCGTCAATAACGGAACGGTATTCCCGGATATGTTCGGTTTCCCCGGTCTGCCAATAGTAGTCTTCCACCATAAAGATGAAATAGATATTATATATGGGTATGACCTGGGGCTGTCTTGAAGGGTACCTGGCCTGCAGAAGCCCGCCGGGCATGAGAGAACAGCGGAAGTCATGCAGGGCCTTCCGGGCCAGATGGGTGTCTGAGCTGACCATATAGGTATAGAGAATCTGAAGCCGGGTATCCGCCAGGTACTGCAGCTGTTCATAATAAGTGCTGTTTTCAAAGGTTTCATGAACGGTTCTTCTCAAGGTGCGGATACTGATATCCCAAACCTGGTTTACCCATGGAACTGTGGATTGGACGGAGGTCTGAACCTCAAGGGGATAACCGGTTTCCAGGTAAAAGGGAGGTTCGATGCTCAAAGGTTCCCGAGCCGTATCTATCTCTATCTGCACAAAGCGGAAAGTACGGAACCAGAAAGGCTCATAGACATCTGCCGCTCCCGACGGCATGTATTCGTCATAGTGGCCGATTATAACGCCGTTGGCAGCATCGTCCCTGGTATCCTTTACCGGCATTCCGCCTTCTATCCTGTAATAGGACTCGGAATAGCGCAGGCGTATTGTACTGCCGGCACCGCCCTGCATTTTTAAAACTATGTAACCGGTGGTCAGCTCTCCTGCGTCCAGCACGGCTATATAGCGGCTGTTGGGCTCCAGTGTTACGGAGGTTCCTTCTATCAGGGAAGAGAAGAACATCCGCTCCCGGTCCGGATGGAATACGGGCATTTCTTTCTGGAAATAACGGCGGACTTCATAGAGCAGAGGCACAGGCCGCTCTTCCAAAGGCATGGGCGGTATCAGGCCGTATTTGACATCGGACGGATCTCCGGATGCAAGCCACAGGCTTTGCGCACGGTACCAATCGCCCTCTGCTTCTTCCTGGTCCAGCCAGCCGTGAGGAAGCATGTCCCCCGACACTTTTTCCATAGGACCCGCCCAATGGGTATCCTCACAGGCAGTCCATTCAATTGCTTGATCCAGGGCAACCTGCCAATCTCCGTATCCGGTGGTTACATCTGCAAGAATACGGCCCTTGTCGGTTTTGCAGACTCCGTCCACCATAAGCATGGGGCCTGCACCGCAGGACATGACGGATAAAGGAGCCATATTGCTTCCGGCATCGGATTCATATGCCGGGTAGGCAACCACCTTTACAGCTATGCAGTTAAAGCCGGGCCTTAAGTGCTTTGAAACATCCACTGTTTCATAATACTGCCTCCATCCGTCGCCCTTTAAGGGACCGGAAAGGATAGGCCTGCCGTTTACCCACAGCCGGTATCTGCTGTTGGCAGAGATTTTAAAAACCAGCTTACCCGGCTGGGTTACCGAAAAAGTGTATCTGAAATATGCAGTTATGTTGTCTGAACGGCTTATGGTTTGTCCAACAGCCTTCCAGGCTTCATCCGGAACGCCTATCCAATAGGCGTTCTTGGTTCTTGGTCTAGCTGCCATATGTTTCACACCTTCATTAATCTCAATTTTATTCAAAATCCAGCTTTAATGCCTGCTCGCGCCGGAATTTATCCAGGGCCAGTTCAATAAGCCTGTCGATTAACTTGCCGTAGGGTATGCCGCTGACCTCCCACAGCTTGGGATACATGCTGATCCTGGTAAAGCCGGGCAGGGTATTGATTTCATTTACCAGCACTTCTCCGTTTTCCTTCAGGAAAAAGTCCACTCTGGCCATGCCCTCACAGCAGAGGGAACGAAATGCTCTGATGGAAAGGTCCTGGATTTCCTTGATCTTTTCTTCCGGCAGTTTGGCCGGGTATTCCAGTATGGCACCTTTTTCATCTATGTATTTTGCTTCATATGAATAAAAATCTGCCTGAGGCAGTATCTCCCCTGGAAGGGATGCCACCGGCTCTTCATTGCCCAGCACCGAGCATTCTATCTCCCGGCCTTTTATGTTTTCCTCTATGATAATTTTGGTATCGTACTGAAAGGCCAGGTCTAAAGCCTTTTTAAGCTCATCGGCATTATATACCTTGCTGATCCCTACGGAAGAACCCATATTTGCCGGTTTGACAAAAACCGGTGAACCCAGCCTTTCAACTACCGTGTCATATTCTATCTTATCCTTGTCTGCATATGTATAGATGAGAAAATCTCCAATGGGAATATTATCAGCCCGCAGGAGACGTTTCATAACATCTTTGTCCATGCCTGCCGCAGATCCCACTACACCTGCTCCCACAAAGGGAATATTGGCCAGCTTCAGCAGGCCCTGAACGGTGCCGTCCTCGCCGAAGGGCCCATGGAGAACGGGAAAAATTACATCGATCGGACCAATATCTTTACCATCCAAGGTAATAAGCTGGCAGGTTCCCGCACCGGGCACCACCGCCAGGGGCTTTCCGCCTGGGCCAAGGCTTATGTGTTTGGGATCGTCTTCATTGAGCAGGTTCATGGAATCTCCATACCAATGCCACCTGCCGGACTTATCTATGCCTATCAAAACAACATCGTACCGTTCCCTGTCCAGTGCAGCATAAACGTTTTTGGCCGACTGCAGCGAAACTTCATGCTCCGCCGATTTTCCGCCGAACAGCAAGCCCACCCTGATCTTATTCAAACCTTGCACCTCCAAGAAAAATTCTATCTAATTATAACACTTATATCTGTTTATATCTATGCTCCTGCATAGCAGAAAATTATATTTACCGCCTTAAGTATCCCTTTCTAATGGAATCTTCAATGATTCCCACCACAAACTCCCAGAGTTCGGGTGTGCTTTTCTTAATCGGCGCCATCCTGTCATATACCTTTTTACTGGTAACACCGGGCATTTTCCAGGTATGGCCTTCGGTAAAATAGTTTAAAAGAAGGGGCTGCAGCCTGTCCAGGCTGGCAGCGTACAGGGCTTCCGGCGTTTCCTGCTCCTCGAATTCCCGCCAAAGCTCCCATATTTCCTCTGCCTGATCGGAAGGCAGGATGTTGAATATCCGCCGGGCAGCATTGATTTCCCTTTCTTCCTTATCCTCATAGGCCTCTTCATCGTAAGCAAAAGTATCACCTGCATCGATTTCCACCAGATCATGTATCATAAGCATTTTCATAACCTTGAGCAGATCAACCTGGCTGCCCTGCACATATTCTTTCAGAAGCATTGCCATTATTCCAACATGCCAGGAGTGTTCAGCCGAATTCTCTTTTCTTTTGTCTCCGATCAGGACGGATTGGCGGAATATATGTTTCAGCTTATCAATTTCAACTATGAAGTCTATCTGTTTCTTCAATCTGTCCATATTCCTGACTGCCTCTTTTCTGCAAATTAAATTGGATTGTCTATTCGTAATTGAGCACAACAATTCTGGCAAGGGTGTCGAAGGACCCAGGAGTAATCTCCAGCTCATTCTCATCTATTGATTCCACGCTGTCTTTGCCTGCAACGAACTTGTCAACGCCATCGATATTAAAACTCATAACCGGCGTTTTAAAGTGCATGGGTATTATAAGCCTGGGATTCATCTTGCCGGCCAGTTCGGAAGCCTCCCTGTAATCTATGGTGAATGTACCGCCAACCGGCAGGAGCAGTATATCTACCCGGCCTATTTGATTTAACTGTTCTTCCGTCAGTATGTGGCCCAGATCTCCCAGATGGCATATCTTCATTCCGTCCACCAGATAGGTAAACACCACGTTGCTGCCTCTTTTGCTTCCTCCGGCTTCATCGTGGAATGTATCCACTCCCAGTATCTCTATGCCCTTAACATTGTGCCTGCCGGAAGTGTTGATGTGCACATATTCTCCCTTTACCGCTTTGACATAGTTGTGATCAAAATGATCGTGACTGGTGGTTACTATGTCGGCCTCCGCTTCAGGAACCTTATAGCCCACTGTCTCATCAAAAGGATCAGTCAGAATGCGAACGCCTGTGGAAGATGTTATCAGAAAGCAGGAATGACCCAGCCACTTGATTTTCACAGCTGATACCTCCTATCTTTTTTAATTCTATTATATACCAAATTTAATGTTTGCTCATAAAATCATGGATTTTCAAACTCAAATTTATACTGATCAAGATTCAGCATTTGCTTAAGCTGTATGATATCCCTCTGAAGAGCTTCATTCACCGGCACGCCCTTATCCTTGCGCTCCAGCCATGCCAGATATTCCTTTTCACCTGCCGTATAGATGCGGTCCTGGCCGGGCATGCGTTTGGATGATCTGAGCTGTCTCAAAATGTCGCCTGCTGTTTTCCTGAAGGAATCAAGCTCTGTAAATGCCTCTATATTTATGGCAATGAAGAAGTGGCCCAGCCGGTATGGTACCTTTTTGCCGTTTTCCATGCCGGATAAAGCCTTAAGAAAGGCGCCGCCCTGCAGGGCTGCAGACAGGATTTCCACTACGGTGGCATAGCCGTACCCCTTGTAGCCGCCCATTTCCTCACCTATACCTCCCAGGGGAGTCAGGGCTGCTCCTCCGGTTAACAGATCCTTTAAAACCTGTTCCGTATCGGTTCTGGGGCTGCCGTCCTGACCGATTACCCAGCCTTCCGGCAGAGGTTTGCCTTCCCTTGCATACACCTCTATCTTTCCCCTTTGGGAGACAGAGGTTGCACAGTCCAGAACAAAAGGAAACTCTTCATCGGTGGGAATGCCAAAGGTGAGGGGATTGGTGCCCAGCATGTTCTCAACCCCGAAGGTAGGCGCAATGGAGGGTCTGGCATTGGTGCCGGTTATGCCTATCATGCCTGCCTCAACCGCCATCAGAACATAATAGCCGGCAATCCCGTAGTGGTTGGAATTGCGCACCGCCACCATGCCCATGCCGTAGTTTTCAGCCTTTTCAATGGCCATTTCCATAGCTTTTTTGGAGATAACCTGCCCCATGCCGTTCTGGCCGTCCAAAACAGCCGTGGTGGGCCCTTCCTTTACTACCTTTATTTTAGTTACAGGGTTTATAATGCCGTCCATAATCCGGTCTATGTATATGGGCTTCAACCTGCCGATGCCGTGGGAATCGATGCCCCTTTTATCGGAAGTGATAAGAACATCGGCACAGATCTTTGCGTCTTCCTCAGGCACACCTGCAGCTTTGAAAACATCTATCATGAACTGTTCCATTGTATCAAAATCAACCCAGTATATTTTTTCCGGCATACAGTCTCACATCCTTTTTCAGAATTAATTTATAATATGATAAGTTCCAATAAAAATGCGATTAAACCGGCTGTTAAACTTAAGGGAATGCTGTAGAAAAGTTTCTTAACGTAAAAATCCGCTCCTATAAAGGCAGTTTCATAGGGCATTTTGCTCAGGCTCATAAGGGCCCAGCCGGTAATCATTGAAATAATGGTTCCCAGGCCTGCACCGGAAGCCATGACAGAAGCAACGATGGGGAAAAAAGCATAGGGGCCCATGGCCATCACCGCTCCGCCTAAAGTTCCCAGCAGCACCCCTTTAATGCCGGCCTCTTTTGACAGCCAGTTCCTGACAAATTCCTTGGGTATTAAAACCTCGATAAAGCCGGCCATTATGAAAGCGGCCAGGATAACCGGCACAATCTGTATGAATTGTTTAAACCCTGATTTTAACCCTTCAATATGCCTGCCGGTTTTCTTAAGGTTTATAAGAAAGAGAATAAGGGCAGCAACGCTGAGAATTATTGTTGTTTGTGCCATTTTTTATCCCTTCTCTCAAAATACAGGCCCACTACTATAGGAATGGGCAGGGTAATCAGGTACCTGATCAACGCAATCCTCAGGCTGACCAGGCTGGCTTCCATAGGCAGGCGGGTAACATCGTAGATTTCCTTGCCGAATACAAATGAAATGAATACATAAAAGGGCAGGTTCTTGTCTTTAAAGCTGGCAATAAAGGGGTAGTAAATATAAGGGCCGCCGGGAAACAGGCCGCCGGCTAAGGCGCCTATTATAACAGCCTTGATTCCTTTGAATTTCTGCAGCCATTTTTCAATTACATCTTTGGTAAGCAGAACGTTCAGCTGGCCTATTATTATAAATGAGGCCAGAATCAGCAAGGCGGATCTTATGGCTGTATTTACCGAAAGGGTAATTCCTGCCAGCACAAGGTCTATGCCCCCGATATCAAAAGCTGATATTATCAAGAAGGCTGACAAAACGGAAACGATAACGAGGGATTGTTTCATCTGCCGCCATCCCTCCCTTTCAACAGTTGTGACCTGAACCTTATCACCTGGCTGTTTATTGATTTTACAGCCTGTTAATAATCTGCAAAGCTATGGCCTGGGATTAATTTCTATACAGCCTTGCAATATTCCTGCAATTGCATCATTTCACATCTTTTACATACCAGAAATCCTTCTGCCTTATAATGCGCAGCACAGTTTCAGTGGGTTCCGCCGGTCCTGCAGAAGTCCGCCAATAATACCTCAATCTTGCTTCATATTCCGAGTCATTCAGCTTTTTACTGTATACAATTTTATACTTATCCAGCCAGGGGCTGGAAGTACCTGTTACCCAGCAGCTTTCCTCCGGCCGGCCCCACTCTGCAATTAACTTCTCTTTAAATTCCCTGGAAGCTGCCGCATAATGCAAAGCCCCATTTCTGGTTTTAACAGCCTTAACCCATATATTTATAACCTGCTTTGGAGAGCTTGCCCCAAAATTATCCAAAGCATCCCTGAACAGTTCAACCTGGGCCTTGGTTTGCTCATGTGTTACAGGTTTTTTTGCTTCTGCAGGGCAAAGGTCTGTAAACATGCAGCCAAGAAGCAAAACAACAAGTATTAGCAGGACAGGCCTGAAGGTTTTATAAAGAATAAGACTCACTCCTTTTTTTAATCTGCACTGTTAGTTTCCCATACTAAAAGTCTGTTATGAGTGAGCCTTCTATTGTTTAGTTATTTGTTTCCTTTTCTTCTTTCCTCCAGAATGCGTATGCGTTCCTCATAGCTTATTTCCCTGTGGACCTGGTGCACCATCCATACATATCCGAAAGGGTCGATGAAGGTGGCGCCGGATATCCCGAATTCAGGCATTTCTGTTATCGGCTGCACTTCCGTGCATCCTGCATCAATTGCCTTTGAATATGTTTCATTAATATCGGGAACCAGGACATTGAACCAGATGGTATTCGGCTTGTCCGGAGCCGGTGCCTTCAATCCAAACTCTTCATTTTCATCCAGCATATGAAAGCGGGTGCCGAACAAGGTAAATACCACTTCATTTTCGCCTTTGGGGAAACTGGAAACCTCAACAGGCTGGATCTCAAAAATCCTTTCGTATAACTCCAATGCCTTCAGGCTGTCGGAAACAACCATGTCAATCTCTACTCCGATCATTTGTATTCTTCCTCGCTTTCTTTAATAATACTTATATAATAAAATACCCCGTGCAGATGTTCTGCAACAGGGCATATTGATTCATTGGTTGATAACGCGGGCCTGTTCTTCATCCAGGAACTGATTGGTATACAGGCGGTAATAGTATCCTTTTTGTTTAATAAGCTCATAATGGCTGCCTTCCTCTATCACCTTTCCGTCCAGTATAACCAGGATTCTGTCGGCTGAACGGATGGTAGACAGGCGGTGGGCGATAATAAAGCTGGTTCTGCCTTTCAATACCTTCTGAATGGCATTTTGTATAACCTGTTCCGTTTCCGTGTCAATGGAAGAGGTGGCCTCATCCAGAACGAATATTTTAGGATCGGCGACCACGGCCCTGGCAAAGGAAATCAGCTGTTTCTGTCCGGTAGACAGCCTGCTGCCTCCTTCACCCACCTCAGTATCATAACCTTTCTCCAGCTTGCATATAAAATCGTGGGCATTTACCAGCCTGGCTGCGGCCTCAATTTCCTCATCCGTGGCGTCCAGCCTGCCGTACCGGATATTGTCCCTTATGGTTCCGCTGAACAGGTGGGGCGTTTGCAGCACATATCCCAGGTTGGACTGAAGCCAGAGCTGGGATCTTTTCCGGTAATCAATTCCATCTATCAATATTTCCCCTTCAGTGGGCTCATAAAAACGGCAGATCAGGTTGACTATGGTGCTTTTGCCGGAACCGGTTTCACCTACCAGAGCAATGGTTTCCCCTGCTTTTACATGCAGGTTAAAGTTTTCCAGCACCTTTTCACCGCTTTTATAGGCAAAGCTGACATTGCGGAAAGTAACCTCACCTTTTATGGGCTCCCAGTTTTCCTTTCTGGGATGAAAAACATCCCCGTATTTGGCCTTGACCTCAGGACTGTCCTCTATTTCCAGGGGAGTGTCAATCATGGAAAGCACCCGCTCGGCAGAAGCCTGGGCTGACTGCAATTCGGCAAATATGCGGGCAACATGTTCAATGGGTTCAAAGAACTGAATACTGTAGGTTACAAAGGCTACCAGGGTGCCATAGCTGATGGCGCCAGCCATTACACTGCCGCCTCCGAACCATAGGACCAGGGCGGTGCCGATGCCTCCTAAAGCAGCTACAATGGGATAGAATATGGATGAAAAAACCGCTACCCTGATGGAAGATTGCCGCATGCCGCTGGTCAGAGCCTTAAACTCCTGCAGGTTCCGGTCTTCCAGCACCAGGGTCTTGGTGGTTTTGGCGCCCATAATGCCTTCATTGAAAGCGCCGGTGATTTTGGAGTTGATTTTCCGCACCTGCCGGTAGCCCCCGAGAATTTTTACCTGGAAGAAAAGGCTGATAAGGACAAGCAGGGGCACAACCGCCAGGGTAATCAAAGCCAGCTTCCAGTTCATAAAGAGCATGACAATCATGATGAAAATCATCATGGCAAAGCCCCAGGTCAGATCCACCAGGCCCCAGGATATGGCTTCTCCCAGGCGTTCGGAATCGGATGTCATTCTTGCCATCATCCAGCCTACGGGAGTCTTGTCATAGTAGGAAAAAGACAATTCCTGCAGCCTCTTAAAGCCTGCTTTCCGGATATCATAAACAAGCCACACCTCTATTTTGCCGGCAATTTTGATAAGCAGCCAGGTGTTAAGCACCTGAATCAGAATCAGCAGGCCGTAGACTATGCTGTAGCCGGCCAGCCCGTTCAGTTTTCCGGGAATGATAAAGCGGTCGATGGCATAACGGGTGGCCAATGGAAACACAACATCTATAACTGCTGCCCCGACCATTATCAGGGCCAAAACAATCAATTGCCGGGTATAAGGCCTTGCGTATTTTAAAAGCTTCTTCCACAGTCCCAGGTCAAACCTTTTGGTATATTCCTGCTCTTCGAAATAATTCATGCTTTCCTCCCTTTCCTACATCACCAGCCGCTTATCGTCTTCCAGTTCCTGCTCCAGTGAACTCTGGATGGACCAGATCCGCTGGTACAAACCGGGCTGCTGAATCAATTCCTCATGGGTGCCGGACTGGACCACCCGTCCCTCTTCCAATACCAGAATCTGGTCGGCTTCAGACAGGGTGGTGATGCGGTGTGAGATTATAAAGGTGGTAGCTTTGCTTCTGCGTTTTTTCAACTCCTTACGGATTGCCGCATCGGTTTCCGTATCCACAGCGCTGAGGGAGTCGTCAAAGATTAATATGGGGGTATCGGGAATCAGGGTACGGGCAATGGCAACCCTCTGCTTCTGCCCGCCGGACAGGGTAACGCCTCTTTCTCCTACCAGAGTATCATAGCCCCTTTCAAACTCCTTAATGAATGAGTGCACATGTGCAATCCGGCTGGCTTCCAGAATCTCATCCGGGGAAGCATCCTGTTTGGCAATCCCAATATTTTCACCAATAGTTTTGGAAAAGAGGAAGGGCTCCTGGAGAACAATTCCAACATTCTGCCGCAGCCATTTTTTGTCTATCTTCTTAAGCTCCACCCCGCCTATGGTGATGGAACCGCTCTTGTAATCGTACAGCCTTTGAAGCAGGTGCACCAGGGAAGACTTGCCGGATCCGGTGGGCCCCAGTATGGCCACCGTCTGTCCCTGTTTTACCGTAAATGATACATCTTTTAGAACCGGCTTGCCTTCCTCGTATTCGAAATATACATGCTCGAACACTATGTCGCCGGAAAGATCAGCCTTGACACAATCGGGATCCTGGCTTTCCTCAGGCACATCCAGGATTTCCTGAATGCGGCCTGCCGATACCAGGGTTCTGCCCATGCCGCTGAGTATTCTCCCCATTTGTCGTATGGGCCAGATCAGCATGTTTATATAGGAAAAGAAGACCAGCAGGGTTCCCAGGCTTATGGCGCCGGTTGCCGCCAGATAGGCGCCGGCTGTCACTACTATGCCCACCTGCAAAAGGGCAAGGCCGTCGGACAGCGACCAGTAGGCAGCCAGGATCCGGATCAGCCTGTAAGTCAGATCCCTGTATTCCGTATTTCTTTCGTCGAACTTCTCAGTTTCATATGCCTGGCGTCCAAAGGCACGCACAACCCGCACACCGGTCAGGTTTTCCTGCAGGGTGGTGGACAGCCTGCCTTCAGATTCGTCTACTGCCAGAAAGGCTTTCTGTATCCTTACGAAAAACAGGAAGGAGAAGCCAAATATCAGGGGTATCACAGATACGGATATCAAGGTCATCCGCACATCCAGGGACAGCATGATGCCAAGGGCCGCTGCCAAGAGGGAAAGGGCCCTGCCCACCTCTACCAGCTGCACGGCCAGAAAGCGGCGGATGGTTTCCACATCAGAGGTGCAGCGCTGAATCAAATCCCCGGTTTCTGCTTTTACGTGAAAGTCATAGGTCAGATTCTGCAGGTGATCGTATAACCTGTCTCTCAGCCTTTTGGCCGTAGATTCAGCCGCCATGGCCGACCATTTTCCTCTCAGATAGGCAAATGCAAAATTGACCAGGTATGTTCCTATCAAACATAGGCCCAGTATCCACAGGTTGTTTCTCAGAAACTCCACTCCGCCCATGCGGTCAATCAAATCATGCAATGCCCGGGGCAGCTCCGCCGGCTGGCTGCCTATTACCGAATCGACAGCAAAGCGGATTATCAGGGTAGGTATCATTGCAATTAAGGCAGAGATACCTACACATATAATTGCCCCGATATAGAGCAGGCGGTTGCCGCGCATATAGCCAAAAAGCAATCTGAGTCTTTTAAACATAGATGCCCCTTCCCATCTCTTTTGCACTTGAATTTCTGTATCCGGTGCAAAAACTAAGCCATAGGACTGACTGATCCTATGGCTCTTTTACAATAGTACTGCCTAATAATAATAGAAGCCATAGGATATCCGTATCGTTCCCATGGCTTTTCCTTTTTACAAGTGAAAACATTATTTCTCACAAAGGAATTCGGAACGTATACGGACATAAATATATATACCCCGTCCACAGTGGTTCAGGCTTGAATATTTATTAATAATCTTTAATCCAGCGGCCACTTATACGCCCCTCCTTCCTTTTAAGCTCCAAGGGTTCCTGCTGGCCGTATTCAATGCAGTATCCTTTCAGGATTTAACCATAAAAATAGTATACTTAAGCAAAAAGAGAATTGCAAGAATGAAATTCAGATTATCAAATGTTTGACGAGTATATATAAGCCTGTTAAACTGGACGTAATACAGCCCGAAACTGCCAAATAATATAAGTGAGGGGTTTTTATATGACAGGTACGCTTGAGGTATTATCCAAGGTTCTGCCGGTAATATTTCTTATTGTGCTAGGTGCGCTTTTTAGAAAGACAGGCTTCATTAAGCAGGATGTGGTAAGCGGATTAAAGAAGATCGTTGTAAATGTAAGCCTGCCTGCGGTGCTTTTTCTGACTTTTGCCGAAACAACTTTTGAAAGCCGCTACCTGCTGATTTTTTTATCGGTTTTTCTGGTATGCGGTGTAATGCTTTTTATAGGAACGGGACTAAAAAGGCTTCTGAATCAGTCCAACAAATACTATCCGGCCCTGTTCAGCGGCTTTGAAACCGGAATGATGGGTTATTCATTGTTTCTTGCGGTATATGGTGCTGAAAACATCTTTAAACTGGCCCTTATTGATTTAGGCCAGGTAGTATTCGTGTTTTTTGTTCTGGTAAGCTACCTGCAAAAACTGAACGGCAGATCTGCAAGTGCCAGGGAATTAATTGTTTCCTTTGTTAAATCACCGGTTATTCTGTCTATTATTCTAGGGGTTTTAGCCAGCCTTTTGGTCAATGTCAGTTCAATATCATCTCCTGTAATCCATTCTGTAATGGAAACCCTCAGCCTGCTTTCAGCCTTAACCATGCCCCTGATATGCATAGTTATCGGTTATGAGCTTAAAATCAATTTCAAAGGAATAGGAAAACCTTTTTTGACTGCACTGATAAGGATTCTGTTACTTTTGGGAATGGCGTTTATAATCAATACAATTATCATAGAAAAGCTTCTTGATTTAGATCATACATTCAAAACAGCCCTGTATACCATGTTTTTGCTTCCACCGCCATTTGTTATTCCAATTTTTATGGATGAAAGGCAGGAGCAAAGCAAGCAGTTTGTACTTAATACTATTTCAGTAAGCATTATACTCTCTTTAATAGCCTATATTATACTGATTATAGTTGTTTAATCCGAATGCCTCCTGCAAAATTAATGTTTCCGCTTTATTGATTTTAACAGCCTGTTTGTATATAATTTAAAGAATACCTTATAATTATTAATGATTTTAACGGGAGGCTGGAAACCATGAAATCCATCAATAAGTCTAGCAAACTTGATAATGTACTATATGACATCAGAGGCCCGGTAATGGAAGAAGCCAAACGCCTGGAAGAGGAAGGCTACCATATAATGAAGCTGAACATTGGCAACCCGGCCCCCTTTGGACTGGAAGCCCCAGACGAAATTATACATGATGTTATCTACAATGTACGCCGGGCGCAGGGCTACACCGATTCCCAGGGCATCTTTCCCGCAAGGAAGGCCATTATGCAGTATTGCCAGCAGAAGAATATTGAAGGCGTAACTGTCAATGATATCTACGTAGGAAACGGTGTCAGCGAACTTATTATGATGGCACTGCAGGCTTTATTGGAAAACGGCGATGAAATCCTGATACCGGCGCCGGATTACCCCCTTTGGACTGCAGCCACCAATCTGGCCGGCGGCGTGCCGGTTCATTACCTTTGTGATGAACAGTCCGACTGGTATCCGGATATTGAGGATATAAAGAAAAAGATTACCCCTAAGACCAGGGGAATAGTTATAATAAACCCCAACAATCCCACCGGAGCAGTATATCCTAAGGAAATATTGGAGCAAATCGTTAGAATAGCCGAGGAACATGATTTGATTCTGTTCTCCGATGAAATCTACGACAAGATTCTTTATGATGACGCAGAACACTATTCTGCAGCATCTATGACCGACGAGGTTTTGTGCATAACCTTCAACGGCCTGTCCAAGTCCCACCGGATTGCCGGTTTCCGTGCCGGCTGGCTGGTGCTCAGCGGCAACAAGGAAAGGGCCAAGGACTATATAGAAGGCATACATATGCTTGCTTCCATGCGGCTTTGCAGCAATGCTTTGGCACAGTATACCATTCAAACCGCCCTGGGCGGATATCAGAGCATTAATGAGTATATTGTTCCAGGCGGCAGGCTGAGAGAACAGCGGGACCTGGCATACAAAATGCTCAATGACATTCCGGGCATTTCCTGCGTCAAACCCAAAGGAGCCTTTTATGTGTTCCCCAAGGTGGACGTGGAACGGTTCAACATTAAGGATGATATGCTGTTTATAAGGGACCTTCTTCTGTCCAAGAGAGTGCTGCTGGTGCAGGGCACCGGCTTTAACTGGCCTGATCCCGACCATTTCCGCCTGGTATTCCTGCCGCCCAAGGAAGAGCTGAAGCGGGCAATTAATCGGATTGCTTCCTTCCTGGAGGATTATAAGCAGCAGCTGTAGCAGCCAGGTCCAGGCCTGAAAGGCGCTGGTAGATTCTCAAATCAAACTGGTGGATAATTGCCATAATATGATCGAATATTTGTGTTTTTACAGCTTCATAATCTGCCAGCCGGGTGCCTGCTGAAAAACAGTAAATCTCAATGGGCAGCCCGTGTTCGGCAGGTGCATGCTGCCGCACCATCATTGTCATACCCTTGTTAAGCCCGGGCAGATTTTGCATATACTCTTCAACATAGGCGCGAAAAGCGCCTATGTTTGTTATTGGTTCATTATTCCCCCGCCTGCTGTTTATGTAACCGGAAAGGTAATGAAGCTTTTCCAGCCTTTGAAGCATTTCATCCGTACAGGTTTTAATGCTGTTTACATCGATATATATGGTCTCTTTGATTCTTCTTCCGCCTGACTCCCTCATGCCCCTCCAGTTCTTAAATGATTCTGAAATCAGCGCATGGCTGGGAATCATAGTTATGGACTTGTCCCAGTTCTGCACCTTTACAGTATGCAGGGTTATTTCAATAATCTCTCCATCGGCATCATACCTGGGCATTTCAATCCAGTCTCCAACCCTTACCATGTCATTGCTGGACAATTGAATGCCTGCCACGAAACCCAATATGGAATTCTGAAAAACCAGCATCAGAACTGCCGAGAAAACGCCGATACCGCTCAGCAGCACCCATGGGGATTTATCCACCAGCAGGGAAATAGTTATGATGGCAGCAATTATGGAAATAATAATTTTCAGAACCTGAATAATCCCCTTAATGGGCTTTTCCTTGGAAATTTCAAAGGTGCTGTATATTTCATCAAAGCCATCCAGTAAGGAAAAGATGATAAGGGTTGTAACAATAATTATATAAGTCTGGGCCAGCTTCTGAATCCACGCCTGAACTGCAGGAAATGCAGAAGCTGAGAAATATAAAACGACAGCGGGTGCCAAATGGGCAGCCCTGGAAAAGAAGCGGCGTTCCAAAATAATATCGTCCCATTTGCTTCTGCTGCGCTTTACATAGACACCAATAATCCTGGTAAGGATGATTCTGGCAAGTATCCAGGATGCAATGCACAGCAATACCACCATTGAAACCGTGGTCATATTTGCCAGTGCCGATGCAAGATTTTTGGAAAATCCATTGTTCAGCAAAAACTGCCTAATAGCGTTTACCATTCTGATCCCCTTTATGCTGTATTTTAATAGCCTGATTTATGCTCAGAAAGTACAGTATCCTTTCCCTTACAGGTTTGCCGGTGATCTGCTCCAGTGCTTCGGAATACAAATTCATCTGCTTCTGGTAAAGCTTAACCAATTCATTTACTCTCTCCGGCGAGTCCACGTAATCGGTCTTATAATCCACTATAACCCATTGCCCCTCTTCTTCAAAGAAGCAGTCAATAACACCCTGAATCAGAAGGGTATCATGGCCGGGCTGCATATTGTCCATTATTTCATGGGCTTTCTTGCGGTAATTGAAAGGAACTTCCCTGCGGACGCATTCTGCTTTTCGCATGCGGCGGCCGGTTTCGCTTTCAAAAAAGGCATGGATTATGTTAAGGTCCGCTGCTTCGGCCTCTTCCCGGGTTAAAAGATCCCGCTTAACCATTTCATCCACCTGTTGCCGGATCTCTTCCCTGGACCCTGTCCTGTCAAGGTCCAGATGCTGAAGGATAAAGTGGATAATGGTGCCCTTTTCGGCAGCAGAGAAGCCTTTGCTGCCGTCCAGGAATTTCGGCCGGGCGGAAAAGGATGGCAGGCCGCCAATCAGGCGGAAATCCGGAGCCTGATCCTCCCCGGATATTTGCAATACCCGCAGGCCCTGAAGCTTGGTTATTTCAGTTACGGTAAGCTTGGAAGGAACATTGACAGCATGCCTGTAAGGGTATTCCCAGACAAAGCGCTTTTCTACCATTCGGCGGAGCCTTTCCTCATAGCTGTATGCATCTTTATCTCCCTTCTTTTGAAGCATGCTTTGTATATATTCCCTGGGGTTTTCAAGGCGATGCAGGAACTCCTGCTTTTTAACGGCTTCTTCCTCATTAAATGCGGCAATTTTACTGCGGTCGTGCATATAAATCTTCCATTGGGAATCGCTTTGCCAGAGGGGCTGTGTAAAGGGTTTGCCCAGCAAAGCCCTCAGCTCTTCACAGTCAGGATGCCGCATGAGTACAGGCATAATCCAGTCCAGAAAGTTTTTCCCCTGGGACAGGGAATAAGGGCTGACCGGCCTTGCCCATCCTTCCACGCTTTCCTCCAGTTTGTCAACTGAACCTAAAAGGATGAGCTTTTCTTTCGGCCGGGTAAGGCTTACATACAGGATACGCATCTCTTCAGCCAGGCTTTCCAGCCGCATAACATGTTTAATGACCGTTCTGGCAATGGTATCATATCTCTGCCTGGTATCCGGGTTCACATACCTGGGTCCCAGTCCCAGATCCTTATGGAACAGCACCGGGTCTTTGGTATCGCTTAGATTAAAGGCCTTGCCCAGCCCTGCTGCTATGACTATGGGGAACTCCAGCCCCTTGCTTTTGTGGATGCTCATAATGCGGATCACATTCTCATTTTCGCCCAGGGCCTTGGCTTCACCCATATCCCCGCTGCTGCTCTTCAGCTTGTCGATAAAGCGTATAAACTGAAAAAGGCCTTTAATGGAAGTCTGCTGGAATTGGCGGGCCCTCTCCAGCAGAATCTTAAGATTGGCCTGCCTCTGGGCTCCGCCGGGCATGGCACCGGCATAATTGTAATAACCCGTTTCGGTATACAGCTTCCAGAGAAAATCCTCCATGGGCAGGTAACGGGAAGCTTTCTGCCAGCCGGAAATTTTGTGGTAAAAATCTCTCAGCCTGTGAGCCAGATCATCATCATGGCTTTGGGCATAATTCTCTGCAGCCTGATAAAAGGCCCTGGCCTCGGACCCGGTGCGGATTTTTATCATATCATCGGCATCAAAACCGCCGATGGGTGAACGCATTACCGTCAGCAGGGGTATGTCCTGATACTTGTTGTCGATCAACTGAAGCAGGGCCACAATGGTTTTTACTTCCAAAGCTTCAAAATAACCTGTGTCAACATCGGCATAAACCGGGATTCCCTTCCTGGCGAAAACATCCTGAAATACCGTTGCCCAGCCCCTGGTGGTTCTGAGCAGCACGACCATATCCCGGTATTCCGCCTTTCTGTACCGGCCTGTTTTTGAATCGTAAATCTCAGTGCCTGCCAGCTGCTGAATACGTTCTGCAGCAATAGAAGCCTCCACTTCTATATCGGTAAGATTTTCAATTTCCTCATCCAGATCCTCTTTTATGTCCGCCTTCTTTTCTACCAAATGAAGCTCCACTTCCGGATTTTCTGCCGGCGGCATATCCAAACCCGGGTATAAAGCAGCTTCGGCATCATAATCCAGTTCACCAAAGCTGGAGGACATTATGTTTTCAAAGATATAATTAACGGCATTCAGAATTGATGCCCGGCTCCTGAAGTTTTTGTTAAGGTCAATCCGGCGGTTGACGGCTTCCTCCTCAGGGATATATGTATTGTACTTTTCCAGGAAAATGCCCGGATCGGCCAGGCGGAAACGGTATATGCTCTGTTTCACGTCTCCCACCATAAACACATTGTCCTGCCTGCGGATATAATTGATAATAGTTTCCTGAACCAGGTTGCTGTCCTGGTATTCGTCTATGAAGATATAATCATACTTCTGCTGCAGCTCCCGGGCAACTTCCTCATGCTGCAGGATTTCCAGGGTATAATGCTCCAGATCATTGAAGTCCAGAATTCCTCTTTCCTGCTTCAACTGCCTGTATTCATCGTCAAACTGGATAACCAGCCGGCATAAATATTGCATATATGGATACAGTTCATTGAGCTGTTCTATGCATTCTTCCAGGCCCAGCTTTGTCAGGCTGCCCCCCAGGCCGCCCCATATGTCCTTTGCTTTTTTTCTCAGGTCCTTTACTTTGGACTTCAAATCCTCATCTGCATCCTGTTTGCGCCGGCTCAAATCGGAAAAGCGTACCCCTTTATAAGCTTCCATAAAGGCTGCCAGATCATTTTTTTGGGCCAGCTCCATCATATCTTCCATCTGCCTTAAATCATCCAGCAGGGTTTCCCTATAAAGAACCGGGCCGCCGGGCATGCCGCACAAGTCCAGCGCATCATGCAGCAAATGAATAATGCCCTCTATTTCCATTTGAAAGGTATCCAGCAGGGCCTGGTACCAGGGCACATTTTCCAGTTCATCCTGGCTTCTGGCAAAATCCTGCACCCGTTCCATCAGCCATTTTTCCGGAAAAGGCTTGCTTTGCAAAAACTCATGGAAGTCGAGCACCAGGTTCTGCAGGCCGGTATCCTGTTTGCTGCCGCCGAATCTTTCCACCAGGCCTAAGAAGGTTTCACTGGCTTTTTCATATTCCCTTTCAAACAGATCCTCAATCAATTCCTGCCTGAGCAGAATGCATTCAGTTTCATCGCCGATTCTGAAAACCGGATCCAGGTTGATTACATGAAAATACTTGCGGATTACGCTGGTACAAAAGGAATGGATGGTGCTGATAGACGCCTTGGAAAGAAGGTTGAGCTGCTGCCTTAGATGCCGGCTGTCGCCCATATTCTCATCGATGGCCCTGGCCAGGGTGGAACCTATCCGTTCCCTCATTTCCGCTGCCGCGGCCTTGGTAAAGGTAACCACCAGCAGCCTGTCGATACTGGCTTTATCCTTTAAAATGAGCTGCAATATCCGCTCCACCAGTACAGCAGTTTTCCCGGAACCGGCTGCTGCTGCTACCAGTAGGTTGCAGCCCCGGGCATCTATAGCTGCCTGCTGTTCAGGGGTCCACTTGGGCATTTACCCTTCCTCCTTTCCTTTGGCCAGCTCCTGGATTATCTGATCTTTCTCCAGATTGGGAATTATACGGTAAGTATTATCCTCCAGCCGCCTGTCGAACTGGCATATGCCCCTGTAGGGGCAGTACTGGCAGGCAGTTTCCTTGCCTTTTTTAATTGGATTTACCCGGATGCTGCCCTCCAGCATCTCCATGCCTGCCTGGCTTACCAGCTGCCTTATGTGCTGCAACAATGCAAGAAACTCCTCTTCATGCAAGGCTGAAGAATCCTTGTAAAACGAGTCATTTTTAGCAGATATGCCTACGGGCAGAACTTCCGACCAGCCGGAAATCTGGCTGTCCATGCATTTTACAATATTAACATCTTTCAATACAAGGCCGCTGAGCTTAAGTTCCTGGCGGATTTTTCTTTCAATAAGCTCTGCCGCCTTTTCATGGGTGTTTATGTAGGGGTCGTCAATCCGGAAGTAAAAGATGCCCCCGGGCCTGGCCTTGCCCTTGGTACGCCTGTGTTCCAGTTCCAGCAGGGCCTGCAGGTATACCAAAAGCTGGAGCTTAAGCCCGAACCAGGCATCAACCAGATCAAACTTCTCCGTGCCTGATTTGTAGTCAATTACATTTATATATACCCCGTCTTCCGTCTCACAGATATCCGCCCGGTCTATCCGGCCTTCCAAGAGCATTTTTTCTCCGCCTGGAAGCTCTATCTCAATGGGCGGATAGGTGCCTTTCAGGCCGAAGCTGATCTCATGGCCTATAGGGTTGAATTTGCTGCGGCGGACATGATCGGTAAGCAGCCATACCGCCCTGCCGGTAATACGCTTAATCCTTCGAGACAGGTACTGGTACCGTTTGGTGCTTTGAAGCACCCCGTATTTGTGTTCCGGAAGAATCTGATCCATTACCTGGTCCAGCAGTTCTTCGCACTTTGCATCATCCAGGGTCCGCCAGTCCAGCTGTTCCTCCAGTATGCGGCGGGTAAAACCTTCTATGGAGCGGTGAAAGAGATCGCCCAGATCCGGCGCTTCCACCGTATATTCCTTTCGTTCCGCCGGCCTTAAGCCGTATTTTATAAAATGGGCATAATGACATTTTACAAACTGCTCCAGCCTGCTTACACTGGCCCGGACAGGAAGCGAGTATAGGCCTGCGGCCTTCTTCCTCCCCAGGGGAGCCTCCTGGTTGCGGTGGAAGAGGGCCTGCTTCAATTGATCCGTGCGGCCTTTCCATTCGGGCTGGCTGCTGTACCAGGAATAGACCAGCCACCAAAGCAGGGAATCTTCCTTGCCGTCTGCGCAGTTCCGCATATGTTCCGACATAAACTTAAAAGTACTGTCGGGGGTGGATATCATTTCCTGCTGCTGTTCTTCTGCCATAACCAGGCCATTGGTGAAGGTAAGCTCTGGAAACAGCTTCTCCAGCCGGTCCACCAATATAGAGGGCCTTAAAGCCTTTCCTTCCGTATCAGACAGGGCATAGCTGACCCACAGAAAATCCGACGGCTTGCTCAAGGCGGTGTAAATGCCAAACTTTTCATCTGCAGCCAGCAGCTCGGTGTTACCGCCCAGGTTCAGGCCCTGGTTTAAAAGCACATCCCTTTCTTCAGCCGCCAGCAGCCCTTCTTCCCGGCTGCCTGCAGGCAGAATACCGTCATTTAAGCCCAGCACAAACAAGGCTTTTACATGTTGGCTTTTTGAACGCTGGACGCTGCCAACCAGCACCTGGTCCAGCGTAGTGGGAATTATGCCTGCTTCCATGGAAGAAAAGCCGGATTCCAGAATCCTGTGGAATTCTTCCAGGGAGACCTTTTGGCTTCCCAGGATTTCCACCATCTGATCAAATATATCTATGACGATTCTCCAGATCTGAGCATTTTCCTCCGCCAGTTCCAGGCGGCCTGCTTCCTTAAGTTCCGAAACCCAATCTTCCAATTGCTGCTGCAGCTTAATCCCGGATAAATGGGCGTACAGGGCAGAGATCATTTCCTGTATATCGGTACTTTTCTTAAGATCTTTTTCCAGCTTCCATAGAGGATTTATAAAGAACTCCCGGCAGCTGTTAAGCTCATCCAGAGGATAGTCTTTCTCCCCGAGTTCAAATGGTTTTTTCCACCTGCTGCCCTTGATCCCAAATTCCAGGCAGTAGTTTTCCAAGAGCTCCACCTGTTCCCTGGGCAGGCCGCAAAAGCCTGTTTTCAGCAGCTTGAAAACATCATCGTAACGGTAACCCCGGCTTATTGCCTGCAGAGAGGTCAGTATAAAGTCCACAATGGGGTTTTGCATTATGGGTTTTTTCTCGTCTATAAAATATGGAATGCCGTATTGGGGAAATACACGCTTGATAATGCTGCCGTATACCGGCAGATCGCCTGAAACCACTGCCATCTCTTTAAACCGCCAGCCCTTTTCCCGTGAAAGGGAAATGATGCAGGCAGCCAGCCTCTCTACTTCCGATTCAGGGTTGCTGCCGGCAAAGGCTTTGATATTCTTAATCTCTCCGGAATAGGTTTTATAGGGATATTTATAAAGCTCCTGTTCCAGATGGCGTATTTCGGGCGCCTGGTTAAAGCCGCTGGCTTTTGAAGCGTTTCCGCCTGTAAGTTCGGTTATTTTCTCCTTGATATTATGCTGCTCTGCTATATCCCTTATCTTCTGCAGGGAAAGGGCATGTACTTTGAAGATATCGGAATCCCTGCTTTTATGATCCAATTCCAGGGTAAATGCAATGGTCAGTTCCCGGGCTTTAAGCGCCAGTTTTTCTATTACCCGCAGGCTCTGAGGCGGAAAGTAATCGAAACCGTCCATCCATATGCGGGCTCCTGAAAGAAAGGCAGCTTGGTCCATCCGGTCAATCAGGGCATTTATGGCATCCTCGGAATCTATGTACTTATCGGCAAGATACCGGTTGAAAGCCTCATAGATTACTGCGGTATCCTTCAGCTTGCCGGCCAGAAGCACGGAGTCTTCCAGCTCTTCCGCCTTGGCCGCCAGTTCCTGAGGAGTGATATCATGTTTTTTCAGATCGGAAAGCAGGTCATTTATGTGTTTTATAAACCCGTTCTGACGGGAAACCTTTTTGTATACGGTGAGCTGATCCTGAATTTCATCCAGAATACGCCGCAGTATCATGTGCCTGCCCTGTTCATTTATGTGGGTGCGGGTAAGGCCGCCTGCTTCATTGAACACCTTATGGGCCAGGCGGGAAAAACTCAGTACCTCTACATCCAGAATGCCGGGCAGATCAAGATACTGGATCAGGTCTCTTTCAGCCTGGAGGGTGAATTGTTCCGGCACCATTAAAATAAGGCCTTTCTCTCCGCTGCGAAGGGCCTGGCCGATTTCACCATAGATTTTCATAGTTTTTCCACTGCCGGAACGGCCGACAATGTAATGTATAGCCAGCGGAATCAACCCCCTTTGGCTGTTTTTCTAAATTATATCATAATTACACAGGGCCTTAAATACGACATAAGGCTTTACTTTCTGCCATACTCGGGAAAGATATATTGTTTGGTTTTATCCAGGGCCAGCATAAGTATGCCGCCTGCCCCGTAACAGGATATGATCTGGCCTATGGTGACGGAAAGAACAGACAGATAGAGAGGAAAGTTATATACAAAATGCAGCATGCCCCCGATTACCAGGCCATTGACAACAATCGGGGGAACGGGTACCAGCCATTTGTTCTTGGTACGGTAAGAAAGATAGGCCGCTATAAGCGTTGCCAGGCTGCCAAATATAACGTCTACGGCTCCGACCGGGCTGAACAGATTGGATACTATAACCCCTATAAAAAGCCCGGGAACAGCTGCAGGGGTGTAATAGGGCAGAACTGTAAACATTTCCGATATCCTGATCTGTATCATGCTCTCCCCATAGCTGATGGGGGCAAAAACCAGGGTAATTACGGTATATACGGCGGCTATCAAAGATGCCTGGGCTATAAAGCGGGTACGTCTGAAGCGGAATTTCATATAGAATGGTTCCTCCTTTGGTGTTCCTGGCATTTTGACGGAAATTTAAGCAAAAGAAAAAGGAGCAAGCGGCTTGCCCCCTATACATCTATCGCAGAAATCTGCTAATGTCAAGCACCATGGTGCCTTTGATATTATCCATAGGAATGTAACCTATGGTCCGGCTGTCCATGCTGTTGTTTCGGTTGTCGCCCAGGACAAAGACATGCCCTTCCGGCACCTCATAACGTTCCTCCTTGTTGTAAACAAACTTTTCTGCCAGATAAGGCTCATCCAGAAGTTCACCGTTTCGGTAAACGCCCTGGCTGCGAATCTCTATTACATCCCCCGGCAGGCCTATAATCCGTTTTATCAGCAAATTCCGGTTTTCCATCCGGTTGAATATGCCCAGGTCTTTTATATCGTCCCACAAGGATCGTTTTCTGTCGATGCGGCGGTCGATAACCACTATATCCCCGTATTCCCATCCCTTATTAAAGGTTTTCCCTATACGGGAGAGTATGACATAATCATTATCATGCAGGGTAGGCTTCATGGATTCGCCTTCCACACGGACAGGCTGAAAGAGGAATAGATTTATCAAAACAGCCAGTATGAGGGATATGGCCACCATCTGTACAAATTCCCACAGAAATCTGAAAACTCTTTTCCACATCAGTATTCTTTTCACCTCAGTCTTATCTTTAGCAGCTTCTTGTCTTATCTTTCACCCTGCTTGCCCTATTATACTGACACTTAACGTGATCCGGGCAGCAGTTCAAAACGATATCCTTTTTCTCTCAGGAACTGTATAATTTCAGGCAGGGCATCTGCCGTGGTTTCCTTTCCGGGTGCATCATGCATAAGAACTATCAGGCCGTTTTTTTCCCTATAGGTTTCCCTGACCCGGGAAAACAACTTTTTCGCTGACTGACGCTTTACAGATTCCGCATCGCCGTTGACGCAGTTCCAGTCAATATATCCGAACCCGGCTTTGTTTGCCGCTTCCCTGAATGGTTTCAGGGTATTTCCAAAGGAACCGCCGGGAAAACGTACCAGCTTAAAGCTTTTATCCTCTCCTAAAATGGACTGCAGTATCTCTTCAGTTTTAATGAATTCATCCACCAGGTTCCCTGGCTTGGAATAAATGCGCCTGTATACATGGGAGTAGGTATGGTTTCCAATTCCATGGCCTTCATCATATGTTTTTTTGATCAGTTTTGGATAAGCTTCGGCATTGTAACCGATGGGGAAAAAAGTTGCCTTGACATTCTCCTCTTTTAGTATATCCAGTATACGCTCCGTCAAGTGAGGGGTGGGCCCGTCATCAAAGGTAAGGTAAGCCACCTTCTCGCCTGTATGCTGATATATCCCGTCAAGCAGGTGCTGAAGCAGCTTGCCGCTGTTGGCAGCCACTTCCTCGATTATTGTCTCATCTGTTTCATTGGTATCATGGTTGTCTGGACCGCTGTCTGGTTCGTTTTCAGACAAAGATTCCTTCTCCGGATTATTTATACCCTGATTTGTATCCGTTAAATCTGAACCCGGTGCCGGAGATGGCAGCGGAGTCTGAGCAGGATCAGGACCGGGTGAGTCATTTTGGCCAGCATGCTCATCAGGCACTGGCATTACCTGCACAGGCACAATGGTTTTTTCAATATCCGTATTATCATATGTAACTTTGGCCGGAGGCTTTATCTGGCTGTCTTTCATGGAATCGGCAGTTATATCCGTATTTTTGTTATGTACAAAATCCAGGCGGTTCAATCCGGAAGAAGTATTTCCGTTGTAGAAGGGAAGGATAAAAGAGACAATTAAGATAATTGCGAATAGTTTAAACACCCGCTTCATGTCATAGCCCCCGATATGGTATCATATAGTTCTTTATACCATTTTATCAAAAAAATAACCGCTGAATATGCGGTTCAACGGGATTTAATAAAGGTGTAAACTTTGTAATAATTGTGACATAATATGCTTTGGCTGGAACCTCACAGAACAGCTGGAAGAATTCTGATCTGCAAGCTGCCGCCTAAACATTTACTGTTTCGTAACATGCTTGGGGTATGCTATCCATAAGCGGTGTAACCCGGCCGCTGCAGTACAGGTGCAGCCTATGGAGAGCTCTCGTGCAGGCTGTGTAGAATATCTTTCTATCCTGCTCCAGGCCGTAGGCTTC
>LFTC01000039.1:34838-57591 GCA_001512915.1 Clostridiales bacterium DTU083 | reverse complement strand
CTTATCATTCCTTCTTCATCGGAAGCCCTTATCAGCTGAGGCTTTTTGCCCGGCCTTTCTATGGTTTCAATCCGGCTGTTATTCAAAATATGCCGGGTAAACTCAACTATATCCGAAGTTGAGCGATAGACTTTATTGAGCTCCACGATAACGCTGCTTTCCGGCTGCAAAATTTCCGATATCCTCTCATAATCAAAATTCTTTTTTAATGGATTTATAGTCTGATTGAAATCTCCCAGCAAGGTCATGCGGATACTGGGAAACAGCTGCCTGAGAATGCCGTACTGTACCGGACTATAGTCCTGGGCTTCGTCCACCACCACATGGCGTATATGGTTCATGCGGGGCATGCCTTCCACCATACCCTTCAGGTAGACATAAGCAGATATATCTTCATATCCAAAGATTCTTTGCCGGATTCTGGCCGCCGTGTCCGCGCAGATTTCTTCATAGTTCTCCGGCAGATTTTCTCCTGCCATGCGCTTGAATAATTCCCGATCGTCAAATAAATTCAAAAAGGCATAGTAAGTGTTAAAATGCAACATGTTTTCAATCTGCCGCCGTACCTTTTTGAATTCACGATACACAAACAAACGGCTGTAAGCCCTGACCCTGTCCTTATACTCCGGCTTATTGCTCAGTTCCTTCTCCAGCTCCTGGCGCCTTTTGGCCCATGCAGGCCGGGTCATGTAATACAGGCGGTGCTTCAGCCTCTCCAATCTCCTGGCCAGGGGCATGGAGGCATAATCCTCATAATATAGTTTCTTTATCGCCTGCCTGGAAACTATTGCCTTGCCCCTGAACATTATGTCCTTTATCTTTATGGCGTTGTTTTCCAGGTATTTAATGTAGTTATTCAGCAGCTTATAAAATTCCATGGAAGATTTATATTCTATACCCTGCAGCCGGGCTTTATGCTTCCTGCTGCTGCCTGCAGCCAGCACAAATTCCATATGTTCACTGCTTCTTTCAAAATACAAACCCTTGCCGGCTGCCTTTTCCAAGTATTCATCAAAGGTGGTTTGCTGCATGTTTTCCTCGCCCAGCTCAGGCAGCACATTGGATATATAATCATTGAACACAGTATTGGGAGAGAAAATCAATATGTTCCTGGATGTCATTTTTTCATGCCGATAATTATAAAGCAGCCAGGCAATCCGGTGCAAGGCCACGGAGGTTTTGCCGCTGCCGGCTGCCCCCTGCACCATTAAAAGATGATGACCGGCGTCGCGTATAATGCGGTTTTGTTCCTTTTGAATGGTGTTAACTATGTTCCGCATCTTTTCATCGGCATTCCTGCTGAGGATATCCTGCAGTATTTCATCGTCAATTTTTATGCCGGTATCCAGCATAAACTCCAGCCGATCCCGGCTGATGCGGAACTGGCGTTTTAAACTGACCGTACCCTCAATTTTTCCTTCCGGGCATATATAATGGGCACGACCCAGCTCAAAGTCATAATAAATGCTTGAAACGGGCGCTCTCCAGTCATAGATGAGAATATTGCCCTTTTCATCAAAAAAGGTGGTTATGCCGATGTATATATTTTCAACATCCTCATATCCATCTTCGATGAAATCAATTCTGCCGAAATAGGCTGACTGTTCCAGGCGTTCAAGTTTCATAAGCTGGCGCTTGGCAATCTCATGGGCCTGGCTTTCCTGCCTCAGCACATCCATATACTGCTTAATTTCCACAGCTGCATCTATGTCCCCGCGTTCCCATGTATGGTCAGCCTCTTCCCACATCTTGCGCCCGGTCCTGGTTACATTTTTCCGGTAGTTTTCAACTTCATTTCTTCTCAGTTTTAACTGAGCGCATATTTTATTATAAACTTCTTTCAGCCTTTCCTGCTCTAATCTCCATTGTGCCTGATCCAAATATTTTCAACTCCCAGTTATCTTTAGTATTCATGATTGCTGTCCCGCTCATCGTTTTCCTGGAATACGGGCCTGTACATCTGACGGTTGTTCAAAAGCCAGACTTTTTCTGAGAATTCGCCCGGTTTTACCGAATCCAGGGCTTTTTGCATATCATACATACGGGCATCCAGCATGTCCAGATAGTGAAGTACTTCTCCTTCGGGAATCATGGGCCTTTTGGGACTGCCGTATTCCGGTTCATTATGGTGGGACAGGATCATATGCTGCAGCAGGAGCACGGTTTCCCTGTCGGCNNCCTTCGGTTGTGTAGGAAGTTACCATGCCCAGGTCATTTGCATTCATTTCGTGTATTTTGGCCAAATCATGCAGAATTACACCTGCATACAGCAAATCTGCATTAAGGTGGGAATATACTTCCAAAACCCGCTCTGCCATTTTCAGCATGGTAGTAATATGATACAAAAGCCCGCTGCGGATGGAATGATGGTTTTTCATGGCTGCCGGATAGTGCAGCAGCTTTTCCCGGTTTTCATTGAGCAGAATACTGGCAATCTGCCTGATGTCCTTATTCTTAATTTTAACAAGGTACTGGAGCACTTCCTTCAGCATGTCTTCCGGCGGATAAGGCGCTGCAGGCACAAAATCCTCAATGCGGACCCTGTCGCCGGCATTGACTCTGCGGATACGCTCCACCTTAATCTGAAGCTGCCCCTGCCATTCATTGACCAGGCCTCTCAGCTTAACCAGCATGCCGTCTTGCAGCTCCATGTCTTCAACCATCTGAGGATCCCATATCTTTCCGTTAACCTCTCCGGTTTTATCCGCTATAGTCAGATCATAATAACGGTTATTGGTGTTGGATGTTCTCAGGTTAACCGATTTGATTATGTAATAGCCCTCAACAGTTTCCCCCTTGGCAAACGAGATTACGTCACGTTGCATGCCCAGACCTCCTTTTCTTATCCTTTCATTCTATCATGAAGAAAAAGAAAAAAGAAGGGTTTAGGGAATATATGACAAAAAACCCGGCTTTGGCCGGGTTTATCATTTAAATAATATACTTGTCAGCTTAAATATTCCATAAGTTCTGATCCATCGGAAGAGAAGAAACGCCCTTGGTCCAGCCTCCAAAACTGAGCTGGTGGACCGGATTCTCTTTCCAATTGCACAAAATGTTCTACCAGATGGGGATGGCAGGTCATGATAAATACCTGGTGGGTGCGGCTTAAGTCCCCGATTACCTGAACAGCCTGTTTTAAATGATCCCAGTCGAAGTTTACAAGGGAATCATCGATTATTACCGGCAGGGAAGGCTGCATTTCCATTATCCTGCCCAGTCGCACTGCCAGAAATACCTGCTCCCTGGTGCCACGGCTGAGGACCCGGCTGTTTTCCTGCCGGGAGCCGTCTTTCAATTCAAAGGAAAAGTCTGACAAGCTGTCGTTGGGTATTATTCGCTGATAATCTTCTCCTGTAAGCCGCCTTAGTATGCCGTCGGCCTTAAGCAGCAGTTCATCTTTCATCCTGGTCATAAACTCATTTCTGATTTCCCTGCACAACCAGGCGGCTGCCTTTTGAACGGCATACTCATAGGATACCTGATACAGGCCGCTCCGGCCTTTTAGTATCATTTCATGGGCTTGTTCCAATTCCTCGGTCAGGCTCAACTGCTTGAGCAACAACTCTGTTTCATGTATATCTTTCCTGACCTCTTCCAGTTCCTGTTCCAAATGATCAATTTCACCCAAAAGGGTTTTGTATTCCCGTTCCAGGGAATCTGGCACAGCATAATCCTTATATATATCGAAAAGCTGCTGCATGGGACTTTTTTCCTGCCCTTCTGCAGATGAAAGCAGGGAAAAAGCCTTTGTAACCCTGTCGGATGCAGCTGCCCTCATAAGGCTTTGCATATTTGTATCCAGCCTTTTCTTCATTTCCTGGTAATCAGAATATGCCTTACATTGGGTTAAATATTCATCCACCTGCTCTTCCAGCGAAGCTTCATCTCGTTCTGCTTCCTTACCCATAAGGCTCAGAATCTGGCTTTTGACTTTGTCTGTTTCCCGTGATATGTTGTCCAGCCGGACAGCCGTATTCATAAGGTCATACCATCGCTTCAGCCTGATCTTTACATTCTGCCAGGTCTCTTCCTGCATAAAATCTTTTTGAATAACAAAACCATTATCTTCACTTATGCCGGATGCACTTTCCAGTTCTGTCAGAACCTTGTCTATCTGCTCAATCTGCTCAGCCAGCTGGACGGCTTGTTCCTGCACAGACTTATCTTCCTGATCCAATCTGACAATATGCTTCTGAATATCGGACACTGCCCTGTAATATTCAAGCACGGCACTAGGAGTAACTGTCTGAGGCAGGCCCAGCTTTTCAGACACTTCAGCCAGACAGGACTGGATTCTTTCCCGCTCCCCGTTTAACTCATCAATTTGCTCCTGCAGCTTTTTACAAGCTGCCGAAACCGATGCATGCCTGCTTCTCAGCTCCTTCAGGCGCAAGCTGATTTCCTTTTGCCCAAGCCCTTTGTATACTGCCCACACGACAACTCCGGCTGCCCCTAATACTCCAAAGAGCAGACCTGCAATGGGATAGAAGAAAGATACAACCAGGCCGGCTGCAGCAAATAAAAGGGACAACCAAAAATACAGCTTTAAGCCGGATACAGGAGCAGTTTTTTCAAACTCTTCAATCTCATTCTTTATCTCCTGCTCCTTATTTTTGTTTTCATCCATCCGCAGCCTGGCTTGTTCAAGCTTGTTGTCGATATCCTGCATGCGGGATGCATAATCCATTATTTTTCGCTCTTCCAGCAGCTCCAGCTTTAGCCGGCGGACGCGGTCAATGCCTTCCTGGCCCCAGCCGGCATTCAAGGCCTTGATGCGGGCTGTAAGCTCGTGCATATCCTGCTTAAGCCTGTCTTGCATCCTTTGGAGAGAACTCCATTTCTCCTGAAGGCCTGAAAGCCTGTCTGTAAAGCCCTGAAGCAGGTTACGGTAATTAAATAATAAGTCCTTCACCTTTTCAGCCCGCTGCTGGCTTCCCAGACTTAAAGCAAGGCTGTTAAACAGGTCATGCAGTTTTTCTTTTTGGCTGCTGTAGTTCTCATATGCTGCCACTATCTTCTCCCGGTTTTCAATTTTAACAGACCCGGGTATCCGGCTGCCTTCATGCAGTTTAAGTGAACCGTCCAGATCAATGGTTTCCTGTATTACTTCATAATTGTTCCTGACTGTTTCCAGGATATCCCGCCTGGCCTGGGCTTTTTCTAGATCTTTACCCAGCGATTNNGAGCCTTCCCTTATAAGCTGTACATGAGGTTTAAAAGCTTTGTTGGACAGCCTGCCGGTTTCTCCCCCGATATTGCGGGCATTCCTGGTAAAAATGTTTTCCAGGCGGGGAATATTGGCTATATCCGTCATGCCTGCCCCCAATAAGGCAGACTGCAGCTTTTCCATTTCCTTGTCTGTTACCCCTTCCGGCTTGCGGGCCAGCTGATCCAAACTGATGGTATAAAGATTGCGGTATGTAAAGGAATCCACCGGATAAAGTTCGGAGACAGGTATCCGGGTCCCCTCTCCTGCCACAGTGCAGACAGGATCAGCGGCTCCCTGCAGCCTGATGTGATACAATAAGCCGGATATCTCATCCAGAACATCTGCATCCACCATATATTCAACATTGGCAGGCGGAAGGGCGCTGCTGCCTGGAATGCCGTAACCCAGGTATCTTAAAACCTGCATAAAGGTGCTTTTGCCCGCACGATTATGGCCTCCCACCACTACCAGGCCGGAATTCAGATCTTCCAGGGTTTGATTCTGCAGAATTCCAAAGTCCCCTATATGCAGGCGCTTAATACGCATCAGGCTTCACCCCCTTCTTCAGCCACACCTTCCAGCAGCTCTTGTTTTGCTTCCTCTATAATATGCGTCAAGGTATCTTGATCCAATGGCAGGTGTTCATCATCCGGCTCTTCATAGTGAAAGCTGGTTGTCCAGGCATAGCCCAGCTGGGAAATAAACTCCTTGCGCTTGCTTTCATCGGTTTCAAGAGTTTGGATGACATCTTCCAGCAGCTGCTTGAGCACCGGGTGCCTGTCCAGTATTTCTGCAGTTACCGGACTGGCTGTGCGTATTCTGACCGAATCTATCCATACAAAGGGTTTTCGGCTTCCTAATTCAAACCGCAGATGCTCGCACAGGTTTTGTTCAATGTCCTGCCTGTCCTTCTGCAGATATGAATGGAGCCTGCCCCGGCCGCTTATTTCCAAACGCAGAATAAAACCTGCAATTTGGGCGGCATCCAAATTGAAATTTATTCTGCTGCCGGCTCCCCAATTTTCCAGGTCAGGACGCCTTCTGCCTTTGTCAGACAACTTAGCGGCCTGGGATAATATATATTTCTCCAGTTCATCCAGGCTGTCGGCTTCCTTAAGCTCAGGACAGCCTATGTCGATGGCAAGGCTTTGATACTCCACCGGTGAAACAGCCCAGTATGTAAAGGATTCTATCTCTCCCTGGTCTATCCCTATCAGCCAGCAGCCGCCTGTATTTTGCTCGCCAAAGTCCCTGCCCTGGGGTGTACCTGGATATAAGACGGCTGGTTTTTCAAGCCTGAGCACCTGGGGCTTATGTATATGGCCCAGGGCCCAATAGTCAAAATTGGGGTTTTCAGACAGCTCACCAAGATTGGCAGGTATATAACTGCTTCTTCCCGATTCAAGCTGGGTATGCAGCATGGCTATGCTGAATATTCCCCTTTCAGGCTTGGGATAACTCAAATGCAGAGGTGCCGTAACCTGCCTGCTTCCATAGGATTGGCCGATAATGGCAGCAATATCGGCGCCCTCTTTATCCTTTACATAATGGATTTCAGGCTTATCGGCGGAAATCAGGTGAGTGTTCTCAGGCAGAATGAACATTTCCTGGTATTCCCGGACTGGATCGTGGTTGCCTGCCAGCACATATACCTGGATTCCCGCTTCATTCAGCTTTTTACAGCAGTCCACAAAGAAACGATTGGCGCGTACAGACCTGGCTTCCTGATCATAAACATCGCCTGAAAGCAGGACAAAGCTGGCTTCTGACTCCTCAGCCAGGCGGCAGATGTTTTCAAAGGCTGTATATGTAGCCTGGTAACATAAGTCCTTCAGCTCCGGCCGGGCGTCCAAACCTTCTACACTAAGCAGACTGCCCAGGTGTACATCAGCAGCATGAATAAATTTAAACCTACCCATAAAAAACCTCACTTTCCTTATATAAGCCCCTTGTCAGCAAAGCTGAAATATTCATCTTCTGCCACGATGATATGGTCTACTACACGTATGGAAATAGCCTCACAGGCATTTTGGATTTTTCTGGTGGCGTCTAAATCTGCAGCTGAGGGTTTCAGGCTTCCGCCTGGATGATTATGGGCAAGTATTATGGCAGCAGCTTTGTGCCTGAGCGCTGTTTCCACTATCAATCGGGGGTAGACCGGGGCAGAATCAATGGTTCCTTCATGAACCAGGGCTGCATGATTGACCCTGTTTTGAGAATCCAGGCAAATTACATAAAACACCTCATATACGCGGCCGTGGAAAAGTGATTTGACGTACTCGCCTGCCTTGGCAGAGGAATTCAGCTGAGGTTTTTCGCCTTGTTTCTCATTTAAATACCGTCTGCACAGATGGGGAATCATGGATAAAAATATTGCAGTATTCCGGGTTACGCCCTTTACTGTCATCAAATCTTCATATCCTGCTTCCAGTACGCCTACCAGAGAGCCGTATCGTTTTACCAGCTTGTGAGCCAATGGATTGGTGTCACGCCTTGGGATGGTATAAAACAATAACAGCTCCAATACCTGGTGCTGGCTGAAATGATCCAGGCCTTCATTAAGGAACCGCTGCTTCATTCTTTCTCTGTGCCCCTCATGCATACCTGGTTTTACCTCCTGATCTATTTTTATAAATAAAAATAGAACATGTATTCTGGTATTCTACAAATATATACTAAATCCTTCCTGGAAGCAGAAATCTTAAAATTTCTCCAAAAATAAATAACCGGCATTGCCATGCAACACCGGATGGTTTTATTTCCTATAAACTGAAATCTACTCCTGCATACATGCCTGAAGCTTATCCAGATAATCTCGCAGATTGGAAAGCTTGTCCTCATCCTTCATCTGCAGAAATCTTCTGTTTATGCTTTTAAGCTCAGCCAGCTTGTTTTCAAGCATCTGAACTTTATTATACATATCCTGCATTTCCTGATTATGCTTTGCCAGCTGGCGGGACAAGCCCTGATTGCCTGCTGCCAGGCTGCTCAAATCCCTCAGTCCCTTTACAAAATCCTCCAGGGAAACAAGCTCCAGGCTTTGTATATTGCTGACCAGCTGGCTTATCCAGTCAATCAGCTGGCCGCCGCTGCCGGCATGGGTATAATTCACCGGTTTTCTCCCTGCATAGGACAGCCTGGTGCGTGTATATGGATTAAAACATGGAATGCCCTCAGCTTCAATTTCCCTAATAAGATTTTCTACATATTCAGGATTCCGGGCAATTATACTGCGGTATTTATTTTGAAATCGGATCAGCATCCTCTTGTTTCCTTTTCCCAGACGATTGGCGCATCCCCTGACCGACTCGCCCCGTGCCTGGGATATCAGCATTTCCCGCATCAAAGCCTTGGTTTCTGCAGGGGTAAAAGGCCTGCCTATAGATTCTTCATCACCCAGATCCACAGCTGTATCATCCGCATCCAACTTGACCGCTTCTTCGTTTACATGCATATAACGGTAATAATAATTGCGGATTGTATTGGCTTTCAGACCGGACCGCCTTGCTATCTCTTCAAAGGCACGGATTATAGGAATCCTTCTCTCCTTAGCTTTTCCGACCTCTTCTTTCATAATGGACATGAGCTCCGGCTGCAATTCCTGCCGCTGACCGTTTTCAGCATCCTGATGAAGGGCTTGTTCCTTAGCCATTATCCTGTTCCTCCTTTTATGCTTGTTCTGATTTTCCATAATATGCTATGTATATTATTCTCAGGAAGGAACAGGTTTATTCTTCATATACAAATATTTATTCAGTTTTTAATTGTATGGTTATGGTTTCTCCTCCGCTCTTCCTGTCTGAAAATTCAAGCCGCCCCAGTCGGGAAAGCACGCCCAGGAATCCAGCCCTGTCTGTATCTTCCGATACATGCAGAATTATATGATCCGAGCCTATTTCCGCAGCTTCCATATTAAAATCTGCTGCAATGGATGAAATCTCATTAAGTATATCCTCGTACATGGTATTCTCGTCCACAAGCAGGTATAAAATAATTTCATCGGCCATATAGCTTTCATCCAGAGATGTTATGGATACTTCCGCAGCTGGAGCTTCAGCCTGGGTTGTTTCAGCAGAAGCTTCAGCCGGTTCGGCATCCTGAATTAGGGCACCGCTGCTGTCCGCGGCTGGCATCTCCTTGATGCCGGAATCAAACAAGCTAAAGGGCTTAACCAGATAAATCAGAAATACTAATGCCGCTGCCGCCAGCACCGTGCCCAGCTTTTTCCATGTATTTGCAGCCCAAGGCTTTTTATCAAGCGGCCGGGCATATTCTTCCTGAAAAACTTCATTCAGATGCCTGTGCAGCCGCTGCCTGAAAGCCGGCTGAAGGTCTTCTTCCAGGCCGGATAAGGCATCATGCATCTGCCGCATTTCCTTTACATATTGGGCGCAAGAAGTACAGGAACTTAAATGGCCTACCAGCTTTTGTTTTCGTTCATCAGACAGGGTGCCAGAAAGGTATTCATCTGTCCATTGCCTAACCTGTTTACAGCGCATACCTTCGGCCTCCTTACAGATACGGGCGGACAGATTCACGCAGAGCTGCCCTTGCCCGGCTTATATGGGATTTTACTGTACCAAGAGGTAAATGCAAAACTTCTGCAATTTCTTCATAGGAGTATTGCTGAATATCCCTCAGTACAATTGCGCTTCGATATTTCGGTTTCAACTTGCTTATGGCCTCCAGCAAATGTTTCTTAAGTTCGGAGCGTAAAGCTTCATCTTCAGGGGAGGGATTATGTGCCGGCAGTTCTGTCTCCCGCTGGTCATCAGTGTTTTTTGGCTGATTTAAGGATAAAAGGATTACTTTGGATTTTCTGTGCCGGTCAATGCATACATTGTGGGCAATGCGATAGATCCAGGTGGAAAACTTGCTGCTGCCCCTGAAATATCTCAGGCCACGGCATACCCTTACAAAAACCTCCTGGGTCAGATCCTCCGCATCCTCATGGCTGTTAGTCATACGCAGACAGTAATTGTATATTTTCTTTTCATAGGCTGATGCCAGCTTTTCAAAAGCTGCCAGATCGCCTGCCTTTGCCTCCTCGATCAGCTGAGCTTCATCACTCATCATAATCCCCCTAACATTTTGTCACTGACCGGTTGGTATGCGGCACTTATCCTGTTTAGCGTTTCCGGGAAAACTTCTGCCCTATTTTTCTTATAAATGCAGGAAGCTTCAAAGAATCTCTGAGGATATATACAAGCACACCTATTACCAGCACGCAAAGCAGGATGATAATAATCAATATAACTCTCAGTACGCTGAATTTGCCTGACAGGCCGCCTCCGCCCACTTCTATGGTTAAAGGCTGGCTTTGGGCAGTAAATGTCTCGCCGTCGGCTCCAATGCCGCTGGCTTCCACCACAAAGGTCTCAGTTTCATCCACCTGAAGGGCTGGAATAAGGATAGTCTTATCTTCCCCGGGCTCCAGAACGGATATATTATCTATTACCATATCCCTGTCCTGCAGGGTAAACACCAGGTTATACAAGGGTTCTCTGCCTGTATTCTTGACAATGCATTCCAATTCCACCTTGCCGGGCCTGTCCAGGGATTCAGTTTCGCTCCTGAGCAGGATGGACAGATCTTGCCTGGGCAGGCTTTCATCTATCCCCAATTTAAATTCCATCTCAGCTGATTCATAAACATATTCCTTCTGGGTTTCAGCATCCCTGGCCTTCAGTATGGTTTTGCTGAAAGTATCCTGCTCCAAAACCAGTTCCTTGCTGAATTCAGCCTCCTGGCCGGCAGGCAGGCTGTCCATCCTGTGCACTTCGCCAAATGCTGATTCTTCAATTACTACATCCAGCAGATCTACGTTTCCTGTGTTTCTGACCACATAATTAAGTTCAAAGGGCTCGCCGGGCTGAATACTGTCAACAGAAAGGGTTCGCTGTATATCCACCTGGGGAGTTAACTTTTCAAATGAAGTGGACCAGGTGGACTTGATCAGCTGATTGCTGTTGTCAACCCTGCCCTGTACCAAAATTTCATAACTGGTACCCGGCTGCACTTCCCGTGTGAAGGTAACCTGTATCTCTTCGCCGGGCTGAATTGCATCCCGGGTATGAAACTCCTTGCCATCCCAGTCCAGAAATTTAATATCCTTCAAAACAGTGTTGCCGGTATTTTTTGCCGTAAGCTCAAATTCCACGTCAACAGGCCCCGGTATGCTCTTCTTATCGGTTTTTCCGCTCAATTCCAAAGAAGAAACCGGCTCTTCATCCCGCACATCGAGCTTGAGGCCTGTCTGGACATTTTTTTGCAAATCCAGACCCAGCTCGCCAGGCAAATCATAATAAATTGTCAGGTTTCCGTTGGTGGATTTCTCAATTGAAGCGGTGGTTTTAACTGTTGCCCTAGCTCCTGGCGCCAGCTCCTTGATAACGCCGATTTCCTGGTTTAAGTCTGAATCGACAACGGTAATATTGTACAGAGGCACATTGGAAAGGGATTCTACTTCGGCTGTAAGTTCTACCTGCTCACCTTTAAAAACCATTCCCTGGGCGCTTGAAGTGTAATTCACCCTGAAATCTGCCTGTGCAACCTGTACGCTGATGGAGTATTCACCTGTCTCACGGGATGTATCTTCACCTTCAATGCTATATTGCACTTTATACTTCACAGTGTTGGAACCACCAGGATCGCCGCTGTAAGAATTGCCAGTCAAAGGTGATGAAGTTTTACCAGGTTCTAACGAAGGGCTTCCGGTAATTATGGCTGGATTCGCCTGGCCCGGACCTGTTTCCCTGATTTCTATATCTTTTAAAACAAAATTGCTTTCGTTGGTAATTCTGTATTGGATAGCGTATGTACCCACTGGTGACACATAGTATACTCCGTTGAATTCAGCTACCTTGCCTATAGGCCTGGCAGATATGACTATGCTGTTTTGTGCGAATGCAATGCTTCCGACAGCAACAAACTGCAATGTTATAATCAAAATGCATAAAAAAATGCCAATTATTCGCTTGTTCATTTCTTTACCCCCAAACTATGGTTTATACGCCCAACATTATATCATAAGCCTGTCAAGGGAAAAAGCAAAACTCCCCTGTAATAAGTTAATTATTTATCACATTTCAGTAACATTTTTCAATAATTGTTACACAAAAACTATTTGGAAGCCTGTTTATGCAATGGAGAATTATACAGCCTGCGGATTCGCATAATAAACTTAACTGTAAAATATACAGAAGAACAGGATGGTGGCTTTAATTTGGACAAAAAGAAAACCGGCATAAGCAGACTGGCTGCTCTGGGCATATTGGGTGCAGCAGGCGTACTCAGCACGTTGGGTGCAAGGTATCTGGGCAGGTTTGCGGCTGATAAAATTCATGACCGTTTTTTAAAAATACTGACCAGTGACTTGTATGATGAAAACCTGTGGGAAGCGGTATCATCCACCATGCGGATCGGACCTCAGGCTGTGCTGGAAACAGAGCTCAGGGCTGAGGAAGGAAAACTGGTAGAAAGGCCTATGGGGCCGGTTAACCAATTTCCCAGCCTGGATGATTTAAAATTCAATTTTGCCCAGCTCAATACCCTGCCCACAGAAATAGATACGGAGATAGATTTCTCCATAACAATTGGAAAATATGCAAAAAGGCCCCTTAGGTTAAACCACTTTTTCATGCTGGCACCCATGGCATATGGAATTGCTTTGAGCAAACCTGTTAAAATTGCTCTGGCCAAAGGCTGTGGTGCATCCGGTGCAGCCTATCATACAGGAGCAGGGGCGGCGGTTTTGGATGTATTTCAATATGCAGACAAAGTAGTTTTTCAGTATGACCGGGGAAACTGGCCCAAGCCTGAACAAGCCATGCTTAAAAGCCATGCAGTAGAGATTCAGCTGGGGCAGGGCGCTTACGGCGGCGTTGGATATATGATGAAATCCTACATGCTGAACGATAAACTGAGAAAGGAATTTAAAATACCAAAGGGACAGGATTTGATTACATATTCCCGCCAGCCAGAAGTCCAAAGCCCACAGGATTTAAAAAAACTGGTGGATAAGCTGCGCCACATTACCGACGGCGTTCCCATCGGTGTTAAAATTGCTGCGGGAAAAGATCTGGAAGCTGATCTGTACTGGATTTGCAGCAGCGGTGCAGATTTTGTGGTAGTAGACGGGGCGGAAGCTGCCACCAAGGGTTCACCTCCGATATTGCAGGATGACTTTGGAATTCCTACGGCTTTTGCGATAGACCGGGCGGCAAAATGGCTGGAAAAGCACGGATTCAGGGACAGGGTATCATTAATAGCCTCAGGTCGTATACGAACCCCGGGAGATGCCCTTAAAGTAAAGGCCCTGGGTGCAGATGCCTGCCAGGTGGGAGCCATTGCTCTTGTAGCCGTATCCCATGGTCAGATACAAAAACCTCTCCCCTTTGAACCGCCTACCGCCCTGACCTGGTATGGGGAAGCTTATGCCGATCAGTTCGATATTGAGAAGGGAGCCAGGTCGCTGCAAAACTTTTTTGAATCCTGCAAGCTGGAGATGATGGAAGGAATTCGTGCCCTGGGTAAAACGTCCCTTTCCCAGGTGGACCGAAACGACCTCATTACCACCAATGAAATGTTTGCCAGGGGCATGGGCATACCCATGGCATATGTGCCCTTCGACCCATTGGAGCAGAAGCCGCCCAGGGTCAGAAGGTTGAAACTTTAAAATATTAATTTTTTGTAAACAAACATGCGAAGGTCAGATAAAGTCAAATTTTTATGTTATAATTATATATAGCAACAGATGCAGCATTATAAAGTATGAAAGCGAGTGATGTCATGCTTTTTCCATTTTATTTCGACCCTACCTTTATTATACTGATACCTGCCATTCTGCTGGCATTATATGCACAGACAAAAGTGCAGACTACTTATGCCAGGTATATGAGAGTGCCTGCCAGAAGCGGCATAACTGGTGCTGAAGCGGCAAGGGAACTGCTTCGTCAGAACGGCCTTTATGATGTCAGAGTAGAACAGGTCAGAGGGCGTCTGACCGACCATTACGACCCCCGGTCAAAAACCCTCAGGCTGTCGCCTGAAGTATACAACTCCTCTTCCCTGGCTGCCTTGGGCATAGCTGCACATGAAGCAGGCCATGCCTTACAGCATGCAGATGAATATACACCCTTGAGGCTAAGAAATGCCATTGTACCTATAGCCAGCATAGGCTCCCAGCTGGCCTTCCCACTCCTGTTGATCGGCCTCCTGCTTGACAGCCTGAACCTGATTACCATCGGAGTTGCTGCTTTCTCACTGGCAGTACTGTTCCAGCTTATCACCCTGCCGGTGGAATACAATGCCAGCAGCCGTGCCATAGCTGCACTGGAAGCCGGCGGCATGATCTACCGTGAAGAGGTGCAGCCTACCCGCAATGTTCTAAGTGCTGCGGCTCTGACTTATGTGGCTGCAACCATAATGGCAGTTATGCAGCTGTTAAGGCTGCTGCTTATATCCGGTTTGCTTGGAGGCCGGCGCAGAGATTAAGGAGCTATACTTCACACTTTTTCCCTGTCTTCAGTATAATATAATTAAACTTATTTTCTTGAGCACAGGGAGAAATTATAATTGCGGATTTTACTCTTATCCATCATGGCCAAATGCGGAGTATTCACCCATGTAAGAGATTTGGCAGCCAGCCTTTTAAAGAAGGGGTTTGAACCCTATATCGGCTTTATAGCCACTCCGGCGGCTATGGACATGTTTGGCGTATCAAAGCAAGACAGGTCTGAAATGGAGCAGTCTCTCTCTGCACCTTGTTTTTACTATAATTCCTATACCAGCCTGTTGGAAAATATTGAGGGGAATGGAGCAGATCTTGTACATGCCCATTCCCCTATTGTTTTAAAACATGCGACATATATAAAGCTTAAGATGGACATTCCTTTTGTTGCCACCCTTCACGGGCTTAACAGCTGGACTAGGAATTACAGAAAGGAACTGGAAAAGGCAGACAGGATAATAGCCGTGGGGCCTGAAATTGCAGCTTCCTGCGGAAAAGCCTTTAAGGACAAAATTACCATAATCTTCAATGGCGTGGATACGGATTATTTCAGACCCGATTACAGCAAAACATTGAACCATCCCCTTAGAATTATCTGGACAGGCAGAACCAGCGGCGCTGCCGCCCGGGGAGCAGAATACCTGGCATTTGCTTTAAAAATTCTTAAAAAGAATAATATTCCCTTTGAAGCTAAATACATGGGCTATGCCTTTGGCGCAAAAGTGGGAAATGCTGAAAACTGCGGCTGGGTTCATGACCCTCTGCCGCTGCTCCAATGGAGCGATATGGCTTTCGGCAGGGGCCGTTCCCTTCGTGAAGCCATGGCATGCGGCAGTGCAGGTTTTCTGCTGGGGGAAGGATACGGAGGCCTGGTTCGTGCAAAATGGTTTGAAAAGGGCAGACAGCCTCAGCTGAGCGGTTCCCTTAAACACGGGTGTATGAAATTGGATGCCCAGGAAATTGCCAGGGATATCCTATTCTTTCATAAGAACAGGGACATTCTGGAATCAGCAAGGCGGGAATCAAGACTAATAGCCGAAAAACACTTTGACGTGAACAAGATGACGGATGAAACCGTAAAGATTTATACAGAAGCAGGCGCAGACTTCTAAACACAAGAAACAAAAAAGCATTGCCTTTTGCAGCAGACAGCTTTTCAGGCAATGCTTCCATAATTCAATATGCAGAATCATTTATTCTACTGTTACCTTGTGATACACCTTTTTACCCTTGCGGATCATCAGGCTTCCGTCCTGCAAGTCGTTTTCAGTAAGAGCATGATCTATGGACTGAATCCTTTCATCATTTACATAGATGCCGCCCTGTTTTATCAGGCGCCGGGCTTCTCCCTTGGAGGGAACCAGTTTGAGCAGGTAGAGCATATCTATAATATTTCTGTTTTGCTTAAATTCCTCTGCAGTAATGGTTGTACCCGGAACCTCAGCATCTGCGCTGCCCCTGCCAAACAATGCCAGGGCTGCGGCTTCGGCCTTCCTGGCCTCTTCTTCACCATGAACAATTTTGGTAACTTCGTATGCCAGTACCTTTTTGGCTTCGTTAATTTTTTCATCCTTCAGGCTGCCCAGCCTTTCCACTTCCTCCATGGGCAGGAAGGTCAGCAGGGCAAGGCAGTTTTTCACGTCACTGTCGTCAATATTGCGCCAGTACTGATAGAAATCATAGGGTGGTGTCTTTTCAGGATCCAGCCACAGGGCGCCTGCTTCGGTTTTGCCCATTTTCTTTCCTTCACTGGTTGTTAAAAGTTTGAAGGTCATGCCGTAGGCAGAAGTTCCTTCTACCCTGCGGATAAGATCAGCACCTGCTATAATATTGGACCACTGATCATCCCCGCCCAATTGGAGCCTGGCATTGTACCTGCGGTTCAGGACCAGAAAATCATAGCTCTGCATCAGCATGTAGTTAAACTCCAGGAAGGAAAGCCCTCTTTCCAGGCGGGATTTGAAGCATTCAGCAGTCAGCATGCGGTTGACTGAAAAATGAACGCCTATTTCCCGCAGAAATTCTACATAATTCAAATCCAGCAGCCAGTCGGCATTGTTGACCATAACAGCCTTTCCTTCGGAAAAGTCAAGAAACCGAGACAGCTGCTTCTTAAATGCTCGGCTGTTGTGCTCGATCATTTCAAGGGTAAGCATCTTACGCATGTCGGTTCTGCCGGACGGATCTCCAACCATGGCGGTGCCCCCTCCCACAAGGGCAATGGGCCTGTGGCCGGCTCTCTGCATATGCGTCATTACCATAACCTGTATAAAATGACCCACGTGCAGGCTGTCAGCAGTGGGATCAAAGCCGATATAAAAGGTTACGGGTTCCCTGCCCAGCAGCTCTCGAACCTCATCCTCATGGGTTACCTGGGCTATATAACCCCGTTCTTTAAGTACATCATAAACATTTCTGCCGTTCATACATATACCTCCAAGACATTCCAATCCTTCTTATTGTAACCCCTTGAAGGATAATTTTCAAGCAAGCAGCAGACAATGCAAATTATTAAGTTATTCTCCCCCATTAATGGCGGTTTCCTTTCTGCTTGTAAGAAGATTCATAAACTCCTCGCCGGAAATAGTTTCCTTTTCCAGCAGGTGTTTGGCCAGCTTGTGCAGTTTATCCTTGTTTTCCTCCAGGATATCAATGGCATTTTGATAGCATGTTTTAATTATGGAAAGCACTTCTTCGTCAATCTTGGAGGCGGTTTCATCGGATACCAGCAGGGTGGTATCGCCGCCCAGGTAGGGATTATTTACAGTTTCCAAGGCCATCATGCCGAACTTGTCGCTCATGCCGAACCTGGTTACCATGGCCCGTGCTATTTTGGTGGCCTGTTCAATATCATTGGCAGCCCCTGAAGTAACCGTGTTAAATACCAGTTCTTCTGCAGCCCGGCCGCCCATGTATGTGGTTATTTTGCTGATGGCCTGTTCTTTAGTCAGAAGCACCTTTTCGTCTTCTTCCACCTGCATGGTGTAGCCCAAGGCTCCCGAGGTTCTGGGAACAATGGTTATTTTATGAACCGGTGCTGAATGGGTCTGTTTTGCGGCCACCAGTGCATGTCCGATTTCGTGGTAGGCAATTGTCAGCTTGTCCTTCATAGAAAGAAGTGCATTCTTTCTTTCATAGCCGGCAATTACCACCTCCACCGATTCTTCCAGATCGCTTTGAGTTACCTGTTTCCGCCCCAGCTTAACCGCTCTTAAGGCCGCTTCATTAATTATGTTGGCAAGGTCCGCTCCCGAGGCACCGGGAGTAGCCCGGGCAATGGCCTTCAGATCTATACCGGGACCCATCTTGACTTTCCTGGCATGCACCTTGAGTATGGCCTCCCGCCCGGNNGGCCGGTTGGTGGCAGCCAGTATCACTACGCCTTTTTCCGAATCAAATCCGTCCATTTCCGTCAACAGCTGATTCAGGGTCTGCTCCCTTTCATCATTGCCGCCTATGCTGCCTGCTGCAGTGCGGCTTTTCCCTATGGTATCTATCTCATCTATAAACACAATGCAGGGGGCTTTTTCCTGGGCCTGCTTGAATAAGTCTCTTACCCGGGCTGCACCCATGCCGACAAACATTTCCACAAACTCAGAACCGGAAATGGAAAAGAAGGGCACCCTGGATTCACCGGCCACCGCCCTTGCCAGCAGTGTTTTGCCCGTTCCCGGAGGACCTACCAGCAAAACACCCTTGGGAATTTTTGCACCGATTTCCCTGTATTTGGCCGGGTTATGCAGGAAATCCACCACTTCGCTGAGGGCTTCCTTGGCCTCATCCTGACCGGCTACGTCATCAAATGAAATGCCTGTTTGGGCTTCAACGTATATCCTGGCATTGCTTTTCCCGAAGGACATGGCATTGCCCATGCCGCCTATCCGGCTCATCATCTTATTGGTAAATACTCTGCCAAGGAGGAAAATAACTGCAAAGGGCAGTACCCAGGACATAAAAAAATTCACCAGGGGAGACATTTCCTGCGGCACCACGCGGCTGAAACTGTCCACTCCGGCTTCGTAAAGCCGGTCAGCCAGCCTGGGGTCCTCCATCCGTCCGGTAACAAATACTTTCCTATTACCATCCTCATCTATGCCGGTAAAATGGATCTGAGTTTCCTCCACCTGAACTTTTTCAACCTGTTTGTTTTCGATCATCCTAAGAAAGGTTCCGTAATCCACCTCAACTATCTGCCGCTTGACAATTGTGGGCACTATGAGCGTGTTCAGCAGCATTACAAATATTAAGGCGGTTATTATATAAAAAACAATCGGAGTTCTCGGATTTTTTATATTCATTTGCTTGCACCTCCGCGCAGCAATTATATATTTCTACTAAATTCCACATTTCTATTCTATGCCTTGCTGAATATAATAGTCAAACAAACAATTTGTAAACATTTAGTGAACAGCAAATCCATTAATAGTACATATCGGGTATTATGGTTAATATTGACACCTAATGCTTTATTTTGTATCATGGTACGCAGGGTATAGAAATAAGGGGGTTTTACAATTGAATAAAACCAGGCTGAAAGCTTTTTTTGTGCTGCTTATCTTTATATTTGCAACGGCTTGCAGCCAAACGCCGTCACATTTTACGGAAACAGATGCCTATGCCTCTGTAGATTACAGTTTTGAACCAGCTGAAACTGAATCGGCACCTGGCGTAAAACCGGATCGTACGGAAAAACCCGGCATTATGGCAAATGAGGAAACCGATGTAACACCGGAACCGACTGCCACGCCGGATGCCACTCCAACACCTGAACCGGCAGATACACCGGAACCTGTTGAAACACAGGAGCCTGCTGATACACCGGAGCCAACAAAGACTCCGGAACCCGTTAAAACACCTAAGCCCACAAAAACGCCCAAACCATCCAAATCACCGAAGCCAACCGAAACACCAACAGCAACGCCTTCTCCAAAACCTGAATCCACGCCAGCCCAGGCAGATGCTGAATCTGGGCAGAAGTCCGATAAGAAAGAGAAATCTTCTCCCGAGCCTGAAAAGAAAGAAAGCAAAAAGCCCATGGGGGTGCCTGAAAGCAGTCCAGTAAAAATGAGCTTTTTTGATGATGCGCTTTTTATTGGGGATTCCAATACCTGGCGGCTGAAGAACTTTGTTAATAATAAACGGAAGTCGGACAAGAATTATATGGGCAAGGCATCTTTCCTCTGCGAAATAGGCTTTGGCCTGCATCATGCCCTTAAACCGCTGGACAAAACATCCATCAGCGTAAAGTGCGATAAGGGACAGGAATGGGAAATTGTAGAATACATAAAACAGAATAACTATGGGAAAATATACATCATGCTTGGCACCAATGACATAGGCTTACATGGCGTGGATAAATCCGTTAACAATTATGTGAAGCTTATCAAAAAAATAAAGGCTGTCACTGATGCGGATATTTACATACAATCGGTGCCGCCTATGGGCAAGCATAAGCAAAAGAAAGTCTTGAACAACAAAAATATCGATCAATTCAACAAGAAAATGTACGAGCAGAGTAAGTCTTTGAACTGTTATTACCTGGATGTGGCTTCCTGCCTGAAGGACAGCGAAGGAAATCTGCCCAGCAAGTATTCAAGCGATCAATATGTACATCTTTCCAATGCTGCCTTTCCCCTTTGGGTAGACTATTTGAGAAAGCATACAAAATAGCAGAACCGGATGCAGCAATAAATGCAGGAAATATAACAATACCCCTGATAAGCAGATCAGGGGTATTCTTATGCTGTTAAAGTCAGTATTCCTGAAGATACTCTTCGTATGTCAGGCCGCTTTCATATACTGCTTGGGCCAGCTCAACGCCCAGATAACGAATGTGCCACGGTTCGTAGGCGTACCCGGTAATATGCTCTTTGCCCGGAAGATAACGTACAATGAAGCCATATTTATGGGCATTTTCACTCAGCCACTTGCCTTCGGCTGTATTTCCGAATTCAATTATCAGCTTATAGCCAACGCTTTTCGAAGTTACATCCATGGCCAGCCCTGTCTGATGCTCGCTCTCACCAGGCCTTGCACTGTACATGTTGGCGGCCTCTACGCTGCCTTTTACGCCGACATTGCTGTTGAAAATTATCTCCTGAATCCCATAGCTCCTATAGCCGCTTACCGCAAACAGGGAAATTCCGTCAGCAGATGCGGCATCAAACATTTTTTCCAAAGCATCGGCGGCTTCTTTCCTCATTGTTTTATGGAAGGAGCCGGGAGCAAAAGGAACATTGGGAGTTACGAGATTATCCGGCACATAGTCTTCAGACAGCTTATGATCTTTGTTTACCAAAACATCTATGGCATTGGGATTATTTTCAGCCGTATTTATAATTCTCTCGCCTTTCTTACTGTCATTTTGCTTTTCCTTATTTTCTTCATTCTCATTTGTGTTGTCTGATCCGGTAATCTTTAATTTTTTCCCGCTGCTGTTTTGCTGCTCGGAATTCATCTCAAGATCGATTGAACCAACAATGCCTCCTTTTTTGCTTCCACTTTGAGAAGCAGTATCATTTAACCTTACATCTTCGGAAGGCCTGTCCGGCTCCAAAGCATAATCAAGGCCGCTTTTTGCCTGAACCAGGGATTTCATCATTGATACTGTGGTTAAAACCAGCAAAATGCTCACGGTTATGACATAGACAAAAGCCTTCATGTCCAGACAGCGTGAAAGCGAACGCCATTTTATATATAAAAATCTCAATATTCTTCTCAGTAAGTTTATAAAAAATTTTTTCACAACAATTACTCCTTTAATGAAAACACACGGAAGTCTGCAAAGTTAATTGTTGATTTCGACAATAATGCCTGCTTTCCTGCTTAAAATTATTGCTACTTTTTTCCATAGTTTTAATTATTTCGATATACCTACTATTTATTATATATGTTTCGATGGCATATTAAAAGGGTAAAGTATATTTTAGAGCAATTATTTACAAATAAAAGGAGGAATGCAAGCTATGAGTACATTAGGAAATTATTTACAAACAGGTGACTGGAAGGGCGAAAAACACGTACCTGTCATTCATGCTCCGGACAAAGTAAAAGCCGGCGAAGGTTTCGAACTTAAGCTGTCCATAGGCGATGCCATCAAGCACCCCAATACACTGGAACACCACATTGCATGGATGAAAGTATTCTATCTGGCGGATGGCAGCAAATTCCCCCTTGAATTGGCCAACTTTGATTTCCGGGCCCACGGAGAATTTGATGCCTTCACCGAACCGGAGGGAACAGCTTTTGTAAAACTTAACAAATCCGGCAAGCTTTTAGCAATGAGCTATTGCAACATCCACGGCCTTTGGGAGAACAGCAAAGACATTATCGTGGAATAATACATATCCGGTCAATCTGCAGGAGCTTTTTGTTCATCGGCATGGCCGAGCCCGGTGAGCAAAGGGCTTCTTTTTTTCTGCTTAAGCCTCCCAGTCGATTCCTTCCTGGATTATGCGCATGGGATTGCCGACTGCCAGGCAGTTTGGCGGAACATCCCTGTTTACAAGGGTATTGGCACCGATAACGGCATTATCGCCGATAGTAACCCCTTTCAGAATGGTAGTATTGCATCCTATCCAAACTTTATTCCCTATGCGGATAGGAGCAGTCAGCTCGTTTTGTGTGCCATCCGGATAGTAAATATGATGAAAATCCGTATCTATAATGGTAGTGTTCCAGGCAATTGCACAGCCGCTTCCGATTTCAATTTCATTCGCACAGTAGATTATAGAAGAAGCGGTAATATATGTATCATCTCCAATGCTCAGCTTAGCCCCCGGCCCAGTTACCACTCCTACCCCGGGGCCTAATTTTACCCGCCCCTTAACATTAAAGACAGAATTCCGATACATATATATGGAGGATTTGGCACTCACCATATCCCCTATATATTTACCACCCAAATACAGCCTTTTGTCTATAATCAGCCTGGCGCCCGGACCCCTGGTGATAGTGCTTCCAAAATCTGCAATAATTTTAAACCTGTAGAAATTTCTAAAAGAATGGAAAAGGTTGATAAAAAAACTGTA
>LFTC01000039.1:0-34745 GCA_001512915.1 Clostridiales bacterium DTU083 | reverse complement strand
AACTCATATGAAAAGAAGGAATCTTCAAATATTTGGCGAATAGCCTTTTAGGGTTGTATTTTTGCTGTCTTTTTTGTACTGGTATGGATAGGGGGATTGTATTCTCTTATGTTGGACTTAAAAGACATAGAAAGCTGCCAAAATTTACTGAATAAAATTCCCGGTGTTATAAATACCAAGGTAGTTGCAAATGAAGAAGGCAAACCAACCGAGATACATGTTCTGGCAGATCTCAGCCGTGGTCCCAAGCAAATCGTCCGGGATGTTCAATCCGCCCTGTTGGCCAGTTATAATTTATCAGTAGATCATAAGATAATCAGCGTAGCCCAGATTGAAGACAATAACATTGGAGTCAGGGAATCCAGATTAGCCATAGAAAGCATTCAGATATACAGCAAATCTGGTAAAATTGAAGCCTGCATTCTCTTGAAGAAGGATGAGCAGCTATACGAGGGAATAGCTGTGGGGGGCAATTCCTCCAAGGCACGGATGCGGGTAATCTCTGAAGCCGTACTTAGAGCAATTCACAGATATCTTAAGCAGGATTTTATTTTCATACTGTCAGATGTTATCAGAGTCAATCTGACGGATCAGGAAGTCATAGTTGTATCAATAACCCACCTGACAGACAAGGGTGAAGAATATTTAAGCGGCTCAGCATTTATCAAAAATGACGAAGACGAGGCCGTAGTTAAAGCAACATTAAATGCACTAAATCGAAGACTGACTGTTTATTCTACTCAATAATAATAACAGGGTTCTGACTATTATTCTGCATTTAAAGCCAAAACATCTTAATTAACCCAAGCGAAGCGGATATAGCCTGTCCAAACAGCGAAGGACAGAGAAATTTAAATGGAGGGCTATATCGATGAAAAAGATTTGGGCTGCTGTACTTACCTTTATTATGAGCCTGGTTTCACTTTTACTCGCAGGCGGCGCTTTGATGTCAATCAAATAAACTGTTTGACGTATACCATCTTTTAGCTGTTTCTTAATTAAGATGTTTTGGCTTTTTTTGTAAACGAAGGAGCTGCACAAGTATGAAAAAGACCCAAGTATTGCTTTTAACCCTTTTTAGCTTCATCGGTATCCTTATGCTTGTGAACTGCATTATAAACTTTGAAGGCACTTCCTTGTACCAGCTTTTATTCTGGATGTTTATCGCAGGCTTATGCGAATCTCTTCCTGTATACTTTGCCAGAAACCGGGTGGTAACCGTTACCCTGGCTGTATTGCTGACACTGCAGCTGAGCCATGGAACATATTTTACAACACTGGTGGCTGCTTCAGCGGCAATTTTCTACCTGATAAAAACTGAGGACGGAAGCTCCAAGCATACATTTAACCTGCCTTACTACAAAACCATGGCCAACTTTTCCAACTTTACCATTTCTGCATATCTTTCCGGTTTATTGTATGATTTTCTGGTGGATAAGCTTAATATAAGCGTAAACAGCCCTTATATGATACTTGTAATATTCATGTACTTTACTGCTACTTTCATTCTGAATACCGTACTGGTATCCGTATTTCTTAGAATTGTAAGCGGAAGTCCCATAATTGAAACATGGCTGCACAATACCCTGTGGTGCTGGCCTAACTATGTGGCCATAGCCCCTATCGGTTATTTTCTGTTTGTCATATATAAAAATGTTAACGGAATGCTTTACATAATCATGATGTTAGGCCCCTTGCTGCTGGCCCGGTATTCCTTTAAACTATACCTGGACTCAAAGGAGCAATATTATAAAATTATACAAACCCTCACCGCCACCATTGAAGCTAAGGACAAATATACCGTGGGGCATTCCCTGAGAGTAGCCTATTATGTTGAAAGAATAGCAAAAAAACTAAGGTTTTCACCCGGCAGGATCGAATCCTTGAAAGTGGCTGCCCTGCTCCATGACATAGGGAAAATCGGGATTAACGATTCCATCCTTCAAAAGCCGGGAAAATTAACCAAAGACGAATGGGCAAAGATCATGGAGCATCCGCGCATAGGTTTAAAAATCCTGGATGAGGTATCCTTTAACCCTACAATAAAGAATGCTATACTGCAGCACCATGAAAAATATGACGGAAGCGGCTATCCTGAAGGCCTTGCAGGGGATCAGATAAGTCTGGATGCATACATTTTGGGCGCTGCTGATGCATATGACGCCATGACATCCGACAGGCCTTACAGAAGTGCCTTGACCAAAGAACAGGCCGTTGCTGTATTGAAAAAAGAAAGCGGCAAGCATTTTCATCCTCGTGTGGCAAGTGCTTTGATTGAAGTGCTGGAAGAGGAAAAAAGCGAAGAAATTAAACTGACGGATACCGGCATGAAGGATCTGGTTAACTCAGAACATTACCAACTTTCGAAGGAAATAGCATTAAGTGCAGAATCCCGCAAAAAATGAAGTGAGGCTGCAATGGCATGCTTTTTATTCTGCTGGCAGGTGCCCTATTGACCGGACTGGCACGCCGCGGCAAGGTAAGCAACCTGGCAAAAATACATCTAATGCATCCGTGGCTGATATTTTTGTCCATATTGCTAGAAATCAGTCTTATCATGCTGTCGAGATATAATGTTGCTCTGGCATGGTCTTTTGTGTTCATGTTTATATCAATTCAGTATATTTTTTTACTTGCCTTTATCTGGGTTAACCGCCATTTGCCTTACAGCCGGCTGATCGGGCTGGGCAGTTTTTTAAATTGCCTGGTAATTCTGCTTAACAAGGGCACCATGCCTCTTGCCCCTGCATATCTAAATCTGAACAGAGCAAAATTAAGCTATGATTTTCTTGTAAATGGAAATCTGCCGCTGTACCATATCATAGATGAAAATACAGTGCTGTGGTTCCTGGGGGACATTATCAGAATTCCATATCCGTTTTCTGCATTCATGAGCATTGGAGATATTATTCTATATGCAGGTGTCTTCCTGATGCTGCAAAGCCTGATTGCCGGAAAAAGGGCATAAAAAAGCAGCCGTTCAGGCTGCAGTCTTAAGCTGGCATTCAATTGATATCTATTCTGTACTTCTTATCATCTTCCACCTCTGCCTTTGGCAGGGTAATGGACAAGACGCCGTTTTTAAACTCTGCTTTAACATCTTCAGGTTTGACATTATCTACCCTGAAGCTCCGGCTTACGGCACTGGTTCTGCGTTCTTTGCGGATATAGTTTTTCCTCTCTTCTTCTGTTATTTCATTTCTTTGTACTCCAATGGTCAGAATATTATCACGCAACTCCACCTGGATATCCTTTTTGTCCACACCCGGCAGATCAGCTTCAATCAGATAACTGCTGCCATTGTCCTTAATGTCAACCTTCAGCTGATTGTCAAAACCAAAAACTGCCGGACTGAAACTATCATTGAAGAAACTGTCAAACCAGGATTCTACATCAAAAATGCTTCTGGGCCATCTGGAAAGTGAATTCCTTCTGTTAATAGGTGTTAATCCGAACATATTATTACCTCCTCAGTTTTACTTTATCTTTAACTTTGACTTTCTTTGACTTTCAATTGTATTATAACATTTAACTTAATAAATACAAGGCCTATATAGCGCCAGTTTAATCCAATTCCGCTTAATTGCCTGGATTATTTTACAATATATCCGTATTTTTCAATCTTGCTCTTTATTTCTAATTATTTCACCTGACTACTGTTAAGTGCTACTCATATTAAATATATATTCAAAATGGTTTTGAAAGTGCAGGACAGCTGTGGTAGTATTTACTAAAGGAGGAATGAGAAATGAAGGAATATGGCGTTGGAATTATCGGCTTTGGTTTTATGGGTAAGACCCATACCTATGGTTACAAAACCATTCCCCTTTATTACGAAGACCTTCCCTTTCGCACCAGATTAATCGGTGTCTGTACGGCGCACAGGGAAACAGCTGAAAAAGCCAAAGAGCTGCATGGTTTTGAATTTGCCACTACCAAACCGGATGACATATTGTTTCATGAAAACATAGACATAGTTCATATCTGTACGCCCAACCTTTATCACAAGGATGCTGTAATAAAGGCATTAAAGGCTGGAAAGCATATCTACTGCGACAAGCCCCTTACAGTCAGCTATGCAGATGCCCGGGAAATTCTGGAAGCCTTGGATGCAGCTGATGTTGTCCATCAAATGGCCTTTCACAACCGTTTTTTTCCTGCAGTTATGCGGGCTAAGCAGCTGATTGAAGAAGGCAGGCTGGGCAGGATTTTATCATTTTCCGCTTCATACCTCCATTCCGGCTCCGTTGATCCCAATAAGCCCATAGGCTGGAAACTGAACAGTGCCCTGGGCGGCGGCGGGGTTCTCTTTGACATGGGCTCTCATGTGCTGGATTTAATGTATTATTTAATTGGAGAATATGAAAGAATTCTGGCAGACAATACAATTATTTATCCCCGGCGCCCTGCACCAGACGGTACCATGGTGGATATAACCGCTGAGGATTTATCCTGTCTTATTGTAAAAATGAAGAACAAGAGCACCGGCATTATTGAAATCTCCAAGATAGCCACGGGTACCAATGATGAACTGAGATTTGAAATACGAGGCGATAAGGGAGCATTAAAGTTCAACCTCATGGACCCCAATTACCTGGACTTTTATGACAATACCAAGCCGGATGCTGTCCTGGGCGGTGAAAAAGGCTTTACCCGCATTGAAGCTGTTCAGCGCTATCCTAAGCCGGGCGGAGTTTTCCTGCCCCCGAAAATGTCTATAGGCTGGATCAGAGGGCATGTGCATTGCCTGTACAATTTCCTGGAATGTGTTCATGAAGGGCGCCAGGCGGAGCCCTCCATCCGGGACGGAGCCTATATACAATATGTAATGGAAAAAGCCTATGAATCCCACAAAAGTGCCTGCTGGGTAAATTTATAGCCGGCAGGCTTTTATTTTCTGTTTATTATGCTGTTATTGGTCCATAATATATTATAAACAGTTGAGTTATTTTAGAAAGAGTGATTTTTTTGGATTACACCATTATAGCCGACAGCTGCTGTGATGTGACAGAAGAAATGAAAAAAGAAACCGGCGTGGAGCTGGTTCCCCTGACCATACGCATAGGAGACAAGGAGTATGTTGATGACGAATCCCTGGATGTAAAAAAATATCTTCAGGAAATGAATAACAGCAAAACAGCTCCCAAAACCTCTTGCCCCTCCATTCATGATTTTCTGGAACGCTTCAGAGACAAGAAGAACATCTTTGTAGTAACCGTTTCCGCTGCACTTAGCGGTACTTACAACAGCGCAATGCAGGCCAAAGCCATATTGCAGGAAGAATTCAAGGACAGGTTCATTCATGTGTTCGATTCCATGACCGCTGTTGTGGGCGAAACCCTGGTTCATTTAAAGCTGCATGAATATCTCAAGAAAAATATGCAAAATACAGAAGTGGTAGAAAAGGTCAATAAATATATAAAGGAAATGAAAACCTTTTTTCTGCTGGAAAACATGGATAACCTGGTCAAGTCAGGCCGGCTCAGCCCCATAATAGCCAAAGCGGCCAGCATGTTGAATATCAAGCCCATCATGGGAGACGACAATGGCACAATCCGGCTGGTGGACAAGGTCAGAGGCTACGAGCGTGCTTTCCGCCGCCTGGCAGACATTATCGGCCAGGAAGGCAGCCGTCTTGAAGAAAGAGTTTTAGGAATAGCTCACTGCAACTGTCTGGAACGGGCTTTGAAATTTAAGGAACTGGTTATGAAGAAGTATCCATTTAAAGACGTAATAGTGGTTGAAATGGGCGGCGTAAGTTCTACCTATGCCAATGAAGGCGGTTTGGTCATAGCTTTTTAGAATGCGAGGCTATTCCCTTACTCTCCTGGCATGAACAACCAGGCGGGCATCATCATATTCATAGCTGCAGGTAGATAAGGTCAGGATCTGGTCTTCCTGCATAAGTTCTATGTCCTTTTGATGCATGGACCTGTTTTTTATCATTCTCAGAAAAGCAATGTATTCCTCATCGGAATTAAAATCTGTCTGAATATATGGGAAGTCTGTTTCCGTTACATATACGGAAAACACTTCCCATTTCATTTCACTGAATAAACTATCAAAGCGGACAAAATTGTTTTCATCAAAAAACTCTTTTTTCTTGTATTTGTCCAGTTCTTTAAACATGGTACCGTTTTTCATGTGGTGTCCATAGAGTATGATATGCCTGCCCCTGCCTTGGGCGTCGCTTCTGTAATCCATAAAGATGGCGCCGGCACTGGCGTAATTACCGTAAATATCCCGCCTGAGATAATAATCGTTGTCCTGGGCCTGAACCACCGGATAATCGATTACTGTATTTGGAACCCTCACCCAGCCCACCACGTCAGGGTTTATCTCCAGCAAGGCCTTATACCTTTCCATTATGCCTCCGGATGAGTTTGCCCTCGGACTATTTTGGCCGGATGGTGTTTCTTCCTGCTTCCGGGTTTGCTCTTCAAGTATCAAACTCTCCTCATACAGTTTGCGCATTTCATCATAGGTTGATCTGGTTTTCCAGCCTTCATACAAGTAAGAAAATATTTTATATGAAGAAAAGAGAAAAACGGCAAGCAGTATCAGGATCAGTATTCGGCGCCATTTCATAAGGATATCCTTCTCCTTTGGAGGCATATTTATCCTTCATATGCCTGTTTGAACAAATCTTCTACCATTTCCCTGCTGGGAATGCCTTCATGAAATTTCCTGCCATCCAGGTAATATGTTGGTACATAATAATAATCGTATTTGTCAGCAATATCCGGATGTTCGTTTTCATCGATTATTTCCAGATCCAGCTCCTTATACTCCGGATGGGCTTCATAAAGCTCATTCATATATTTCATGGCATTGGCACAGTGGGGACAGCCCTTCATAACAAACATTAAGATCTTCTTCATACAAGCAGCACTCCTTCTGCACAGATTTTGTACAGATTATGATAACCAAATTTATATCCGTATTAACATAAAATACATGCAAAATATGTTACTTAATGTTGTATAATGAAAGTGAAATAGAACAAATAGGGGTGTAACTCATGTCTAGAAGAGATAAGCACAATTATTACCTGGATATTGCCGAAGCAGTTCTGCAAAGGGGAACATGTCTGAGAAGAAATTACGGTTCTGTAATAGTTAAAAATGACGAAATAATAGCCACCGGCTATACCGGTGCACCGCGCAGAAGAAAAAACTGCCTGGATATGAAATACTGCATCAGGGACAAGATGAATATACCCAGGGGCCAGATGTACGAACTCTGCAGGTCTGTGCACAGCGAAGTAAACGCCATTATTTCAGCTTCCCGCCAGGAAATGCTGGGAGCCACCCTTTACCTGGTAGGTAAAGAGATGAAAACAGGCGAGCTGGTCAAGGATGCCAGTCCCTGTTCCATGTGTAAAAAAATCATTATCAATGCCGGTATAGAACAGGTTATTATCCGCGATACCAAGGATTCCTACCGTTATATTGATGTTCAGGACTGGATTGATAATGATGAAACTCTTGCCGGAGCAATGGGGTATTAGCCGATATGCGCCTGGCCGTTAACTCCTTGAAGAATTCATAAATAGGCTGAATCAGCTTAAAATGCTCCATCATCACATCAATAAGTTTATTGCTGAAGATTAAATCATCTACGCGGATGCAGATAAAATATATTTCCTTTCTCTGATACCAGTCCAGAAGATCTTCAGGTAGGTTTTTATTAAGTATCCTCTTGTACTTTTCACCTTCCATGGTAAAGACATTCTGGCTTTTGTACAGTTCATGGATTTCCATGAACCTGCTGTTCCGCTCATCAATCAGCCTGCGCAGCTCATTCATTACTTCCCTGGGCATATCGTATATGCCCATGCCGTAACTGTAGTATTCGGGGAACATCTCAAAAAAATAAGTGGGGTTTTCTTTCCAGTCCCCCGATGTTCTTTTAAATGATATCCACATATTTGACCGGTAAGGGCTTTTATCCCTGGAATAGCGGATATCCCGGTTGATTCTTGAAACCATCCTGTGGGGCCTCAGGTCCAGGTCCGGCTCAATGGACAGCATCATGGGCCCCATTTCAGCTGCCAGCTGCCGAAAGGGTTTGAATACATGCTCCCTGTATTCATCCCTGTGTTCATCCATCCATTTCTTATTGTTGTTTTCCCTCAGACGGTAGAAGAAATCTATGGTATCCTGCGTAAAACCCTTGAACATTATTCTATAACCTCAAAGCCTTTTCGCTCAAAAGCTTCTTTGATTTTTTCAAGCGGAATTCCTTTCATCCTGGCGCCTTTGGGCACGGTCATGAAACGGCCGGCCGTTTTAAGCATGGCCGGATTTGTAATATCATGGAAGCCCAGTTCCTTCATGGTTTCCAGAAATTCGGGATGCAGCTGGCTGAGCTCAAATACGGTTTTCTTCAGATCAATTTTTTTATCCATTTTAAATCACCCTGATAATGTAAAGTTGTATTGATCTAACCTTTTATATACACCCAGCCAGCAGTTTTTAAACCCAGCTGAATAAACTAATTTATCTCACCTGAGCAAGAACAGCTTCCACTTCCTGGTATACATCTTCTATGGGTACCAGTTTCTTTATGGTTTTATCCCTGCTTACAACTTCCACCTGACCCTTTTGCACATTCCGCTTGCTGAGAATTATCCGTACCGGAGCACCTAAAAGGTCAGCATCAGCAAACTGTACCCCGGGAGATTCTCCCCTGTCATCCAGAAGCACATCATACTTGCTTTTCAATTCATTGTAAATGCGGAAACCCAGCTCATTAACCTCCTGCACCGACTGGTTCAGCATGCAGATATGGACCAGGTAAGGAGCCACAGCCTTGGGCCAGATGGGGCCGTACTCATCATGGTTTTCTTCTATTACACAGGCCAGCAGGCGGCCGACCCCTATGCCGTAGCAGCCCATAATAGGTGTTTGATGTTTCCCGTTTTCATCCATGTAGTGCATATTCATGCTATCGGAATAGGTGGTGCCCAACTGGAATATGTTTCCTACCTCAATGCCGCGGCTTACCTTCAAGCTTCCGCCACAGTGGACACAGGCATCTCCTTCATTTACCTTTGCCACATCATAGAATTTATCAATCTTCAGATCCCTTTCCACGCTTAGGCCGGTCAGGTGGTAATCAGCCTTATTAGCGCCGCAGGCAAGGTTTTTCTCCCCTTCAAGAGATCTGTCATATATTACCTCTACGTTCTCGGCATTTAGGTTGTACGCGCCGATGAAACCAAAGCAGAGGTCCACTCCTTCATAATCGGTCAATGGGAATACTTCAGTGCCCAGCACCTTTCTCAGTTTTACTTCATTTACCTGCAGATCGCCGCGGATGAAAACCACCACCGGTTTCTCATTGTCCCGGCGGAAAAAGACCGTGGCTTTCATGGTTTGATGCTGTTCAATATTCAAATATTCAGCCAGTCTTTCTATATCAATAATGCCGGGAGTATGTACTTCCCGTATCTCCTGCTCCTGAGATTCGTACTTCTTAATCCTGGACACAGCAACTTCCATGTTGGACTTATAATCACAGTTTTCACAATATACTACGGTGTCTTCCCCGCCGTCGGACAAGTAAATGAATTCATGAGCCACCTTGCCGCCCATCATGCCGGTATCGGACTGGATTGCAATGACATTTTTAAGCCCTGCCCGGTGGTATATGCGGAAATAGGCATCGTAAACCCTTTTGTAGTAAGCTTCAAGATCCTCCTGGGAAGTGTGGAAGGAATATGCATCCTTCATGGTAAATTCCCTGACCCTGATAAGGCCGCCGCGAGCCCTGGGCTCGTCCCGGAACTTGGTTTGGATCTGGTATATCATAAAGGGATACTTGGAATAGGTATTGGCCACATTACGTGCCATATGAACAGCAGCCTCTTCGTGGGTCATGCCCAGAACCATGTCCCGCCCGGTACGGTCCTTGAATCGGAGCAATTCGCTGCCTACGGATTCATAACGGCCGGATTCCTGCCACAGCTCTGCAGGCAGAACCACCGGAAACAATACCTCCTGCCCGTCTATGGCATCCATCTCTTCCCGAATGATCTGTTCTATTTTTCTTGCTGCCTTTGCAGCCGGCGGAAGCAGGGAGAATATCCCGTTTGAGACCTGTTTGATGTATCCGCCTCTGAGCATGAATATATGGCTGGCCAAAAAGGCATCAGCGGGTTTTTCCTTGTATCTTTCACCCAGCAGCTTGCTTAATAACATTGCTTTGTTCTCCTTTCACGTTATATGCATCTATCCAATGCTGATTTTAATTATAAGCAGCAATAGTATATGTATCGGATAAAAGCCGTACTNNNNTACAGAAAAAATCTGTATTATATGCAAACGGTAAATGATTATGCCGCCCAGGGTTAGAATGCCCTGGTACAAGGGCAGCCTGCTATTATTCCGGCAGTAATAAAAAACCAGAATGGTAAGCAGTCCGTAGATACCATATTCAAACTTTAAAATGTGAACCGCCAGCATTATGCCGGCCAGCCCCGGCAGCCTGATCCAATTATCTTTTGCTTCCAGCACCCTTAATGACAGCAGGCCTGCCAATAAGGTAAAACAAATGTTCAGATTATCATTCTGGAACAGGAGGCTGTATGGAACCTGGGTAACCAGGCCGGTTGCAAGCAGCCTTGCTGCATATCTTTTCCAGTTGCTGGTGCGTATATACCCAGCGGCAATTCCCCAGGCAAAAAGCGGAAAGGATATGCGCCCGATTATCCTGAGCCACAGCATTCCGGGAAAAAACACCGCACCTATATGGTCTATCAGCATGGCGGCCATAGCAATTATCTTTATCATGGTATTTATTCTACAGTATATCATAATTTCCGTCTACTGAAATCTAAAAAAAACACCACCGCAGGAAGCTCTGCAGTGGTGTTCCGGGGATTAGAAGGAGATTCCCCATACAGGTTAAATCAGGGTATTAATATACGTCTTTCCATTCATCGATGTTGTCAGCATCGAACTTGAAGGGATCGCCCAACATGATTTCTGTGCCGTCATCAACCTGAACGATTTCTCTGTCGCCCAGTTTTCCAGCTGTGAAGGATTCGCCGGCTGCGCCTGTGATGGTTCCGTCAGCCAGTGCTACACCTGCTGCTCCTGCCAGATATCCCAGATCGATGGGATTCCACAGATACATCCAGGGGCATACGCCGTTCTTGATGTATTCTGCCATTTCACTGGGCAGGCCCAGACCTGTCAGATAAACCTTGCCAGCCAGACCCTTGTCGGTGAGAACCTTACCGGCTGCAGCAATACCAACGGTGGTAGGAGCAATGATGCACTTCAGGTCAGGATATGTTTGCAGCAGACCTTCGGTTTCCTGAACACTCTTGTCTCTCAGGTCGTCGCCGTAAGCGATCTTTACCAGTTCTACCTTTTCATATTTCGGGTCTTCCAATTCTTTCTTCATCCACTCTATCCACAGGTTCTGGTTGGTAGCCTGGGATGTAGCGCTGAGTACAGCTATTTGGCCTTCGCCGCCGATCATCTCATAAGCAGCCTGAACCTGAACGCGTCCGATTCTTTCAGGATCTGCCTGCTGGATGTGAACCATGCGGCTCTGAGCATTAACTGCTGAGTCAAGTGAAAGTACCTTTATACCATTATCCATTGCTTTCTGCAAAGCATGCTGCAATGCATCAGGATCATTTGCGGATACTGCAATGGCATCTACATTCTGTGCTATTAATTCTTCAATGATTTGAATCTGCAGTTCAGCTGTAGGTTGGTCGGGTGCACGTACAATTGCTTCATGTCCTGCTTCTTCTACTGCTTCCTGGAATCCTTCAGCCATCTTTTCCATGAAGGGGTTGCCTGTGCTCTTTACAATCAGAGCCAGTCTCATCTTCTCTCCTGCTGAAGGTTGTTCAGCTGGTTCTGCAGGTTCTTCTGCAGGTTCCTGTGGCTGTTCTGCGGGCTGTTCAGCAGGCTGTTCAGCCGGTTCTTGTGAGGGTGTCTCTGCAGTGCCGCCGCATCCTGCCAGTACTGAAGAGATCAGGAACGCAAGCACGAGAGTCAGAATAAGAATTCTTTTACTCTTCATTACTCATTTAACCTCCTTAAAATATTTAAGCTTTTTTTATATATAAAGCAGATTTACTGCTTTACATCTGAAGTAGAGGAGCCAACTTTTTTGACATCCATTCTTATATTGGAAGTCAGAACAGCTGCTACCAAGAGCAATCCGATGACAATCAAAAGCACCTGGGATGGTACGTTTATCAAGCCAAGGCCGTACCGCAGATAACCGATGACAAATATTGCAAGTATGGGACCGCCAATCCGGCCCTTTCCTCCGGCTGTGCTGATACCACCCAATACAACGGTAGCAATAATATCCAATTCATAACCCAGTGCCACATTGGGCCTGGTGCTGCCCATCCTGGAGGTAAGGAACAATGCTGTTATACCGCACATGAAACCTACCATGGTAAATATGATAATTTTAATCTTATCCACCTGCACCCCTGAAAAGCGGCTTGCAGTGGCATTATTTCCTATGGCATAAACCCTGCGTCCAAATGTGGTCTTATGCAGCAGCAGAGCAAAGAATACCGCAAATACTGCAAAGGCAATCAGCATGAAGGGAATGCCGCCCAGCTCTCCCCAGCCCAGAAAGCTGTACCAGGAGGGAAAACCGCCTGCCGCCTGGTCTTCCAGTATGATGTAAGCTATACCCCTGTATATAATGGAGGTGGCCAGTGTAATAATTACGGCAGATAATTCCTTAAACCTGGTTATCAGAAAACCGTTGAACAGGCCGCATAAAGTGCTGACCACAAGACATATGATTACAGCAGCCTGCATTGGAACTCCCAGATTATAGGTAACGGCCATGATGACTGAAGAAAGAGCTATGTTGGAAGCTATGGAGATATCATTATCCCCCAGCAGGATTGCAAATGTCATGGGCAATACAACAAATGACTTATCCATAAAGGTTGCCGTTGCACTTACCAACTGCTTCAGATTCAGGTAGTAAGGCGAAAGATTGGCATTTATTATGTGTATAACCAGCAGTATCAGGACCAGCATCCATTCCCACTGGAAGAAAAACTTTTTGAGGCTGAATTCCTTATGACCAATAATGTTACGCTCTTCCATATTAAATTTTCCTCCTCAAAAGATTTTGTTTGTCTACACGCCGTTTGATCAGGGTGTTGGCTAACATGGACAATAGTATGATCAATCCTTGTATACACTGCTGCCAGAAGGGAGAAACCTTAATTAACGGCAGTGCATTGTTGATTATTCCCAGTAGGATGGATCCCATTATAACGCCAGAAATCTTGCCTGATCCTCCTGCCATACTGACACCGCCTAAAACACAGGCAGCTATTACCGACATTTCATATCCGGTTGCAGTATCGCCCTGGGCAGAAGCAAATTTGGATACCCATAGCACACCGGCCAAACCTGCCAATGCTCCCATAATGGAGTAAACAAGAAACAGTACCCTGGAAGTATTGATACCGCTTACCTTGGCAGATTCAGGATTGCTGCCCACGGCATATATCTGCCTGCCGGTCCGCGTATAGTTGACAAAGTAAAATGCTATTATATAAATAATTATTGCTATGAATATCAGCGTATTGATTCCAAGTATGCGGCCGGTAGCAATTCGCTTAAAGCTTTCGGGCATTTGATGTGCGCTGACCCAAGCCCCGCCGCTTGCCATGTAGGTAAGACCCCTGTATACATTCATCATGCCCAGTGAGGCTATAATCGGCAGAACTCTGCCCTTGGAAACCAAAAGCCCTACAATCGCTCCGCAGCCAATACCCACTATTGTGCCTATCAGCATGGCTGCCAATGGATGCAGATTTTGATTGGCTGCCACGGCAAGTGCTGAAAGCATTCCTGAAAGCGCCAGGGTAGAACCAATGGAAAGGTCAATCCCCCTGGTTATGATTACCAGCATCATGCCTACAGCCAGTATGCTTAGAATTGCTGTATTGGTAAGCATGTCATGAATGTTTTCAAAGGTCAGGAAATTCGGGTTGCGCATCTGTATAAGCACGGACACAATTATGATGATTGCCAGCATTCCTAGTTCCCTGAATTTAACGATGTTTGCCCCATTTCCCAGCCGCTTTTTTGCTTCGCTTTTTTCCACTTGAACCATTATATTTGCCACCTCATCTCTGTCCTGTAAATTATGCGCTGGTTGCCGTATTTTTTTTCATGGCAGCCTCTAAAATCAGTTCCTGAGTAGCCTCTTCTCTATTGAAAGTGGCTGTAATGCGGCCTTCGCACATAACGATAATTCTGTCGCTCATCCCCAGCACCTCAGGCATTTCCGAAGATACCATCAGTACGCCGTATCCTTGCGCTGTCAGTTCATTTATAATCTCATAAATGGCTGCCTTGGCACCTACATCCACTCCCTTGGTAGGCTCATCCAGGATCATGAGTTTCAAATCTGCATTTAGGAGTTTTGCTATAACAACCTTTTGCTGATTTCCTCCAGACAAGGAGCTTGCAGGATTGTAAATGCTGGTTGTTTTCACGTCAACCTTCTTAGCCAGGCGCAGGGCAGTTTCAGCTTCCGAGTCTTCATCTACCCAGCCCCTGCTGGCAAACCTGTCCAGGTCAGACAGGGTTATGTTCTTAACAATCTCCCAATCCAGGACCAATCCTTGTTTCTGCCTGTCTTCAGGCAGATAACCAATGCCCAGTTCCATTGCCTTCAAGGGGTTATCTATCTTAACTTCCTTGCCTTCTATAAATATTTTTCCACCCTGATACTCATCCAAACCGAAAATGCATTGGCAGACTTCACTGCGCCCTGCACCTACCAGGCCGGTAAGCGCTACAATTTCACCCTTGCGCACTGTGAATGAAACGTCCTCAAAATAGCCTATTCTTCTTAAGCCCTCAACCCTGAGAACCTCTTCGCCAATATCGGAATGCCTTTCGGGAAACAGCTGGGTGATCTTTCTTCCTACCATGGCTGTGATCAGCTGCTCCTCAGACAGATCAGCAATATCCCATGTGCCGATGTATCTGGCATCCCGCAGCACCGTTACGCGGTCAGCCAAGCGGTACATGTCTTCCAGCCTGTGTGAGATAAAAATAATGGATCTGCCTTTCTCCTTCAGTTCTTCAGTAATTCGATACAGCTCTTCACTTTCACGCCGGGTGAGTGCAGCTGTAGGCTCATCCATAATGATTATCCTTGCATTGGTGGACAAGGCTTTGGCTATTTCCACTATTTGCTGCTGGGCAACACTTAAACTGCCCATAAGGGATCTGCTGTCAAAACCTGCGCCCAGTTCGTCCAGCAAAGCCTGGGCTTCTTCATGCATTTCCTTCCAAAGCAGACGCTTGGTTCCCTTATGAACTTTCTCATGCCCTATGAAGATGTTTTCAGTAACGGTTAAATCGGGATAACTGGTGGAGTGCTGATAAATAGCAGCAATACCCATTTCCTTCGCTTCCCTGGGATTTCTGAACTCAACCCTTTTGCCGTCCAGATAGATTTCACCGGCTTCAGGCATGTGTACACCAGTCAATACTTTGATAAAAGTAGATTTGCCCGCTCCGTTCTCTCCCATCAAAGCATGGATTTCGCCGCGCTTCAGCTGAAAATCAACATTATCTAAAGCAGTGACTCCTGGAAATTGTTTAGTTACTCCTTTGACTTCCAATACATAATCTGACATAGCATAAACCCCTGTTCATTTATATTAATATATGGTTTGCTTCAACAGCAGGATATGTTTTTTTGTGTACGATTGTGTTTGTTTTTAAATATCATATACCGGCACTTAATAAAAGTCAATAAAAATTTCATTCGTTTTTGTGCAAATGCTGTGACATGCCGGTAATATAAGCTTGTATAATTATGTTTGATTATGTTTTTTTACTGCATCTGGGCAGAGTTGTGATATTTTAACGGGAATTGAGTGACAAATATATGAAAAGTATTAATGAGCCGATTTTTCTTTATCTGAACCTCCAGCTGCATAGTATAAAATCTTCTCATTGCTCAATTCACTTCGGTCCAGTATTTTGATAATGCGGCCCTTATACATAACGGCCACCCGGTCACACATGCCGGCAAGCTCAGGAAAATCTGAAGAAATCATTATAACCGAGGCGCCGGACATCACCAGTTCATTGATTATATTGTATATATCCACTTTAGAGCCAATATCTATCCCCGCAGTAGGCTCATCCATTATAAGAATTTTGGCATTGTTAAAAAGCCATTTTGCCAAAGTGACCTTTTTCTGCTTTCCGCCGCTCAGAGTCTCGGCTATATCATCATGATCAGCATAAATCTCCAGCCGTTCCAAATAATCGGATGCATAATCTGCCTCCAGGGCAGGATTTAAAAACCCTGCTTTGGAAACCCGCTTCAGGTTGGTAATGGTAATATTTTTCGTTACAGATATTTGTTTGATCAGGCTTTCCTCCGTACCGGTGCCGGCTACAAAGCAGAGGCCGTTCTTCATAGCCATTTGAGGCGTCATCCTGCTGAAGGACTTGCCGTTAATTTTAATAGTGCCTGTAAAAGGTGAGTTGATGCCAAACAACACCTTGGCCAGAGTTTTTCTTCCGGCACCGCTCAAACCTGCAATTCCTAATATCTCGCCCTTTCTTAAATCTAAATTAATATTTTGCAGCAAGCTTTCGTAATTAAGATTTTCTACACGCAGCACTTCGCCGCCCAGCTTAACTTTTATCTTTGGATACCTGTCTTCAATGTCTTTTCCGGCCATGGCCTGAATCATATCCGCCATGTCCATATCATTCATCTTTCCGCTGCCTACCACCTCGCCGTCACGCAAAATGGTAACCGCATCGGCAATCTGCTTCACTTCACCAAGCCGATGGGAAATAAATATAACGGTAACCCCGAGCTTTTTAATTTCACGGATAGTGTCAAACAACAGCTGGATCTCTTTTTCCGTGAGGGCAGCCGTTGTTTCGTCCATGATCAATATATCGGATTTATGGGAAATAGCTTTGATTATTTCAATAAACTTCTGCTGGCCGTAGCTGAGATATCCCACCGGTGTCCGGGGATTAATGTTTAATTGAAAATATTTTAAATACCTCTCGGTTTCCTGGTATACTTTGGCCCAGTCAATTACAGGCACAGGGAAACTTCTCTTTAAAGGCTCCCTCTTTACAAATATATTTTCAGCTACAGACAAGTCGGGAAAAAGCCTCAATTCCTGGTGTATCATGTAAATGCCCGTATTCTGCGCTTTTATGGGAGAATCAATTACAACCTTTTCTCCATCTATATATATCTCGCCGTCGTTTGGAGTATAAAGGCCGGCAAGAATATTCATCAAAGTGGTTTTTCCGGAGCCGTTTTCACCAATCAAAGCATGCACCTGGCCCTTTTCCACTCTGAAATTTACTCTATCAAGAACAACATTATCGCTGAATTTTTTTGTTATATTACGCATTTCCAAGTAACTGCCCAAGCATAATCCCTCATTTCTCTGCAATTTGCTATAAGAAAACCGATGGATGGGATCATTCAAATTCAAAGGTGGTATACAGCCTTATGTTGTTTTCAAAATAAAACTGCTTATATTCCGTCGGCACCTGCTTATTGGAGATGACCTTTTTGGCTATGTGCAGATCACCCAGCTTGGCAAAGGCAGTATGGTTAAATTTTGTATAATCAGCAGCAATGATAACATCATTGGATTTTCGGATTACCTTGCTCAATACCATGACTTCTTCATGCCTGTCTACCGTATAACCAGAATGGAAGTGTATCCCTTTTACGCCAATAAATGCCTTGTTGATGTAAATATCCTGCAAAGCCTGAAGAGCAAAGCCCCCTATCAGAGAAGAGGTGGACTGCAGCAGATCTCCGCCGGTGATGATTGTCTTGATTCCCGGGCAGTCCTTCAATTCATAGCCGATCAGGATATCATTGGTAACTACTGTAAGACGCTTATTTTTAATGTTCCGCGCAATTTCAAGGCACGTGGTGCCCGGGCTTATAAAAATAGCATCTCCGTTTTCCACCATAGTAGCGGCAATTTTTCCAATCATCTGTTTTTCCGGGCTGGTTTCATCCACAGCATCCAACCCTGATTCGGACAAAGCAGCAAACTGCTTCTCGTTTAAAACAGCTCCCCCATAGGTTTTAATCAGAAACCCTTCCCGTGCAAGCTTGTCCAGATCACGGCGGATGGTTACTTCCGTAACAGAAAACATCTTGCTTAGTTCGATTACATCCACCCGCTTCTCTTTAAGCAGTATTTCCTTGATTCGTGCCTGTCTTTCTATGGCGAACATAGCGGCTCCTTTATTTTTCTTTGGTTTCATTTGTGCTTTTTCTGCTTCTTAATTTCGTTATCGCTTTTATATATTCCTGCCGGATTTACAGACATTAGTTTGAAATATGTATAAATTTTTGTTATTATCATTTATGTTCGATTATGTTCTTTTTTGTTAATAAAAAAAGGGTTTTTGATTTTTGCATCGAATGTACTAATATACAGGCCTAATTATACCATAATTATAACAAAAATAAACTTAAAGAAAGGAGAATATTATAATGAGAAGGAATATGCCAACCATCCCTGACAGCGAATACCGGGTGCGCTGGAAAAAAATACAGGAACTGATGGACAAAAAGGACCTGGATCTGTTCTTTGCTTATGCAGATGACAGATTTACATTCGGCCCCGCCCATGCAAGATGGCTGGCAAACTTCCCAGTTCACTTTGAAGTAGCAGGCGTATTGATGACCAAGGATAAGGATCCCATCCTGATCACCGGTCCTGAAAGTGAAGGATATGCAAAACTTGTGGGCAAGATTGAGAATGTAAGAGTTATACGTGAATTTGAACATCCCTATGTAGACTTTGTTCATACCAAGTTTGAAACCCTCAAACAAGTGGTCTCCGATCTTATTGATCCGGATAAGATCAGGAGAATCGGAATTGCCGGCGGCAGCCTGATGGGAGCCTATACTTACCAAAAGTTCGTTGATACCTTCCCCGGCGCAGAGTGGGTTGACGTGGAATATGATGTTTGCATGCTTAGGGCTGTCAAGTCCGAAGCAGAAATTGAAGTTATCCGTTATGCTTACCATATTGCCCAGAGGGGAATAGAAGCTGCAATAGATGCAATAAAGGACGGAGCATATGAAAGAGAAGTTGCAGCAATTGTGGAATACACCATCAGAATGGCGGGAGCTGAAGGCACCGGAGTGGATACAATGGTCGGCTCAGGAGAAAACGCCTGCCATGTAATTACAAGAACTTCCTTCAGGCAGATGAAGGAAGGCGACTTTGTGCATCTGACCGTTGCTCCCAGATATGAAGGCTACCACGGTGCCATTGCAAGGCCCATTTTTATAGGCGACCATAACAAGGAAGCTCAGAAGGCTCTGCTGGCTGCCAAAAAAGCTCATGAGGAATGCTATGCTGCTCTCCGCCCGGGCATTGAAGGCAGAGAAATTGAAGCCCTTGCCAGAAGGATCATGGATGAAGCAGGCCTTGAAAAATACTTCCAGCACACAGGAATGCACAGCATAGGCGTAATGGAATTTGAGCCCCCCTTCTTCGGCCCCACCCAGGACAGCGTATTCCAAGAGGGTATGGTGGTGTCTCTTGACGTTCCCGTATTCGATACTCCATGGGGCGGATTCAGGGTTGAAGACGGCTACCTGATTACAGCAGACGGAGCAGAAAAGCTGGATCTTGTAGATTACCTGATTATAAAGTAAAACACATCCATAATAATTGAAAGAACCGAGGCATCTATGCCCCGGTTCTTTATTTTTACAGGCTGCCGCCAAAGTCCTCCTTGAATTTTTCCACAAGCTTGATCTGCCAATCGCTGACAGGTTCCAGCCTGCCGAAGAAGAAACGCAGCACTTTCGGCTCTTCCACAAACCTAAGGCCGCCTATCAGCTTTCTGTTTTCATACAGCCAGGTCAAACGGTCTACCGTGTACATAACCTGGGAATAAGTAAATACCCTGCGGGGCAGAGCCAGGCGCACCAGTTCCATGTTGGAAAAGACTTCATTGCCATCCTCATCCCTCTGTTCAGACAGGGTGCCCCGTTCCATGCCTCTAACGCCGCTGACAATATAGAGTGCGGCTGCCAGTGCACCAGCAGGATACTGATGCTGCGGAACATGGTCTACAAAGGCCATGGCATCAACATGGCATCCTAAGCCGCCGGCAGGAGTGACAACTGGAATACCCCGTCTTTCCAATTCCTTTACCATGCAGGCGATGAATTCAGGACCCTGATTTATCATATCCTCATCCATGGTCTCCTCCAAGCCCACAGCAAGGGCTTCCATTTCTCGAACGGACATGCCGCCATATGTAAGGAAACCTTCATACAGGGGAACCAGTTCCCTCATCTTATCTGCCAGTTCGGGGCTGTCGGTGCAGATTCCGCCGCCGCGGACACAGCCCAGCTTGCGGGCGGAGAAATATATGATGTCGCACAAATCAGCCATGGCACGGGTTATTTCCCTGATGCTCATGTCCTTGCAAGCCTCTTCGCGCTTCTTGATAAAGTACAGGTTGTCAGCCAGCAGGCTTGCATCAAGTACCAGCAGGATTCCGTATTTGTCGCACACTTCCCGGACCTGCCTCAGGTTTTCCAAGGAGAAGGGCTGACCGCCGATTAAGTTGGTGCCTGCTTCCATTCTTACAAAGGGAATGTTTTCCGGGCCTTCCTTTTCAATCAGGTCAACCAGCTTGTCTATGTCAATGTTACCCTTGAAAGGATGATCGCTTTTAACCTTAAGGGCTTCATCGGCAAATACCTCTTCTACCCGGCCGCCGCACAGGGTAATGTGCGATTTGGTCGTGGTAAAGTGGTAGTTCATCGGAATAACAGAACCCGGCTTAACAAAAACCTTGGAGATAATGTGCTCACATGCCCGGCCCTGGTGTGCAGGCAGGAAAAATCTTGTTCCAAATATCTCAGTCAGCTTTGCCTCCAGCCTGAAAAAGGTTTCAGAACCGGCATAGCTGTCATCCGCCTGCATCATGGCTGCCAATTGGTTGTCGCTCATGGCATTGGTGCCGCTGTCTGTGAGCATGTCCAAAAAAACATCCCGGTTGCGCAGGAGAAAAGTGTTGTTGCCTGCTTCGGACATGGCTTTCAGCCGCTGGTCCACAGGTATCAGATTTAGTTTTTGAATAATGCGGACTTTGTGCATTTCCAAGGGCAGATTGTTCCCTTGATAGAATTTGATTTTTGACATGATCCAAATCCCCCGTTCCTGTTCTTACTGTCTGAGCGGGTTGGGGGCAGGATTTGGGAAATAAAAAACACCCCAAATGGAGTGCGGTACATTTTACAATATTTCTACCACCCTGCCATCCTGCCGTCCTGCAAAAATATTTATAAACCCTACTCATTCTACAAATACTACAAGATTTATTTTAACCTATACCGGTAAAAAAGTAAAGGACAAGCCGAATCCTGTAATAAAATAAGCCTTTGCAAAGGCTTGATTTAATCGCTGACCTTACGTACTTCTTTGAGGGAAATGGATTCGGTGTGCTCTATGGGCCTCCATTCCACCTTCTTGAATAAGGTCACTATTGTGATAGGAACATAGGTAAGTATAAAGAAAGGGAAGGTAAAAGTATAGAGCACCTTTTTGCCAGCAGGGCAGTAAATATGCTTCCACTCGGTAATTGTAGTAATAAGGCCGATGGCGTAAAACATTAAATAGGCATTTAAGACTGACTGCCCTAAGGATTGGATAAATGCAACCATGTTATGTTTCGAAGACAAAGCAACTGCTGCCCCGATGAGATTGATTGTGCCGCTCACAGCAGTCAGGGTAATAGGCGGGAAAATGGTTGCTGCCATATCATAACTGGAAAAGCTTCTGTTTCGAAATATGGATTTTATCAATTCCAGGCCATATTTCCTGCATACCTGAATACTTCCCTTGGTCCAGCGCATCCGCTGATACCAGGACTGGCTGAACCTTGTGGGCTGCTCATCAAAGAATACGGCAGATTCACAATAGGCTATTTTTTCTCCTTTTATTATATTGTGGACGCTGAACTCTATATCTTCTGTAAGCAGGAAATATTTCCAGCCTCCTGCCTGCTCCAGTATTTCCCGGTGGAAAAGATACCCTGTGCCTGTTACGGCACAGCTTGTTCCAAGCAGGGCCCTGGAACGGTTCACATACTGGGATTCCCGCAGAAACCAAAGCCCGTATCCGGCAGAAATCCAATTGCTGCCATAGTTCTTGGAATTTCTGCAGCTGGTAATAATACGGTGGCCCTGCGAAAAGCACTTGTTCATTTCAGAAATATAGTTTTCATCCAGCAGGTTGTCTGCATCAAACACAAAATATCCATCAAAAGGCTTGCCGGGATAGGCCCTCTCAATTTGTTCCAGCAAAAAGGCCAGCGCATATCCTTTGCCTATTTTACGCCTGTTAAAGCGTTCCCAGACAACAGCTCCTGCCCTCCTTGCGGCTTCAGCAGTATTATCCGTGCAGTTATCTGCCACAACAAAGATTTTTATCAGACGGGAAGGATAGTTTTGATGGCGGATGCTTTCAATCAGGCGGGTTATGACAGCTTCCTCATTGCGTGCTGCAATAAGCACCGCGTACCTGTGCAGTTTAGCATTTTTATATGGTTTGCTTTTCTTTATGAACGGAATCAATATATAAAGGAGCTGGTAGGAGTAAAGTATAAAGAATAACAAGGCTACTATATAATTAATGAATGAAACGGTCTTCACTTCTGTTTCTCCCTTCCCTTTTTGCTTGCAATTGCAATCAGCACATCCTGCGGCTTTACCGGACAGTTTTGAATTTCAAAATTACCTTAAACAGATCTCCATCGATTGCCAAATCCAATTTGCCCCCCTGCAGTTCCACCAGGCTTTTAGCGATGGACAAGCCCAGGCCGCTGCCTTCGGTGCTTCTTGCACTGTCGCCCCGGACAAATCTCTCCAGCAGTTCCTCACTGCTTATATTCAGCGGGTTCCTGGATATATTCTTAAAGGTAATGACAACTTCTCCGTTAACCTTTTCCAGATCCAGATAAACCCGGGTGCCGGGCTGGGAGTACTTGCAGATATTGTTCATCAGATTGTCAAAAACTCTCCACAAAAGCCTGCCGTCGGCCATGATATATACTTCTTCCTCCGGCTGGTTCTGAATAAGCTCCAGCTCATTACTCCTAAGCCTTTCCTCATATTCACCGGCGGCCTGTGTCAGCAGCACGCCTATTTCCGTACGGGTGCTGTTAACAACAATATTGCCCGTGGATGCCTTGGATGCTTCAACCAGGTCATCAATAAGCTTTTTAAGGCGGGAAGACTGGCGCACAAGCACACCCACATATTCCTTAATGGTACCGTCCGGCAGATCTTCTCTATTTAAAAGGTCCACATAGTTGATTATGGATGTAAGCGGAGTTTTGATATCATGTGACACATTGGTTATCAGTTCGGTTTTGAACCTTTCGCTTTTCATGCGTTCGTCCACAGCCCTGGACATACCCAGACTGATATTATTTAAGTTTTCCCCATGCTTTTTGAATTCCCAGAACATGCGCCGGGTATCAACCCGGTAATCCAGGTCGCCAGAAGCAATTTTTTGGCTGCCGGTTTGCAGCTTCTCCATTTGAATTATAATAAACAGAATCAGCGGTACTAATAAAAGCTTTCCGAAAAACCATATTAAAAGCTGCATTTCCAGGCGGTAGGCAGTTAAGAGAATAATAAAAAGTTCCGCAGCCGCCAGGCCAACCAAGGCCAGAACAGCCTTCCAAATAATGGAGATATGCTGCAGCAGGTATTTAATGCTGCTGAATATTTTATAAACTATCCTGTAGAAAAACCTGAAAATACGGTAAATAACTGTGTTTCTCCACCAGCCGCCCAGCTTGTACCTGGTGGCAAAGCTCATGGACAGCATCAGAAACAGCAGGGCATATACAGCTGCCATGATTGTAATTATTATTATGGTCTCAGCTGTATTCCTATAGAGCAAAGTATCGAAAACATCAAGCACTATGATGCCGATAATCATTACTCCGCCGAAGAATATATCGAAGGGGATTTTATCCAAACCGTTGGGAGTTATCTGATCCCGGTCTGTTCTGCGGCCGGCAGAACACATAAGAAAAACATAGAGCAGGATGCAGGCAATGAAAGAAATAATCGTAACCGCAACAATGACATAGCGCATGGAGTAAGCAGTATTAATCCAATACTCGGCTGAAGCATAACTGTCGCTGGCGCTTAAGGTTTTATTAACAAAACACTCTATTGTATATGTTTCTTTAGCTCCTCCATCATTGTGCTGCTCATAGTAGTAGGTACGGCTGAATTGAATCTCCTGGCCGGAATAATTGCTTAGTACGATTTCCCCTTTCTCGTTTTTCAGATTAAATAAAAAATTTGTGTTTGCAGGTGAAAAGTATTCCTCGTACCGCCTGATATATTCTGCACTGGGCATATCATCATTCTGGTAGATGTCAAAGTATTCATAGAACACAATGTTGGCATACCTTCTGGTTATGCCCTCAAATATATCTTCCCTTGCCCTGTCAACTGTCGGCTCAAAAAAATAGTGCTCCGACATGTAGTATATGCCTATAAGCCCGCCTATTGCCATAATTACCGTTATTGTAAAGAGCAATACGGCGGTTACCTTGGCGGCAAAATTATGCGTCAGCTTGTTCATACTTCTTCACCCTGTTCTATTTTATATCCCTGGCCCCATACCACCTTCAGGTATCTGGGCTCAGCAGGATTTATTTCCAGCTTCTCTCTCAAATGCCGTATGTGCACGGCAACTGTGCTTTCAGAACCATAAGGTGCTTCCTGCCAGACTCGTTTATAAATATCCCTGGGTGAAAACACCTGCCCCGGATGTTCCATAAGAAGCTTTAATATTTCATATTCCTTAGGAGTCAGGCTGACAGGTTCCCCGTCCAGGGTAACGGTTTTAGACTTATCATCCAGCTCTATGCCGCCTATGGTTATCCTGCCAGTTTTAACCTTTCCTCCTCCAAGATGCATATAGCGCCTGAGCTGGGACTTAACCCTGGCAAGCACTTCCATGGGATTGAAGGGTTTTGTAATATAGTCATCAGCCCCGATGTTAAGACCTAATACCTTGTCCGTATCCTCGCTTTTGGCAGTCAGCAAGATGATTGGAATATTGTATTCCTCTCGAATCTTTACCATGGCTGTAATGCCGTCCATTTCAGGCATCATAATATCCAGGAGGATCAAATGAATGTCATTGTTCTTAATTATTTCTATGGCCTGCCTGCCGGTATAAGCTTCGTATGTATTGTAGTTTTCTGATGACAGGTATATTTTCAGTGCAGATACAATATCCTTTTCATCATCGCAGATCAATACATTGTACATTGATATACCCTCCAGCATCCCGCTTCGCTATTTACATTTTCTTACCATATTATGCAACTTTTTATTTTAAAAACCAATAGCTTAACTCTTTAAGATTTTCTTAAGAAAAAAAATAACAGGCCGTTTGGCCTGTATACATTTTTTATCATATTACTTCCTCTAGCTTTGGTATGGACGGGGCTGCGCCTTTGCGGGTAACCGTAATGGAAGATGCCTTTGCAGCCAGTTCCATGGATTCCTTCACTGATTTGCCCTCGGTATAGGCAGCCAGGAAAAAGCCGGTAAAGGTGTCACCGGCAGCCGTGGTATCCACCGCTTCCACCGGATAAGCAGGCTGAAAGATTCTCTCTTCCCTGTACGCATAATAGGCACCCTTTTCACCCAAAGTAAGAATGATATTGGAATCGGGATATTTTTCAGTTAATGAGGACAGTATCTCTTCCGGTTCAGACTTTCCGCTCAGCAAGCTGCCTTCTATTTCATTCACCATAAAGATATGTACCAGGTGAAGGGGGTAATCGAGAACAGCTTTCTGTATGGGTGAAGGATTGAGCACAATTTTCAAACCTTGCTGATGGGCTTTTTCCATAATGAGAGGGGTATTGTTCAGCTCATTCTGCAGCAGGATATAGTCGCCCGGCCGAAATCTGCTGATAACCTCATCAATGAAATCTTCAGTTATGGCCAGGTTGTCGCCGGCAAAGAAGAGGATGGAGTTCTGCCCGTTTGGATCTACCTGTATGAAGGTATGGGAGGATTCGCCTTCAACCATTTTAACCAGGGATGTGTCCGCCCCTGCTTTCCTCAGGGCATCCAGCAATATGGTGCCGTCCTGGCCTACAATGCCTGCATGATATACTTCCGCACCTGCATTGGCCAGAGCAGTTGACTGGTTCAGACCCTTGCCGCCGCAAAACACCTGCCTGCTTTTTGCGCGAAGTGTTTCCCCCGGCTGTACCATATGGTCAACTTCGTATACATAATCGATATTCAGTGAACCAAAATTTAGTATTTTCATCTGCACGCCCCCTAATTAAATAATGAATGCATCCTGTTGCCTATCCGCTCCGTATAAATAATTATTGGATATATTATAACATAATTACAGCATAAGCTTTCAACATATATAAAATGAAAAACATAATTGAGGACCTTTACAAATATCAACACACTATGACCATTTAAACCTGAATATAACTCTGCCATTATTCTAATGCCGGGTTTACAAGCTTCTGGTGTATTGTCAATTCCATTAATAATAAAATTATCGACAGCTCTTTCTATTAATGATGGGTCAGCCTTAACAACGGCATCTCCTTCCAAATAAATTTCTATGGATTTTTCATTACAAAGCTGCATATATCGATCTGGAATAATGTTCTCTTTTTTCAGCGTGAATATTCTCTAAACTAATAACCCCCTCATATTACATGAGGGGGAGTAAATTGTTTATACCTTTTTGCATATTATGAACAACCTGTAGTGGCTCCGCAGTCTTCGCACACCTTGCAGGTGCCGTTTCTCCTCAGCCTTGTGCTGCCGCAGCTGGCACAAACTTCTCCGTAAACCCTTTCGCCTTCCGCATCATCTTCTTTGGAAGGGTTGCCGGATGCTGATACGGAGACAGGGTAGGACTCTGTTGTATAACCTTTTTTGGCCATCAGTTCCACTAAGTCCTTTGCAGATAAAATGGCATCCTTTCCGTTGGGCTTAACCTGGCACCTGGAGAAGTCGCCCAGCTCTATGTCGATTATTTTGCTTACCAGATCCGATATGGATGTAGCCTGTTTAATATATGGGTGCCTGCTTACAAAGCCTGAAGGCTCGTACTGCTGGCCTCTCAGCATGCGGGAAATTTCCTGGGGCGGAATATTGTACTGCAGCATGTTGGAAATGGCCTTGGACAGGGAAGCCAGCAAGCCCTTAACAACCGTGCCTTCCTTATCGGTGGATATGAAGAGCTCGGCTATCTTGCCGTTGGGATAGAAGTTGACGGTTACATACAGCTCTATATCTCCAATTTTGGCACTGTGGGTAAAGCCTACCCTTCTGTCTCTGGCTTTGATCCGCACCGGAACATTGCTGCGGCTCTTTTGGGCCAGCTCCAGCAGCTCCTGGTATGTCATATCTTCCAGCTTTTTCTCGCCGTCGGAAGAAACCCCTGTGGTAAGAGGCTGGCTGGCTTTGGAACCGTCCCGGTAGATGGCTATGGCCTTGGTACCAGTGGTATATGCCAGCAGGTGAATCTTTTCTATATCCTCCACGGTGGCTGAATTGGGCAGGTTAACGGTTTTGGATACCGAGCCCGATATCATTGGAGTAATGGCTGAAACCATCAGCACATGGCCTTCTGGAGAGATAAACCGGCTGCCTGTGCCGCACTTGGTGGCAGTATCAAATATGGGATAGTGCTCAGGCTTCAGGTATGGCGCCCCTTCAATCTTGCCGTCTACCAGATTGCCCTCTTCATCCCGCCTCAGGATATAGCTGACAATGGCGTCTATCTGCTCTTCAGTATAACCCAGGTTTTTCAGCGCTGTCTCAATAACCGGATTTACTATGGTCATGGCACCGCCGCTTACCAGTTTTTTGTAGATCACATGGGCATAAAAAGGTTCAATGGAAGTGGCACCGCAGTCCATAGCAAATGAAATTGTGCCGGTAGGAGCTACTACCGTTACCTGGGCATTGCGGTATCCAAAACTGGTGCCGCTTTCATATGCCTGATTCCAAACCTCTTTCAGGGAATCGCTTATATTATCAAAGCCTAATGTATTCAAAAGTTCATGATTTACCTCAATGGGCTGATAACTCAGACCTTCATAATCATCATCCCTGGCACCGGCAACCCGGCAGTGGTTGCGGATCACTCGCAGCATATGCTCGGCGTTTATATTATATTTTTCAAAGGGGCCCAGCTTTTGTGCCATCAGGGAAGACACATAATAGGAATAGCCTGTCATTATTCCCTGGATGGCGGCTGCCAGCGCTCTGGCTTCATCAGAATCATAAGGCAGGCCGGCAGCCATCAGAAGCGAAGCCAGATTTGCAGGGCCCAGGCCTGTTGTGCGGAACAGGTAAGAGCGCCTTGCAATATGTTTGGTGGGATAGTGGCCCCAGTGGATGGAAGCCTCCAATACCAATTGAATGAGAGCAATGGCATGCTTAAAGTCTTCCACCAGGAATTCACCGGTTTCAGGATTGTAAAACTTGTATAAATTGATGGATGCCAGGTTACATGCCGTATCATCCAGAAAAGCATACTCACTGCACGGATTGGTGGCATTTATCTGGTTATGCTTTGCCCAAGCCTGGCCGTCTTCACCGGCAGGACAGGTGTGCCACTCATTGAATCTGCCGTGGAACTGAAGTCCGGGATCGGCACAGCTCCATGCTGACTGGTTGATGGCATCCCATAATTTCTTAACAGAAAGCTTTTTGTTAACTGAAGGATCAACTCTGCCCTTCAATTCTATGGTTGCATCCGGATCCTTGTCCAGGTTCAATATTTTGGACATGGTTTCATCGGAAAGACGGACGGAGTTGTTGCTGTTCTGTCCGGAAACGGTGTTATAGGCGTCTCCGTTGAAATCGGTATCATAGCCCATCTTACCCAGGGCACGCACCTTATCTTCCTCTTTGGCCTTCCAGGTGATGAAATCCATAATATCCGGATGATCGTCATCCACGATTACCATTTTGGCAGCCCTTCGGGTGGTGCCGCCTGATTTAATGGCACCGGCATTTCTGTCAAATCCTTTCAAAAAGCTAAGCAGACCTGATGAATAACCTCCTCCTGACAGCCGTTCACCTTCAGCCCGCAGGGTGGAAAAATTAGTGCCGGTGCCTGATCCGCCCTTAAAAAGCTTGGTTTCGGTCACATAGTGCTCAGAAATGGACTTCTCCCCCAGGAGCTTGTCCTCAATGGAGACAATAAAACAGGCGGAAGCCTGGGTGCGGGTATAGCGGTCCTTGCTTTCCAAGACCCTTTTCTTTTCCGGATCGTAATAGTACAGGCCGTCGGATTCTCCGCCAATGCCATAAGCCAGTTTCAGGCCGGTATTAAACCATTGGGGGGAATTGGGAGCCCAGGCCTGGGACAAAAGCAGATAAACCAGCTCATCATACAGGATCTGTTTCTGGTTTTCATCATCAATCATGCCCTCATCCAACAAAGCGCTGGTCCAGAATTCCACCATGCGATGGGCAACTTCCTTCATACTGCGCTCATGCCCTGCTTCATTGGGCACGCCGGCCTTTCTGAAATAGTGGGCCGCTATGATATCGCAGGCATTCTGAGAATAATGAGCAGGAAATTCCAACCCCTTCATGTCGCAGATTACTTTTCCGCTGGTACGATCTTTGATTACTACATCCACTGTTTTCCATTCAAAAAGGTCGTACACAGTTTTGCCGGGATTGTTTTCCAGTTCCTTGGTGAACCTTCTGACGATTAGATCGCTTAGCGTTTTCATTTGCCTCATCCTTTAATTATTTTATAATATGAATAATTAAGTTTTAATTATGTAAGAAATACAGCCCATAGCGTGCCCCTGTCTGAATTGAAAAAAATATCAAGGCACACTATATTGTATGCCTTGATATTATACTACACAATTTGTAGTATTTCAATAGGAAATCAGGATTTATTAATCACTGCTGCCTAATTCCTTTGTTCCTTAAGAATGTCCCTGATTTCAGTGAGGAGGAGTTCTTCCTTGGAAGGTTCAGGTTCAGCTGGGGGTTCTTCCTCTTCTTTCCGCTTTTTCGTCAGCCTGTTAAACAGCCTTATTGCCATGAAAATTGAAAAAGCGATAATCAGGAAGTCAATGATGTTTTGCAAAAACTGCCCGTAATTCAAAGACAGCTCCGGTATTTCTTCGCTCACCGCTTCCCGGATCACCCATTTGGCCTCAGTGAGATTAATGCCTCCGGTAATCAATCCCAATAACGGCATTATTATATCATTCACCAGGGATGTTACTATTTTTCCAAATGCGCCGCCTATGATCACGCCGATGGCCAGATCCACTACATTGCCCTGAACCGCAAAACTCTTAAACTCCTCCCACAAGGACTTGCTTTTCTCCAAGCGCATGGTTATACCTCCCCCAAGGCGAACCGCCATTTAATATGTACTTGTTTATATAAATATGCACTTATACATACTTACCGGTTTTTCACCGCAATTCCTTCCATAATATCCGCCACGTCCTCACACATATCATAGATGCGTTCCATGGAGTCATATATATCCTTCCATTTTATCTTATCCAAATCCGACTTATGATTGTTGTCAAAAAGGGCCTTCACGTTGGACCTGTGAAGCACGTCGCCCTTTTCCTCCATCCGGTTTACCTCTACAATCAAACCATGCAGCTTTTTGGAACTGCGGAATTGTTCAAATTCCTTTACAGCAGCAGTCAGGCTTCTGGTGATGTCTTTTGCCAGTTCCGACATGTCCAGGGCGGCAGGCTCCACTTCCTTAATGGAATACATGTCAAACAGATTGGCCACATCTTCAATGGAATCGGTAATACTGTCAATGCCATGGCCTATTGCAATAAGATCCTCCCGGTCGATAGGCGTGATAAAAGCAATATTCAATGCACGGACCAGGTTGTGCAGCAGCTTGTCGGCTTCATGTTCGGCTTCGTGGATTTCATCCACTTTTCTGGTCACATCGGTATAGTTGTGCAAAAGTTCATCCAGCTGAATTGCAACCTGGTTAGAACATTCTGCCATTTTATAAAGGATTTCAAAATAGTTGGTTTCCTTGCGTTTTCCAAATTTCATTTTTTCACCTCATTCAAATTGCTAGAAAAGACTTAAAATATTGCCATAAACAGCTTGGCCATAAGGTATCCAATCAGGCCGCATCCTGGGAAGGTAAGCACCCAGGCATATATCATTTCCAGCGCAATTCCCCAGTTGACTGAGGAAACCCGCCTGGAAGTTCCTACTCCCATTATGGCTGTGGTTTTTGTATGGGTGGTGGATACAGGAAGCCCGGTGAGAGATGCCAAAAGCAGACATGCTCCTGCAGCTGCGTCGGAAGCAAAGCCCTGATATGTATGCATCTTAACCATGTCCATTCCTACTGTTTTTATGATGCGCCATCCTCCGACAGCCGTTCCCACACCCATAGTCAGAGAACATAATACCATTACCCAAAAAGGAATGTTAAAGGTGCCGTCAGCCGCTTTTTCCGCCATGCCGTTCAAATACAGGGCTACCATAAAAACGCCCATGAACTTCTGACCGTCCTGGGCACCGTGAAGAAATGCCATTCCTGCGGCAGCACCTGCCTGTCCTTTCCTGAAAAAAGACTCTGCTTTTTGCCTATGTACACATCTAAAGACTTTCTCAATGAAGCGGGCAATTCCGAAACCGGAACCGAAACCTAATACCGAAGATACGACAAGTCCTATAAGTACCTTGGACCATTCCTTCATGTTGACCGCAGACAAACCGCCAAGGGCTATGGCAGCGCCTGTTATGCCGGCAATCAGCGCATGGCTTTCACTGGTGGGAATGCCGAAATACCATGCGGCAACTGCCCAGACTACGATGGCAAACATGGCTGCAGTCAATGCTACAAGTGATTGTTGGCTGCCGGAAGGCCCAAAATCCACCATGTTGCTGATGGTGTCTGCCACCTGAGTTGAAATGAAGGTCATGAGCAATACGCCCAGAAAATTGAAAACAACTGCTACGATAATGGCCGACCGGGGGCGCAGCACTCTGGTTGCAACAGCACTTCCAATGGCGTTAGGTGCATCGGTCCAGCCGTTGACGAAGACCACGCCCAATACCAGCAATACACTGAGGATAAACGCCAAACTCATTAAGTCACCTCATTTATTTGTCGATTTATCTTTTATAATGTACCAGTGACTATTATACATGAAAAAAGAGTGGCGTGCTATATATGTTTCATAAATAAGCAGAATAACAGCAGAGAGCTAATAGGATATAAAGCCGTTGTTTTTCAATAACTGAAGAAATACTATCAGTCTTTCATAAACCGGCTCAGCCTTGTCTCCGAATTCAGCTTTCAAAAGAAGTCCGATATCCTCGATGGTGCGGCTGCCGTCAACAGCCTGCCAGACATAAGTTCCCAGATCGTCCAGCTGCACCCGCATAACTTCAGGCGTATCCTTAAAGAGCCTGACCAGCCTGTCCATCAGCCCATCCCTGGGCAAAAGCAGCTCTATCAGGCCGTTATCCTTATTTTCCCATTTTATTGTCTTGCTCTTAACGGGAATCAGCGCCAAGGAATTTTTAGCGCTGATTCCTTCCAAACGCTGCACCATGCTTCGCATTTGAAGCTCACCTTACTTTTTTCTTATATGCCGTCTGCCATACCAGGGTAAGGACCAGAAGCATAAATGCTATCAGGCCGCCTATTTGTCCTATATTGAGGCCCAGATCAAGATTTACACCCCACACGGCAAAGACCGCCAGCAAAATGCCGATAAGACCTTCTCCCGCTATCAGGCCGGAAGAATAGAGCACCCCGGAATCTGTCTGATATTCGGCCAGGCTTTTATCCTCTGATCTTTTATGCCTGTATTCCATCCAGCCTCTGACCAAGCCTCCGGCCATAATTGCCGTGCTCAAGTGCAGCGGCAGATACAGGCCGATTGCTATGGGCAATGCCGGCAGGCCTAATAATTCCACGGCAATGCCTATGCCCACCCCGGTAAGCACCAATACCCAGGGCAGATTGCCTCCCATAACTCCTTCGATTACCAGGCGCATAAGGGTGGCCTGTGGAGCAGGCAGTTCACTGGAACCAAAACCCCAGGCATTGTTTAAAAGGACCATTACGCCGCCGATGGCAAAGGCTGCTGCAACTGAACCGATGAGTTCTCCATATTGCTGCAGTTTAGGCGTTGCCCCTACCAGATACCCGGTTTTCAGATCCTGGGACATGTCACCCGCCAAGGCTGCAATGATGCAGATTACCGCACCTACGCTTAAAGTGCCGATCATGCCTGCCTGGCCGTCATTGCCTGTTGCCTTAAAGATAACGGCGGTTATAATCAGAGTTGCAATGGTCATGCCGGAGACAGGATTGGACGAGCTTCCTATAAGGCCTACAATTCTGGATGAAACGGTTGCAAAGAAAAAGCCGAATACAGCTATGAGCACAGCTCCCAGAATTCCGACCGGCACTATCGGCAGCATGGCCATGGCCAGTATGACGGCAAGGGAGCCGATAATCAATACTTTCAACGATATATCTCTGTCGGTACGGATATCATCCTTGTCCCCCAAGCCGGACCTGGCATAGCTGCCAATGGCATCGCGGAAGGTACGGACAATGAGGGGAAGAGATTTTATCAGGCTGAATATGCCTCCGAAAGCAACAGCACCAGCGCCTATATACCGAAGGTAATTATCCCAGATGCCCCAGTGGTCCAGCTGGCTGATGGGCACATCCGAAGGATACAGGATAACCTGGCCGCCGCTGCCCACGTAGAGAATGAGAGGAATGATTGCAAACCAGCCCAAAACTGCTCCCGACAGCATATAGGCTGATATTTTAGGTCCTATGATATACCCCACGCCAAGCAGGGCAGGCAGGATATCTGCACCGATGGCAGCTCCTTTATAACCTGGTATTTTGGCTTCAACGGAACTGGGAAAGAGGCGGAAGCCGTCTGCAATAAATTTATAGACTGCACCTATTGCTAGGCCCAGAAAAGTCGTTTTGGCCTTTTCTCCGCCTTCCTCGCCCGCCCGCAAAACCTCGGCACAGGCTGTGCCTTCAGGGTAGGGCAGGGTTTCATGTTCCTTTACGATCAGGGCTTTCCTTAAAGGTATCATAAACAAGGTGCCCAGGATTCCGCCAAAGAGAGACAGAATAGTTATAGTAATCAGGCTGGGCGATCCCAGCCCCCATTCTGCCGACCATACGAAAAGGGCAGGCAGGGTAAATATGGCACCTGCAGCCAGTGACTCACCGGCAGAACCAATGGTTTGAACCATATTATTCTCCAATATTGAATCCCTTTTCATGATACCCCGTATAATACCCATGGAAATGACCGCTGCGGGTATGGAAGCACTGATGGTCATGCCCACCTTCAGACCCAGGTAGGCATTGGCAGCACCGAATACCACCGCCATTATTAATCCGGTAATAAGGGAAGTACCAGTGAATTCCGGCAGTTTCATATGGGCCGGAATAAATGGCTGAAAACCATTTTTATTTGAAGTATTTTTTGACATAATCTCCACTCCACTTATTTTTAGACTTATAATGTTATCCTTGCCTGAATATATTTTTTCTATTAAAAAAAGCGGAACAACGAGTAATAATTATTTACCCTCATTGTTCCGCTTTAAACTAAATC
>LFTC01000031.1 GCA_001512915.1 Clostridiales bacterium DTU083 | reverse complement strand
GGTAAGCGGGATTGGTCGGGGTGACAGGATTTGAACCTGCGACCTTTTCGTCCCGAACGAAACGCGCTGCCAAACTGCGCTACACCCCGTCTGTGATGGAGCCAATAAGGGGACTCGAACCCCTGACCTGCAGTTTACGAGACTGCTGCTCTACCAACTGAGCTATATTGGCAACCGAATACGCTACAGTAAAGTATTATAGCATGGAAATCTCATTCTGTCACCATCAATTTTATACTAAAGCCAAAATGACCTTGTTAATCAATTGACTTACAGCTTTTTCATAGTTATAATTTAATCATTGTATATATTTGCATAAAAAGAGGCAATATTCAAGAAGTTTAGGAGGCCTGTTATGTCAGAGAAAGCATATAACCCATTTGAAAGCGCTCAGGAACAATTCGACAAAGCTGCGGAACTTCTTAACCTGGACAGCGGCATACGTGAGCTGTTGCGCCAGCCCATGAAGGAAATTCACTTCACCATACCGGTCAAAATGGATGACGGTTCTACCAAGGTTTTTAAAGCCTTCCGTATCAAGCATAATACTGCCCGGGGGCCCGCTAAGGGCGGAATCCGCTTCCATCCTGAAGAAACAGCTGATACGGTGAGAGCCCTTGCCATGTGGATGACATGGAAATGTGCGGTTGTTGACATTCCTTTAGGCGGAGGCAAAGGGGGAGTAATTTGTGATCCCCGTCAGCTCTCTCAGACCGAACAGGAAAGACTATGCCGGGGATATGTCAGGCAGCTGGCTGATCAGTTAGGGCCAAACATTGATGTGCCTGCCCCTGATGTTATGACCAATGCTCAGAATATGCTCTGGATGCTGGACGAATACGAGACAATCACCGGCGGCAGTTATCCCGGCATGATAACGGGTAAACCGGTGGGCATGGGAGGATCTCTGGGCCGTACCGAAGCAACTGGTTATGGGGTAATATA
>LFTC01000044.1 GCA_001512915.1 Clostridiales bacterium DTU083 | reverse complement strand
TTTGCTTGGTGGACCATCAGGGACTCGAACCCCGGACACCCTGATTAAGAGTCAGGTGCTCTGCCAACTGAGCTAATGGTCCATATACTACGTGTAAATTTGGCGCGCCCAGTAGGATTCGAACCTACGACCTCCAGATTCGAAGTCTGTTACTCTATCCAGCTGAGCTATGGGCGCTTATGGAGCGGGTGATGGGAATCGAACCCACACAGCCAGCTTGGAAGGCTGGTATTCTACCATTGAATTACACCCGCGCTCAAGGTCAAGCCACGTCAGTAAAATATAATTATAAAATGGAGCGGAAGACGGGATTCGAACCCGCGACATTCGCCTTGGCAAGGCGACGCTCTACCACTGAGCCACTCCCGCTTAACTTTTTTGCTGTGATTGGTGCGGGCGAAGAGATTTGAACTCCCACGCCTTGCGGCACTAGATCCTAAGTCTAGCGCGTCTGCCAATTCCGCCACGCCCGCAATACAATCAAAATGGCTGGGGCGGCAGGACTCGAACCTACGCATGCGGGAGTCAAAGTCCCGTGCCTTACCGACTTGGCTACGCCCCAACATATAATATATTTCAAATGGGGTGAGTGATGGGATTCGAACCCACGACCTCCAGAGCCACAATCTGGCGCTCTAACCAACTGAACTACACTCACCGTATTAACTAAATCTGGCGCGCCTGAAGGGATTCGAACCCCTGGCCTACGGATTAGAAGTCCGTTGCTCTATCCAGCTGAGCTACAGGCGCTCATGGAGCGGGTGATGGGAATCGAACCCACACGGCCAGCTTGGAAGGCTGGAATTCTACCATTGAACTACACCCGCATTAAACCGCTGACGACAATGTATTATATCACTCTTATCTGTACATGTCAATATTATTCGATTTCTCTTAAAACCACTCTATTTGAAGGCGCAAGAAAAAGTATAACCTATATGCGAAAATTCGTCAAGTGTAAATTCTATCTCAAAAACGATCCAGATAATAAGAGGTTTTTCATGGACTTTAATGCCATAGCCCGATGGCTGATTTTGTTTTTTTCTTCCAAGGTTAGTTCAGCCATGGTCTTGTTTAAGCCGTCCACTATGAATAAAGGATCATAGCCGAATCCTTCATTGCCTTTAGGTTCAAATCCTATCCTTCCCGGACATGTTCCTTCGGCCTGCAAATAAGACCCGTCAGGCCAATATACTGTTATAACACATCGGAAGCGGGCTTTGCGCTTTTCTGCTGGTATATCTTTCATCAGGCGCAAAAGCTTCTTGTTGTTTTCTTCATCAGTTGCATGTTCTCCGGCGAATCTTGACGAATAGACGCCTGGTTTGTTTCCCAGCGCTTCCACTTCCAACCCTGAATCATCTGCCAATACTATTTCTCCGGTATACTTGCTGACTTCACTTGCCTTTTTATAGGAGTTTCCAGCAAAATCCGGCTTGTCTTCCTCAATGGAAAGGCTTAGTCCCAAATCTTTCAGGGAAACTATTTCCAGATCTAATCCTGAAAACACCTTTCGTATTTCTTTTATTTTTCCATCATTATTGCTTGCTATAACCAATCGTTTCATGGAGCTTCATCCACCAGTTCATTCAGACTGCCTAAGGAATCTTTTTGCAGCTGTATTAATTCCATAATGCCTTTTCTTCCTAAATCCAACATCTGCTGCAATTCTTCCAGAGAAAAGGGCCTGTCCTCACCTGTGCCCTGTATCTCTATAAATTCACCTTTATTATTCATGACCAGATTCATGTCTACCTTTGCATTTGAATCCTCTTCAAAACACATGTCTAAAACAGCTTGTCCTTCGCAGATCCCCACACTGACTGCTGCAATATAGCTGTTTATTGGGCTCTTTTCAATCATTTCATGGTCTATCATCCAATTTATACAATGAACCAAAGCAATGAAACCACCTGTAATCGAAGCAGTACGGGTCCCACCGTCTGCTTGTATTACATCACAATCAATCCATATGGTTCTCTCTCCTATTATATCCAAATCCAATACGGAACGCAAAGAACGTCCGATCAGCCTCTGTATCTCCTGCGTCCTTCCTTCAAGCTTTCCCTTAGTAGATTCCCTGGTTTTTCTTGTTTGAGTGGATGCAGGTATCATTGCATACTCGCCGGTTAACCATCCTTTGCCCGTACCTTTCAAAAAAGCAGGTACTTTATCTTCCAATGTAGCGGTGCAAATCACCTTAGTATTGCCAAATTCGATCAAAGCTGACCCGCTGGCATATGAAATAAAATTAGGTATTATCTTAACAGGCCTTAGTTCGTTGTATCCCCGATTATCTGGTCGCATTTTTTATTCTCCTTTGTTTTATCAGTTAGAAAATCAGGCTGCCATTATTCAGCAGCCCGATTAATTCTTTACCACTCATTAGCAAACACCGATATTTCATCCAGGCTGGTTGAACCTGAATAGGCTTTGCCTTCTACAAGTATTTCTACATCTTGGACTTCCGGGTGCTGCATTGCTGATAGTTTAATTGCCTTAAGCACCATTTCTTCACTATCTTTTGAATTTGCCAAATCATTAAACTCTCTGCTGAAGTTTATGTAGGTGATGCCATCTTCCATTTGTATTCCCAAAAGCTTTGTTTCAGGAGGTATATCTATTGTCATGTTATCAATGTCCATCGGGCCTTTTAACAGCTCGTTGATTGTAGTTTCCAGTGAAACATTTTCCGAGTCGGTTACTCTGGTAACTGGTATTAAATAATCATACATGGTTGAAGAGGTGCTTTGAAAGAATACCTTTACCGTCGCACCTTGAGCTGACAAATGGTCTGCCATCTCCAAATTGACATCGGTCGGACCAAGAGGTTCTTTAACTACAGTTCCATGCGGCATAGTATCCAAAACTTTGCCATTAAATAAAAACTGTACTTTGTCAATGGTGGAGAACTCAGTTAATGTCAAAACTATTCCCTGTATCATATTACTCTCTTCAGCTGCATCCTTACAATTAAGGACCGCTTCATTTAAATCCAGTTTGGCTATTCCGTCTTTTATTGACATTCCCAATATTTCAGTATCACCAGGAAGCAACGGCCGAAGTCCCATCATCAATAAATCTTCATGCTGCTCCGGGGTATCCATCATCATTCGGAGCGTGTATTTTGCAATGCCTTCTACCCATGGTATCTTACGCATAACAGGCACTAAATATCCAGCATCATCTTCATAATATATTATCGTTTCTCGAATAAGTTCATCAGTTTGTTCAGACACCGGAGGTGTATCAACGGGATCTGCTTCCCCTTCCTCTTTTTTGTTGCAGCCGGTTATAATTAGGATAATAACCAGCAATATGGCAGTCAGCAACCATATTGTTTTCCGCAAAACGATCTCCCCCCTTGACTATATCTTGATACTAATTATATTAGGCAAGCAGGGGGCGTATGAATAAATGCTAAATGATTTATAAGGATATTTTGTCTTAATTAAATTCTAACACAACAATTGGAAAAAGCGTAGTTTTTTCTGGCAACTAATGTATAATGTAATATGACAGGAGGAAATAAGTATGGCATTTGATGGAGTTCTTCTTTATGGTCTGGCCAGGGAACTGGATGAAATTCTGTCAGGCGGTCGAATAGATAAAATACATCAGCCTGAAACAGATGAGGTGCACATTACGGTGCGTAATCAGGGTAATAATTATAAACTTCTTTTATCTGCAAGTGCAAATAATCCCAGAGCCCACCTGACCAGACAGAATAAAACCAATCCTTTAACTCCGCCCATGTTTTGTATGGTATTGCGAAAACATATTTCGGGCACAAGGATTTCCTGCATTAAGCAACATAATATGGAACGAATAATGGAAATCAGGCTTACCGGTGTAAATGAATTGGGAGATGTGGATGAAAAATCATTAGTCATAGAAATTATGGGCAGGCACAGCAATATAATTCTGATTAATTCAGAAGGCATAATTGTGGATGCAGTAAAACATGTCAGCAAAAACATAAGCAGAGTACGTGAAGTCTTGCCAGGCAGAAAATACGTATATCCGCCTTCACAAGACAAGACGAACCCATTAAATGTTGAAGCTGAACATGTTGAGCAAGTTTTGCAATACTCGGATGATAAGAAGAGTCCGGTTGAATTGCTTGTAAAATCCTATATAGGTATTTCAACAGTAACTGCAAAGGAAATCTGTTATAGAGGAAATAACAATATAAGAGAAATTCCTCTGGCTTTCCACAACTTTTTTTTAAAAATAAAAGATCATGCTCTTCAGCCGGCTATATTGTTAGATGAGAAAGATAATCCCGTAGATATCTTACCTGCGTCCTATAAATTGTACCCACCTGCCCGCTTGAAATTTTTTCCCACTTTTTCTGAAGCTCTTGATGAATTCTATCTGATGCGGGATAAAACGGAAAGGCTTAAGCAGCAATCCGGTCATCTTCACCGGATAATTAAGAACAATCTTGCCCGTTTATATAAAAAAAATGATATCATATCAAAACAATTAAAAGAAGCTGAAAATGCTGAACAATATCGTTTATATGGCGAGCTGATCACAGCTAATATATACCAGATTCCTGAAGGAATAAATCAGATTGAGCTTGTTGATTACTATAGTTCTGATAATTCTATGATTGCTGTCCCTCTGGATCCAGCCAAGAGCCCTGCTCAAAATGCACAGCATTATTTTAAGATCTATAATAAATTAAAAAGAATGCAAAAGACTCAATCAAAGCTTTTGGAAGAAATACAGGAAGAAATTGATTATTTGGAAAGTGTTCATCAGCACTTAAATGCGTGTACCGAAGAAAATGACGTAATGGAAATAAAGGAAGAATTAATAGACGGGGGTTACATAAAAAAACGAAGCAAAAAGATTGAAAAGAAACAAAAACAATTATCTTCCAAACCTCTTCATTTTGTTTCATCGGATGGAATAGATATATTAGTAGGGAAAAACAATCTTCAAAATGACCGTCTGACTTTTAAAACAGCTCATCCTGATGATCTCTGGCTTCATACAAAAGCTATACAGGGCTCACATGTAATAATAAGATCAGGAGGAAAACCGGTTCCTGATACCACTCTCCTGGAAGCCGCTAATTTGGCTGCCTATTATAGCAGAGGCCGGCAATCAACTAATGTTCCGGTGGACTACTGCACAAGAAAGCATGTAAGAAAACCCAGCCGCGCAAAACCGGGTATGGTCATATATGATAATTATAAGACCATCTATGTTACCCCATCAGAAGAAAGAATATTATCCATGAAGCGAATATAAAAATCAACCCTGACATATGCGTATATGCCAGGGCTGGCTTATTGTCAGCTTCTTTAATCCTCTTTTTGCTTCTTTCTGCCTCCAATACTCAAAAGCAGATTCATTATTATCCCAAATATGGCCGCGCCGGCAACACATGGAACTTCCATGCCAAAGAAAGGAATGTTTCCTCCAAAACCATACTGTCCGCCCAAGCCAATTACCATTATGGTAGCAATAATGGCAATATTCTTCGCACTGAACATGTCAACTTTCTTTTCCATCATAATTGCTATACCTTGGGCTGCAATTGCACCAAATAAGTATATTTCCAGCCCGCCTATTACAGCAGTTGGAATAGAATATATTGCATTTATCAAAGGTGTAAAGCAGGCAATAACCATGGCCAAAATGGCAGCAGCTATAAGCACTGGTACTGAAAATACTCTTGTTATTGCCATTGCACTTATGTTTTCACCATAATTTGTACCTGCAGGGCCGCCTACAAAACCAGATACCATGTCACCTATTCCATCACCTATCAGGTTAAGACCAAGCAGGTCTGCGATATTGTATTTTTTATTATTCCCTTTCTTTCTTGCCAAATCATTTACATATATATCCAACTGAAAAATATGTGCAGTTGATTCAGGAATGGTAGCAATTGCTATAGGCATAATAGCTGCCACAGCATATAACGTAGGTTTTGGAAGTGTAAATACAGGAAGAGCAAAAATACCTGTACTGCTATCGGCAGGTAAGGCCTTAAACAAATCAATTCCTGAAGCCAGCTTGATGATATAAGCTGCCAAACATCCGACAGCAGGCCCCAGTATTAAAGGAAGCTGCCCTAAAAATCCTTTCAAATAGACAGAAAACATAATAGTGGATATTAAAGTTACCAGCGAAATAACCCAAGCCAAATTGCTAGCCAATGGAATTTGATTCTCAGCAACGCTTACAGAGCCCATATTATCTACAGCAATGGAAGCCGCATCTTTTAACGCATTGCCAGCCAATGTAAGACCAATAACCATTGCTATAGGGCCTGTAACAGTTGCAGGCAGTACTTTTTCAATAGTTTCTTGCCCAAAACGGTTTACAATTAAACCAGCCGCTATTGAAACAAGGCCGGACATTACTATACCAAACTGGGCAATTGCAATTTTATCATTTAGTGCATAGCCTGAAAGAGCCTCAGAACTCATCAGCCCTGCAATGGCAGCTACATATGAAAAACTTGATCCGTAATACAAGGGAATCTTTCTTCCGGTTATCAGCAGAAAACAAAGCGTCGCCAATCCGCTAGCGAAAATAGTAGTAGAAATATGAAAGCCTGTAATAATTGCCACTGCTACGGTTGCCGGAAACATTACAATTACCTGCTGCAAAGCGTATAACAACAGCTTTGGCAACGATGGGGTTTCATCCGGCAGATACCCAATTTGTCGATGGTTTTGATTCATTAAACAAACCTCCTAATGTTTTTTTATAGCCTTCCAATTTAGACGGCTTGAACGACCATTGCAGGCCGGAATGCCCATAAAAAAATGCCTTGAATGAAGCTGAATCAAGGCACAATTAATCTGCTTACTACTAAGACCCCTTGACAGCCTCACTGGACCGCGTTAAAGGGAATAAAACCTGTATTAAAATTTCATTATTCGCACTATTTAGGATTGTTCACTTATAATAACCCGATTGCATTGGTCATATTCCATAACCTGCACATGTACCACTTCACTTTTGGAAGTAGGAACATTCTTGCCCACATAGTCAGCACGAATGGGCAGTTCTCTGTGGCCCCTGTCTACAAGCACTGCAAACTGAATGGCTTTTGGCCTTCCCATGTCGATTATTGCGTCCATGGCCGCCCTGGCAGTCCTGCCTGTGTACAAAACATCATCTACCATAACAACTATTTTACCATTAATATCAAAAGGAACATTGGAACTGTTAACAACCGGATATTCAGCCAGGGTAGACAGGTCATCCCGGTATAAAGTTATATCCAAAATACCTACAGGTACCTTTTCGCCCTCAAATTCCTTAATCTTTTCAGCTAATCGCTGAGCCAAAGGCACTCCTCGTCTTTTTATGCCAATTAAAACTACATTGTCCACTCCCTTATTTTTTTCGATAATCTCATGAGCTATACGGGACAGTGCACGATTCATTGCATTTTCATCCATTATCTGTGCTTTTGCTTTTGGTTGCATAAAAGTGTAACCTCCCGACCGCGGACATGCGATGGAATTATATACAAAAAGCGCCTTTCGACCAGAAAGGCGCTATACAGTCATAAGTAAACTAATATACATATTAATCAGCACCTTTCGGTCTCTCAGTACCGGATTAAAGGTTCATATTCTTAAAAAATTATAGCATGTCCGATTATAATATGTCCAGCAAAAAATTCAATTATTTTTTTCTCGCTGACGCAAAGTTTTCAGCAGGTTTTCAAAATATTCCGGCAAAGGAGCAATAAAGCTCATCCTTTCTCCTGTAGTGGGATGAGTAAGAATTAAACTGTAAGCATGCAGCGCCTGTCCTCTAAGATTAAATACTTGCTTACGTCTTCCGTATACAGGATCACCGACTAAAGGATGTCCCAAATATTTTAAATGAACCCTGATCTGATGAGTCCGGCCTGTTTCCAAAGTCAGTTCCAGATAGGTATGCTGCGCAAATCGTTCCAGAACCCGGTAGTGTGTGATTGACGACCGGCCTCCTGTAACGACAGCCATCTTTTTTCTGTCTCTTAAGCTTCTCCCAATCGGTGCTCTTATGGTACCTTCATCATCTCCAATTACGCCTTCAGCTATGGCATGATAAATCCTGGTTATTTTCCTTTCTTGTAATTGATGAGACAGATAATTGTGCGCAAAATCGTTTTTTGCTATTACAAGCAAACCTGAGGTATCCTTATCAAGCCTGTGTACAATTCCCGGTCTTATTTTTCCATTTATGCCGGATAATGAATCACAGTGGTATAAAAGCGCGTTGACTAAAGTACCGGAATAATTGCCTGCAGCAGGATGGACAACCATTCCCTGAGGCTTGTTTATAATTGCTATATCCTTATCCTGATAAATGATATCAATATCAATATTTTCCGGAATTAACTCAAGCTCGCGTGCAGGCGGAATTTCAACTGCAATAAGATCGCCTTGTTTTATCCGATAGTTAGCTTTAGCAGGCTTTTCATTTATAGTAACTCTGCCTTCCTTAATCAAGTTTTGAATATAGTTTCTAGAATAATCAGGCAAATTTTCTGCCAAATAACGATCCAGCCTTTTCCCGATATCTTCCAAATTAATTGTAAATCTATACAGTTTCACCAGAGACCTCATCCTTTGGCTTGCTTTCATCAGGTTTATTGTTTCTCATGCCTGAACCGTCATGAAGAATCAGCTGGAAAGACAGGATAATAGTTCCACATACTACAGCTATGTCAGCCGTATTAAATACCGGAAATTCAATAAAGGTTGCTTCAAACATATCTACTACATAGCCTAGTTTTATACGGTCTATCAGGTTTCCTACAGCACCCCCGACAATAACGGACAGACAAATCCTTGTTAACAGGCTTTCATTGCGATGCTTTGCCAAATAAATAATTATAGCAGCAACAATCAATATAGGAAGAATTATCAAAAACCATCTTTGATTTTGCAAAATGCCAAAAGCTGCACCACGGTTTTCCACATAGCTTAAGCTGAATATCCCTTCCAATACTGTTACCGTTTTCAATGGCTGCAAGTATTCTATTGCTATATATTTTGTTATTTGGTCTGCTGCAACTATTAATAATACTATTATTATCTCCAACATGGAAAACCTCCTGACATAATTCGCTAATGGCTATTATAATTTATTTTTCCAAAAAATAAAAGACATACAGATGTATGTCTTGACAGTAAACCTTTTAATCATTATCAGGTTCTTCTATCTGTTCCTGGCTTAATTCAGTATCTGCTATTTGCTCTATTTGTTCAATTTGAGCTTCCAATAAAGATCGGATTTTAGATTTTAATATTTTTATTTGATTTTTTATTTCAAAATATTCACGGTTAGCTTCTATTACTGCTCTATTGGCTTCTTCCCTTATTTGTCGTGCCTTTTCCTCTGCTTCTTGTATAATAAGTTCTGATTTCTTTTGTGCAACGGTAATGACTTCATCCGCTGTCTTTTGAGCAGTTACAAGTGTTTCTTTCAAAGCTTTTTCCATCGAACGGAATTGGTTCACCTGATCTATTAAATTGTTTAATTTTTCCTTCAACTCAATATTTTCTTTATACAGCTTTTCAAAATCAACAACAATCTCATCCAGAAACTGGTCTACTTCATCTTCCTTATAGCCGCGAAAAGACTTATTGAACTCTTTACTGTGGATGTCCATAGGTGTTAGAGCCACCAAATATCCCATCCTTCCTTCTGAATTTAATGCTGATAACAAAGCACCTGTAATCGATATATTATGAAAATTGCTGCCAATAATAAAAATAAAACCTGTTGATAAGATGCTCATAAAACTGATGAATAAGTTGATATAGTATCCAAATAGCTACTAATGACAGCATAGGTGATAGATCAACAGGCATGGCTGCGCTCAGTTTACGGAGTGCTTTCCTGAAAACTCTATTTAAGGGGTCAGCAATTCTTCTCAATATTTGCTTTAATATGTTGTCCCTATCTTTAGGCCTTGTAAAAATAGTAAAAACAGCATCAGCTACTATTATCCAGGAATATAAGTTGAGAAAAAGAAGAAGTCCTTTCAGCACGGAAGCAATGATTAAATAAATCAATCAAATGCGCCCCTACTCTTTGTCTGTTCTTGTGCCTAATGTATAAAAGCTTTTTCCCTTAAAATCCTCCGGAATATTTCCAACAATATCAATGTTGCTCGGAACCAACACAAAAATACTTCTGGAAACTTTTTGTATAGTTCCGTCCAATGCATATACAGCTCCACTCATGAAATCCAATACCCGTTGAGCAAGATCCTGTTCAAGAGAATCCAGATTAACTATAATAGGTTTTCGATTTTTTAAGTTGTCAACGATGGCTTGTGTATCATCATAAGTAAGAGCCTGATACACTACTACTTTAACATAGGTAGACTGATGAATATTTACTACCTTTCCTCTTTTGTTCTTAGTTTGAAAGACGGGTTCAATCAGTTCATCTTTTCTTGAATCAGCATCAGCCATGTCTACTTCATCCATAGATTCATCAGTAACATTCTCTTCCAAACCTATAAAGTTTAAAAATTTATTCATGAATTTTCCTGCCACTTTATTTTTCCTCCTTTTCTCTGCTTCCAAATAATGCAGTGCCAATGCGCACCATATTTGAGCCTTCTTCAATGGCAATTTCAAAGTCATTTGTCATACCCATGGAAAGATATTTCATATCTACATGAGGATAATTATAATCTTTTAAGACATCAAACAGATGCTTCATCATAGCGAAATAAGGGCGGACGGCTTCAGGATTGTCTGTCAAAGGAGCAATAAACATTAAACCCATGATCTTAATATATTTCAAATTAAAAATCGTTTCAATAAAAGGTATTACCTCTTCATAGGGAAGACCAGCTTTTGTTTTTTCTCCAGCTGGATTTACCTGCACCAAAACCGGCACTACTCTTTGTATTCGTTCCGCACGCTTATTTATTTCCCTGGCGAGACTTAATCTATCCAAGGAGTGTATCAGTGCAACCTTATCAACTATGTGTTTTACTTTGTTGCTTTGTAAACGGCCTATCATATGCCATCTGACATCTTGAACCTTATTATACTTGGATAAAAGTTCTTGCACCCGGTTTTCGCCTAAATCTGCAATCCCATAGGACACTGCTTCTTTAATAACATCAATATCTATATTTTTTGTAACAGCAATTAGTGTTATATCATCAGGCTCTCGGCCAGCTCTTTCCAATGCCTTGTGTATTCTTTCATAAACTGCGTTTATATTGTTTTTGTAATTATTCATAGAACTCTCCTATTCATTGTCATTTAATTAATACTTGATCGTGTAGCTGCAATGCCTGCTCATCAGATACCGATTCAACTATGGCGAAACCATTTGACAATGCTTGAATGGAGGTTTCAATGAATATATTTTTATCTTTATCTTTTACATAGACACCCTGCACACCTCTGTTATTATGCAGAGCTCCTGTCGGTACCATTAGTCCTTCTACAGTTTTTCTGATTTCTAAAGGACTTACCCTTTTGCTTATTATTTTATCCATACCGGTTGAAAATTGCAAAACCAGTATAGATTGATTATTCTCTTTATGTACATGGGTTACAATAGCAGACATTTTTTCCTGATCATCAAATACAGCCTCTACAATATCTCCTTGTTGTAAAAAGATTTCCGAATCATCACATTTTAATACTGCATACCATTCATCAGAAGGATCAACAATTTTAAAAAATGGCTCTTCCACTTGAACTTCTGCTGTTTCCTGCTCAAGAGCAGGGCTGCCGCTAAAACCGGATTTGCTGGTATCATTAACTGAGTTTGCAAAAATATTCTCCAGATCAGCAAGAGTTATTTTGCCAATTGAATCTTTATCAATAACATGTTCCCAGCCATCAACAAAAAAACTAATGTAACCAAAACTTGGTGATTGCAGCCTTATAGTCCATGCTTCAATTTGTGCCATCAGACTCGCTTCTCTATTATACAATTCGGTAAGATAAAAATCTGGTTCTGTCTGATAATCCAAAAGTTTCTGCTTGTTTTCCAGCAAAACCCGCAGTTGACTTTCTAATACGCCCAAGCTGGAATACTTTCCTTCGCTTACCAATTCCTGAATTTGGGATACAGAAGAATCGATATCTTCATTAATAGTTATCAAATCGCTGTTTACTACCTGGTCCATCAGCCGATTTTGTTGATACTCTATGATTTTTTCCTGAATATCATAAAGTTGTTTTACTATTACCTCATCATAATTCTCTTTGTATAATACAGCAACAGGTTGGTTGGTTTCAACCCTTGAACCTTCTGAAACTAAGAATACAGCTTTCCCATGAGCAGGAGCTGTATATACCTTTTCATCCCTGATTATGACAGCAAACCCGTTATATACCATATCCAGCTTACCATAGCTGATTGAAGAATAGGCAGAGGCAGATTTATGAAAAGTAAGCAAATAAAAAATGCCTCCTATCAGCAGAGCCAGTATAATAAAAAAACGAAATTTAACTCTGCGATTGCCAATCACCAGATATGCTGCCATGTGCCCTTTCCTTCCTTTTCATAAATACTATTTCTCTGTTTAAGAAAAAAATCCTGCACTTGAATAAAAAAAAGTTTCTAATTGGAAACTTTTTTTTGACAAAGCGCTACGCTTTTTATAGATTTGCATATTTGAATCTGATTGCCTTTTTGATTAAAATGAATATTATCACACATGGCTTTTATTAATTTTAAGCCTCTTCCCCTCTCTGAAAATGGATTCACATCGCAGGGATAGGCTTTTTCAAAAAAACCTTTATAATCAAATCCAGAACCCTCATCCTCGATAGTAATACTGACAGTATTTTCATCAATAGTTTCAATTTGTGCAGTAATAGTTTTGTCGCATAACCTTTTGTTGCCATGAATGGTTCCATTGGCTATTAATTCATTGAGTATTAGTCTAAACTCAAATTCCTCGCTATCAGATATATCATAAACAGACTTAATGCAATTTATCATTTCTTGTATAAGGTTTCTGACACAATTAGAATCACAACCTGTAATTACCTTGCTGTATAGAATGCTCACTAGGGTTGCCTCCTGTAAATATCGCTCATGTATTATATTTTTACCCCCGCACTGCTTCTACGAAACAGAAAGACATACAACTTACATGTCTTTTTTTAACTGCCTGCGGAATCTTTCCAGAATCCTTCGTTCCATACGTGATATATACATCTGGGAAACTCCCATTTCTTCCGATATTTCTCTTTGGCTGCGCCCTTTGTAAAATCGTTCTGTAATAACTTTTCTCTCACGTTCATCCAATGTCGACATTACTCTTTGAATAAAATCCTTATCCTCAATAAGTCCGTAATCTTTTTCCTCCTGACCGATAACCGCCATTAAATCCGTTTCACCTTCATTATCTATATAGAAATCCAATGAAGCTGTTTTAGTGGTATAGCTTGATTCCATAAGCTCCAGCACCTGCTCGGTTGTAACTCCCAAGTATTCTGCAATTTCATCCGGAGTAGGCGACCTGCCTAATTGATTGGATAAATCAGCTTTTGCATTTTCGATTTTCTTTATATATTCGCTCTCCTTCCTTGGCAGACGAATCAATCGGCTTTTGTCACGGAAATAATTCTTAATTTCACCAACTATTGTTGGAGTTGCAAAGCTGGAGAACTTATATCCCTTGTTAATGTCATAACGTTCAAGTGCTTTAAGCAAAGCAAGAGATGCAACTTGAAAAAGATCATCGTATTCAATACCGCGGTTAGTAAACTTCTTAGCAATGATTTCAGCGATATATAAGTATTTATTGACTAATTGGTTGCGCAGCTTAATATCTCTCGTTCTGCAGTATTCTGCTAACAAGGCGTCTTCATGTTGTTTCTTTTGAGCTCCTTTGTTATCACTCATTCTTAAGGCTGCCCCCACATGTTTTTAATATCGAGAAAGCTTTTATAACCCCTTGTTCTTCTTCTTTTTCTACCAGATCAGTAACAGATTCGATGATAAAAAGACTTAGTTCATTTTTCTTATCTTCATGGTCTCTTACCATTGAAGCGGCTGGCGCTGCAATTTTGGCACGAATTTTATTATCATCTTCTATAAAAAAGTCGATCTCCAATACAGAAATATCCGAAAACTGGTTAATTAAATAATTTCCAGCCTCAGATACAGCTACTTTTAAATCTTCTATCTCATCGATGGAAAAACCCAAACGATTAGCCAAGCCAGCTGTAGTCAGTCTGGCCACGGTCATGTATTCAGGCTTGGCTGGTAATTTTATGCTAATCTCATCCATCTTCATCACTCCTGCACCTCAATGGTAAACACCTTATCCAGGCCGGTTATAGTAAAGATTTTGTAAATATAGGGTTTGAGATTTTTTATAATGATTGTTCCATTATATTCCTTTACCCTGCGCAAAGCACTGATCAAGACCCCCAAGCCTGTACTGTCTATATATTTCAAATCAGCGCAATCGATCAGAATATCACCTTTTTTTTCCTCAATAAGTTTTGACAGGTTGTTTTTTAAATCCGGTGCATTGTATATATCAATTTCTCCTGAAAGCGATATATGCCAAGTATTATTTTTATCACTCCATACCTGATGGATGTCCATATCTTTCCCTCTCCCCTTTATAGCTTCATCGCTAAGAATTCAATGCCTATTATATCATACATTATTTAAAAATGGAAAGCATGAAGGCAAACCTTGAATTTTATTTTATATGATTGACACCTGACGCGAAATGTTGTATATTAATATACGTCCGCCCTAAAAGCAGATATTAGCGGGGTGTGGCGCAGTTTGGTAGCGCACCTGGTTTGGGACCAGGGGGTCGCAGGTTCAAATCCTGTCGCCCCGACCACCTATATAGCGTGGCCCCTTGGTCAAGTGGTTAAGACACCGCCCTTTCACGGCGGTAACAGGGGTTCGAATCCCCTAGGGGTCACCATTTTTTTTACGGGCCTTTAGCTCAGCGGTTAGAGCAACCGGCTCATAACCGGTCGGTCCGGGGTTCGAATCCCTGAAGGCCCACCATTTTTATTTGCCTCGGTAGCTCAGTTGGTAGAGCAGAGGACTGAAAATCCTCGTGTCGGTGGTTCGATTCCGCCCCGAGGCACCAAAGTTAACGGGGGAGTACCCAAGTGGCCAAAGGGGGCAGACTGTAAATCTGTTAGCGTATGCTTTCGGTGGTTCGAATCCGCCCTCCCCCACCAAAATAACTAATTTTTATTCTACATACATAAATAAAAAAACAAAAGGCTGATATTTCAGCCTTTTCTTATTTTTTGCGCTTTCTATCCTTTAGGCTTAAATATCAATGATGCAATAAATCCAAATATGATGGCAGCTGAAATGCCGCTGCTGGTTAACTCAAATATGCCTGTTAAAACTCCTATTAATCCGTGAACTTCTGCTTCGGCCATAGCGCCTTTATATAATGAATTCCCAAAATTACTTATTGGCGTAGTTGCTCCTGCTCCTGCAAATTCAATCAGTGGTTCATACAGTCCTAACCCGCCCAAAATGGCCCCAGCTACTACTAAGGTAGTCATGGTATGTGCCGGAGTCATTCGAAAAACATCCATCATAATTTGTCCAACTGCGCAAATAGCACCGCCTATCAGGAAGGACCAAATTAACTTTTCCATGAAACAACTCCTTTTCTACTGTACATATTCAATCGACACAGCATGGGCAATACAAGGTATAGTCTCTTTCTGCTGATATGACATTGGAGACAGCAATGCTCCTGTTGCTGCAATAAGGATTCGCTTCAGTTCGCCTTTTCTCATTCTTTTTAATAAATGTCCATATGTCACCACTGCGCTGCAGGCACATCCACTGGCTCCTGATAGCACCCTTGGATTATCCCCGTATATCATTATCCCGCAATCTGTATATATGTTTTCTTTTAACCTGATACCCTTCTTTGCGAAGAGTTCTTGTGCAATAGCATAACCAGTGAAGCCAAGATCGCCAGTTGCAATTAAATCATAATAATCCGGTTCTAAATTCATTTCATTAAAATGCGTTTCTATTGTATCAACGGCGGCAGGTGCCATTGCAGCTCCCATGTTAAAAGGGTCTGAAATTCCCATGTCCACAACTTTTCCTATAGTAGCGGACACTACACGAGGACCTTCTCCATTCCTTCCAAGAATCACTGCACCCGCTCCTGTTACTGTCCACTGAGCCGTGGGTGGTTTTTGCGCCCCATATTCGGTAGGATATCGAAATTGTTTTTCAGCTGCAGCATTATGACTAGCTGTAGCTGCCATTACATAGTTTGCACCATCATTGTCAAGCAGTTTGCTGGCAATTGCTAATCCCTCCATAGATGTCGAACAGGCGCCAAAAACCCCTAAATATGGTATTTTCAGCCCCCTTGCTGCAAAGCTGCTGGAAGTAATCTGATTATCCAAATCTCCGCTCAGCAAAAAATTTATGTCTTCCGGCTGCAGTCCGGCTTTCTCCAGAGCTTTTTCACATGCGTATTGCAGTAACTTAACTTCTGCTTTTTCGAAACTATCTTGTCCAATCCATAGGTCATCATAGAATACATCAAAATCTCCAGCCAACGGACTTTGGGCTTCAAAAGGCCCGCCAACAGCAGCTGAAGAGATTATGATCGGACTTTTGTCAAATCTCCAGGATTGCCGGCCTACAAGCATGGTTACCCTCCTATCGCTTGTACTAACAACTTAATTATCGAAACAATAAAGGCTGAAAAGGTTCCAAAAACGATAACTGGGCCTGCTATCTTAAACATGTTGCCACCTACGCCGAGCACATATCCTTCGCTTCTGTGTTCGATTGCAGCAGAAGCAAGGCTGTTGGCAAACCCAATAATTGGCACTGCACTTCCTGCCCCTGCCCATTGGGCAATATGATCATACACGCCCAATCCGGTCAACAAGGCTGACAGCATTATAAGAATTGCTGTGGCAGGGTTTCCTGCTTGTGACTCCTCAAAACCAAAATAATTAATAAAAGCAAATTGAAGCAGCTGAGCAATAAAACATACAAACCCGCCGAAAACAAAAGCCCTTATAACGTTAAGGATCACATTCCTCTTAGGTTCTTTCTTTTTAGCTAAAATTTGATAATCTTTTTGCACGGGACTTGTTTTCTTTTTTTTATGCATTCCCTCTTCATCCTTTGTGAACTGTTAATTATATTATTTCTTATAGAGTCTAAATCATACCAGATATATAAAAAATCAGCCGCATTAAACTACGCGGCTGGCATATAAGTAACTCATAAAAACATAGATAAATTCTATTATGCTTCCCATGATAAAAAGTTATACAAAAAACAGCCAAAGCAATAGCTTCGGCTGTAAGAATAATAAACTACTTATTCATTTTGATCCGGGAAAAATTCCCCAAGAGAAACCGTCATTTCTTCATTGGAAAACAAGGATTCCTCCTCCTGAACCGGTTTATCTTCTTTTTTTTCGATGGCTTCTTTAATACTCAGGCTGATTCTCCTATCCTCAGGCTTAACATCCAATACCTTTACTGAAACCGTGTCTCCTGTTTGGAGAACATCTTCCACTTTGTCAACTCTGTTTTCAGAGATTTGTGAAATATGCACCAGGCCATCCACACCGGGTTCAAGTTCGACAAAGGCGCCAAAATTAGTAATCCGAACAACTTTTCCTTCAAAGATGCTCCCAACAGGATACTTTTCTTCTATATTGTCCCACGGATGAGGCAATGTTTGTTTATATCCCAAGGAAATTCGATTGTTTTCCTTGTCTACAGACAGGACCAGCACCTCAACATGCTGTCCTTCCGAAACCACTTGTTTAGGGCTTTTTATATGGCCCCAGGATAGATCTGAAATGTGTATCAGGCCATCGACTCCGCCTATATCTACGAAAGCACCGAAATTTGTTAGCCGTTTCACTTCTCCACTGATGATCTGCCCTTCCTTAATGCTGTCCCATACCTTTTCCTTTCTTTCAGCTTCTTCCGTCTCCAGAATGACCCTTTGTGAAGCTACTAATCTGTTTCTTCTCTTGTCAATTTCCAAAATACGCAGCCGCAGTTTCTTCCCAACAAAAACATTGAGATCAGCTACATAACGAAGCGATAATTGTGAAGCTGGTACAAAGGCAGAAAAGCCTTTTACATTAGCCAGTATTCCGCCTTTTACTACTTCTTTTCCTATGCCGGAAACCTCTTTTTCATTTTTAAAGGCTTCTTCAATCTCTTTCCATGCCTGTTGTTTAACAACGTTCTTCTGTGACAGAATAACATTGCCATCTCCATCATTAACTCTCCGGACTTCTACTTTAATTTCTTCGCCTTCTTTAAAAATCTCAGTCAGCGGTTTTTCATCTTCCAAAAGAATGTCGTCTTTTGCGACAATGCCGTCTGACTTATATCCAACATTCACTATTAATTCATCATCTGTGACGCTGATAATCTTGCCTTGGATAATTTGCCCGGGATACAGCGAAACAATCTCAAAATCTTCCATAGAGTCTACACTTGATTTTGCTTCTTCTTTCTCTGGTTCAGAAACTTCTGCTGCTTCTGAGCCAGCTGAATCCTGAGCGTCAGCTTCTGATGTTAAGTCCCTTTCTTTTACATCCTTATCTGGAGCAGGAGCCTGGATATTATCACTGGAAACGGGTGTTGAGTTTTCTGCCTGATTTAAATCCGGCGCCGCTTCACTCTCTTGTATTTCAACAGCAGCCTCAGCTGCAGTCTTTTTCATTATTTCTTCTTTTACATCACTCATTTAATAGAACCTCCTTAAATCAATACAATCAACAGCTGCCAGTACTGCAATTATTCAGATACAGCTGCTTCCAACTTCATATTCCTTTAGATGTGACCTGCATGTTCGAATTTCCCTGACTTAAAGAATAATTTTTATAAAGAATGTCTGTTATTGATCAATATGTTACGTTAAGTTTTACCGCAAGCCCCCCTATATCCTCTAAAGCTAATAACTTTTGCCTGGTTTTAGGAATATTCGAGCATTATAAACAGAAGTCACACCTAAAACTATTAATATACTTTTTCGATATTATATAACTAAATCCTTCTTTTAAAGGTAATTTCACCAGGAATTAATTTCTTTCTGCGAAAAATTTGTCTTTATGCCAGTGATTTTATCGCCTCCGACATCTCTGCAGTCATTTGATCAAGCATACTTGAGGTTATTTTCTTATCATAATATCGTTCCAGATTCAAGGGTTTTCCAATAATCATTTTTATGGAACGAAAAAGCCTGTACCGCCCTACTATTTTTACAGGCACTGCAACTGCACGGGATTTATGAGCTATAGCTGCCGCACCATGTGTGAAGTTCTGTATGCTGCCGCTCTTGCTTCTTGTTCCCTCCGGAAAAATTCCAAAAACCTTTCCTGCTCGCAAGACACGCAATGCAGTTTTAATAGCAGTTATATCTGCAGATTCCCTTTTTACCGGAATGGCTCCAAGAAGTCTTAACAGAGCTCCAAAGGGTGCAAATTTAAATAACTCTTGTTTGGCAAAAAAATAGATCTTTCTTGGCAGCAGACAGCCTAATATAATAGGATCAAAACCTGAGGTATGATTGGCAAAAATAATTGTACTGCCCTCTTTAGGCAAGTTTTCTTTGCCTGTTACTTTAGGCCAGAATAACAAGTAGACCAATGGGGTCAGTAAAATACGCCCAATATAATACAGCACCTTTAATTTCCTCCATTAAGAATTTAACATACTTTCGATTTCTTCTAACACCTGAGTTACACTTTTATTTGTAGTATCTATCAAAACTGCATCCTCAGCTTTCCGAAGAGGAGCAAATCTTCTGTTCGAATCGTTGGCATCCCTTTGAACAATTTCCTCTAGTATAGTATTGTAGTCCACATTAATTCCTTTTTCCTTTAATTCCCGCCATCTGCGTTTTGCCCTTTCTTCCGGTGTTGCTGTCAGAAATATTTTCAGCGTAGCATCAGGCATAACATAAGTGCCAATATCCCTTCCATCCATTACAAGCGAAACCTTTTTGGCTATTTCTCTTTGCAATTCTACCAGCTTATGACGCACTTCTGGTATAGTACCGACACATGAAGCAGCATAAGATACTTCCTGTGTTCGAATTTCACCAGTAACTTCACGGCCGTCAAGAAATATTTTCTGTCCTTCTTTTTCAAGCCGTACAGATACATCCGTATCCGGCAATAGCGGAACTACATCCTGTGGATTGCTGGGATCTTTGCCGTTTTCCAGCACCTTTAATCCTATGGCTCTGTACATGGCGCCAGTATCCAGATATAAAATACCCAGCCTTTCAGCAAGCAACTTTGCTATAGTGCTTTTACCGGCCCCAGCCGGCCCGTCAATCGCTATGGTAATCCTGGCCAAGTCAGGCCTAAGCATAACAGCCTTACCCAAATAAACATGTTGTAACTCTCTTTCTTCTTCAAGCTGAACATGCATTAAAACTCGAATACACAAAGGCAAGCTATTTTCTACATACATTTCCTGACAACAAATCAAGGGTATGGATGTCATTCCCAGTTCCCTTGCGGATACAGCAGGATATGCAGCATCAACATCCCTGGTTGCTGTAAAAATAATGCTGACAATATCCTGATATTCCAATCTGTTTTTTTGAATTATCTGTTCAAGTAATCTTTTGGTTTTTGATAATATTTCTTCCTTTGTATTTTCAGATAAAGAAATAGCTCCTCTTACAGCAAAATATTTCATATTATATCCCCTCTAAACAACTCGATGTCCCAGACCTACAGCAACCTCATTAAGATGCAGCAGACCAATGCCAAAGAACAGAGCAACGCAAATATGATCTTTATATCGGGCTATCCCGATTTTTCCACCAACATTCAACCCCAGAGCTTTGGGCATAACCTGAGATACAGCTTCTCTTGCTGCTCCTGCTACCGCGCCTTCTTCAACATGTGAGTCGCTGATTAGCCCCTCTCTTTTTGCAGCAACTACTGATCTTTCAATGACTTTCGTAACGGAGACAATAAATTCGCCTCCATAATCTACTGCTGCAACTTGTATCCCTTGATTAAGCATTTGCTCTTTTAATGCTTTTTCCTCTTCTCTGTTCTGTGTCAAAGCCATATAAAGAGCACTTCTGGATGCAGCTCTGCTGCCAGGGATTTCCACAGACTCCAACCTCCAGATACACTGATTTTTATTATCTTTCCGTTGTAATTTTCTTTAGGTGACAAGTATCATTCAGGCATATAATGCGCCGATTGCCCGGCTGAAGGTGAATAATGCTTATTCCGGTATTGTCCAGTTTAAAATCCCACAAATGTCTGAGAGGAAGATGCATAAGCTTAACAATCACCATTCTAATTGGATAGGCATGGGATACCAGTAATATCCTATCATTCTCTCCAGCATGTTTTGCTTGAATGAATTCTATTAAACGGTTTATCCTGCCTTCAAGAGTATACAAGGATTCACCATTTTGAGGAAAAAAAGAAAAATCATTTCGGAAACGATTCACCTGTCCCGGATATTTTTCCTCAATTTGCTTATGAGTTAAACCTTCCCATACTCCAAAATTGATTTCCTGCAACTCTTCCTTTATTATAGGGATTATACCCAGACGTCCGGCTGCTATCAATGCAGTTTTATATGCTCGTTCCAATCCGCTGGAATAAATATGAGTAATCGATTCCTCTTCCAGCCTTCTGCCCAATGATTCAGCTTGACGAATGCCATGACTTGAAAGCGGAATATCTTGAATACCCTGAGTGCGACGCTGTGTATTCCAGTCAGTTTCTCCATGACGAACTAAATATATATGCATTGTATCTCCTCTGGTTTGATAGCCTAATCTTTATCCGAATGTTTGGCTTTGTTTTTTCCTACATACACCTGATACTCTTCCCAAATATTTTCTAGTTTTTGAAAGCTTTTGGAAATTTGATCCTTTCTTGACTGGCCAATTGCAACAATTAATGCATTAATTAAACTAAGCGGAGCAACAAGTGAATCAACAAAGGAAACCATATCGCTTCTTGCAAGAAGCGAATGATCTGCATAAGCCGTCAATGGAGACAACATGCTGTCGGTAATGGCAACCGTATGTGCACCTTGTTCTTTAGAAAACTTCATTGCCTCAACAGCACGGCTCGCGTATCTTGGGAAGCTGATTGCAACAAGTAAATCTCCTTTTCCTATGTGAAATAATTGCTCTAGAATATCGTTTACACCTGAAGTCACAATCTTGACATTATCAAACATAAAATTAAGGTAATATCCCATAAATTGCGCTAAAGGCGACGCGCTGCGTAATCCCAGTATATATATGTGCTGTGCCTGTAAAAACTTATCCACAACATCATTAAAAGAATCATTATTTATCTCTTCTATGGTTTGCCTAATGTTTTGCATGTCTGCTTTTAAAACGCTTTTTAAAACCATAGACTGCTCTAATTCTGAAGTCATCTCGATTCTTTGAACAGTAGTCAGCTTATTTCGAATCATTTCCTGCAAAGCTTTCTGAAGTTTAGGATATCCATCATAGTTCAAAGCATTGGCAAAACGTACAACTGTTGATTCGCTGACCCCTACAACTTCACCTAACCGAGATGCTGTCATAAATGCAGCCTTATCATAATTATTAAGTATATATTCAGCAATAAGCTTCTGCCCCTTGCTCATTCTTTTAAAACTGGATTCGATTCGATATATCAAATCTCTATTATCATTATCCATAAGAAACGCTCCTTTATGGCACAATTCATGAATAATTTTATCATACAAGGGTGTTTTTGCAAAAGTCGCAACTGATAATTTCATTTGGCTTTACTGATAGTCTCTTTCTCAAACCCCCAGGATTTAAGAGTTTCTATCATATTATAATTTGTTAAGTCGAAGTGGAGAGGCGTAATTGAAACATAATTGTCATTTACTGCATTAATGTCATAGTCTGTGCCGCTTTCCTCTTCGATCAGCCGCCCGGCAAGCCAATAATAGGTTCTCCCTCTTGGATCTTCTCTTTTCTCATAATTCTTGGAATACCGTCTGCGCCCCAAGCGTGTAACTTTCATGCCTTGGATTTGCTCTTCAGAAACATTTGGTATGTTGACATTTATCAGGGTGTTGGGGGGCAGGTCATTACTTGATATTATTTTTGCGACCTCCTTTGCCACTTTCCCTGAGTAGGCATAATCCATCTCATCGCCCAGCAGCAACGAAAAAGCAGCAGAGCGTACCCCCATTATACAGCCTTCAATAGCTGCTGCAACTGTTCCTGAATAAAGCACATCAGTACCAAGGTTTGAACCGCGATTAATGCCCGAGAATACAAAATCCGGCTGTTCCTCCAGAAGTTTGTCAATTCCTAATTTCACACAATCAGCAGGAGTACCATCCACTGCATATGCATCAATATCCAGCCCAGGCAGTTTAACTTTGCGGACCCGGAGTGGAAAATGCATGGTTATAGCATGTCCGGTAGCGCTTCTCTCATTCTCAGGGGCTACCACTGTCACATCTCCTATATCAGTTAAGCTGGAAGCAAGTTGTATCAGTCCTTCAGCGTATATTCCATCGTCATTTGTAACCAAGAATCTCATTGTTTCTCCTTTGTTCATTGTTTTTTCTACTATTATATTATAATTTAGCTTATTGATACAAACACTATTTGCATTTCTTACTGGAGAAACACTGAATATTCAGCCGGGCAAAAATTTAAAATAAAAAAAGGCCGGTTAAATTATAAAAAGCCCTGTATCAAGAATATAAAAAAGGCCTGCACAAGGCAGGTTATCTGGGTTCTATTATGAGTTTGATTGCTGTTCTCTCTTCTCCGTCGATGACAATGTCAGTAAAAGCAGGAATACATATTAAATCAATACCTCCGGGAGCAACAAAGCCGCGTGCAATAGCTACTGCTTTAACTGCCTGATTCAGTGCACCTGCTCCAATTGCCTGCATCTCTGCACATCCTTTTTCTCTCAAAACACCAGCAAGGGCACCGGCTACTGAATTTGGATTGGATTTTGCAGATACCTTTAACACATCCATAACTATCCTCCCCGTGTCATGTATTATTTCATAAAATTTGTTTAAAACCATGCTGTTTTGTATAGTATTTATTCTACATCCTTTAATGATAATCCTCTTTTTATCAATAAAAAAGATGTGGTTTCCCACATCTTTATTTTGCGTATTCAACAGCCCGCGTTTCGCGGATAACGTTAACTTTTATTTGTCCTGGATATTCAAGCTCTTTCTCTACTTGCTTGACAATCTCTCTAGCCATTAATACAGCTTGCTCATCATTCACCTTATCAGGTTTTACTATAATTCTTATTTCTCTTCCTGCCTGTATAGCAAAAGATTTTTCCACTCCAGCGAAGGAATTAGCAATGCTTTCTAGTTTTTCAAGTCTCTTAATATAAGCTTCCAAGGTCTCTCTTCTGGCTCCGGGTCTGGCCGCCGATATAGCATCCGCAGCCTGAACCAATACTGCTTCAACAGTTGCTGGTTCAACATCGCTGTGATGAGCCATAATAGCATTGACCACATTAGGATGCTCACGATATTTCTTCGCCAGTTCACCGCCGATTTGAGTATGAGAACCTTCCATTTCGTGATCAACTGCTTTTCCAATGTCGTGCAGCAAACCAGCTCGTTTTGCCAGTTTCACATCGGCACCTAGTTCAGCCGCCATGATTCCTGCCAGATGTGCCACTTCTATGGAATGCTTAAGCACGTTTTGACCATAGCTGGTACGGTACTTTAACCTTCCCAGAAGTTTCACGAGTTCAGGGTGAACATTATACAGGCCTATTTCAAAGACGGCATGTTCTCCCTCTTCTCTTATCTGTGTTTCAACCTCTTTCTTTGCCTTCTCCACCATTTCTTCTATACGAGCCGGATGAATTCTCCCATCAACGATTAATTTTTCAAGTGCAATTCTTGCCACTTCACGACGTATGGGATCAAATCCGGACAGAATAACAGCTTCCGGAGTATCATCTATAATCAAATCTATACCGGTAGCGGTTTCCAAGGTACGAATATTTCTTCCTTCCCGCCCTATGATCCTTCCTTTCATTTCATCATTGGGCAAGGAAACTACTGATACAGTGGATTCGGCCACATGATCGGCAGCCGACTTTTGAATTGCCAAAGCGATGATATTTCTGGCGTTTTTCTCTGCCTCTTCCTTAACTTTTGCTTCAATTTCACGATATTTTACTGCTATTTCGTGACTTATCTCTCTTTCTATATTTTCCAGTAATTGTTCCTTAGCTTGTTCCTTGGTCAAACCTGATATACGCTCGAGTTCAGCCAATTGTTGCTTTTGCAGTTCTTCAACTTCATCCTGAATCTTTTGAATTTCTTTTTGCTTCTTGTTAAGAGCCTCTTCTCGAGCTTCCAAGGCCTCTAGCTTTCTGTCAAGGTTTTCTTCCTTCTGCTGAAGCCTTCTTTCAGTTCTTTGCGCTTCATTCCGCCTTTCTCGGCTTTCACGATCCAATTCACTTCGCAGTTTATGGACTTCTTCCTTTGCCTCTAACAGGATTTCTCTTTTAGTTGCTTCCGCTTGTTTTTCAGCTTCTTCAACAATTTTTCTGGCGGCTTCTTCCGCGCTTGATATTTTTCCTTCAGCTATACGCTTTCGATAATAATACCCGAGGATTAGACAAACAATGGCTACTACCAGGACAATTAATAATTGTAATGGTAGTGGAATAGGGTACACCTCCTCAATCTAAATTCTAATTCCATTTGCACAATAAAACCGAGTAAAGGGAACTACTCGGTAAACCAGTGTAATTCCTAATTGTCACCAGAACACTAAAATTAAATCAGACATAACTGATAAAATCAGCATGAATGATTTATGCTTATTTTATAACTTATTGCCAGAAGTGTCAAGTAAATTGCATATAACTTCAATGGAATAAACAAAGGTTCTATAATAAATGTTGGGGTAAGAAAGCAGGAAAAATAAAAAGCATAAGCGAAAACC
>LFTC01000045.1:35742-36606 GCA_001512915.1 Clostridiales bacterium DTU083 | reverse complement strand
CTTCTGGCTGTCTGATTGTAATCTCTTCTTGCGGTAGCAATGCGATTCTCAGTGCCTGCCAGTTCATCCTGAAGGTTAATGAAATTCTGATTTGCCTTAAGCTCAGGATATGCTTCAGCTATGGCCAATAAACGGGATAATGCACTGCTAAGCTCTGCATCAGCTTCAGCCATTTCGGATATGGAAGCAGCGCCTGCCAGCTTTGACCTGGCTTCCGCAACACTGGCAAATACCTCTTCCTCATGGGCAGCATATTCTTTAACCGTTGCCACAAGGTTGGGAATCAAATCATGCCTTCTTTGCAGCTGAACATCAATCTGACTCCAGGCAGCATCCACTTCTTCTCTTCTTGATACCAGCCCATTATAAGTACCTATAAAGCTGATTACTAAAATTGCAATTATAATGCCGATAACCAATAATATCTTTAAACCAGTTTTCACCTGTTTTCCTACCTTCCTTTTTAGGATGATTACTTTATTATAATACATTATACTGTGATAATATATTATATAATATGCTGTATAATGTTTTTTTTAATAATTATACTCTCTTATACTTACCTTCAAACTTATCGACTATAAACTCTCTGAAAGCACTTAGGTTCTCTACATCTTTTTTCCTAAGCAATGATGCCTGGTTCACAGTCAGATAAAAAATAAAGTAGTCTTTGCTTTCCACCAGGGAATAAAACTGATCATACTTTAACTCACCCTTTGAATTAAGAGCTTCATTTTCAAAAACAATTCTCTCATCATAGAATTTTAAGATATTGGTGCTGTCAAAGGTGCCTGTTTTATCTGTCTTTACTCTTTGTGCATTTTTTCTTTCAACTTTAAAAATAACAACAGCAATGGCAATTAT
>LFTC01000045.1:5611-35663 GCA_001512915.1 Clostridiales bacterium DTU083 | reverse complement strand
TTTCTCCTGAATGTTGCAACGTACAAAAACTTTCTATAGTCTTCTTTCGACATGGTTGTGTTAATGGTGAATTTGGATTGTTCCATTTTTATCCCCCATGCAGATTTATTATTGCAGCCTTGCTGCTGATGAGTCATTTCTCTTTAATTGCCCTGCACCCTGTGTGTTCATAACCTGAATAGTATTTACAACACTGCAGCTATGGTAAGCACATATACTTTGTCGGCACCAGCCTGGCGCAGCACCTTGCTGCAGCTGTCTGCTGTAGCCCCCGTTGTATGTACATCATCTACCAGTAAAATGTGCTTATCCTTAATTCTATCCTGGCCTGATCCGGCTATGGCAAAAGCATCCTTCAGATTCTCAGTGCGCTCGTGCCTGCTCAGACTGGTCTGGGTTTTGGTATCCACTCTGCGAATCAGAATATCCTGCCGGCAGGGAATCCCGGTACGCTGGGACAAGTATTCTGCCAGCAGGGCTGCCTGATTGAATCCCCTGCTTTTCAGCCTGTTTTCATGGAGAGGCACGGGTATTATCAGATCAACATTCCAGGCAGTTTTATCCAAAGTTTCCCGCATAAAGTATCCCAGCGTGCGGCTCAGGCTGTATTCCCTGCCGTATTTGTACCTGTGTATAAGCTCTCGCATGGTAATGGAATATTCAAATACAGCAACGGCCTGATCATAATCATGACCGTACAGCCTGCATTCCTGGCATATGGCATTTTCCCCTTCCACCGGCTTGCTGCACCAGGCGCACCTGGGCGGGTGGATAAAGGGAAGGGATTCAAGGCAATGATTGCATATACCGTGCAATGCCTTCTTTTCCAGGCGTTCGCCGCACAGGATACAATATATGCGGGGATAGATTATATCCAAAAAAGCATCCAGAATCAAAGGAATTCTGATCATGTCAATGTCATCCCGTATGCCTGCTTCAGCCTGACATCCAGGCTGGAATACCGCTTTGCTATATGGTTGTTGGCAACCATTTTTTCTATTGTCCTCTCCCTTCCGACCAGCACTACCAACTCTTTGGCCCTGGTCACCCCGGTATACAAAAGATTTCTGGTCATCAGCATGGGAGGTCCGTCTGCAAGAGGGATCACAACAACAGGAAATTCACAGCCCTGGCTTTTATGAATGGAAACGGCATAAGCCAGTTCCAGCTCGTCCAGCTGGGAAAAATCATATACCACCTTTTTATCGTCATCAAACAAAACTGTTAAGGTCTGCTCTTCCTTGTCGATATCCGTTATGAAGCCCAAGTCCCCGTTGAAGACCCCTTCTCCTTCATAGGTGTCTCCATCCTCGTCATCCCTGGTCCACCCGAGTTTATAATTATTCTTTATCTGCATCACCTTGTCTCCCTGCCTGAACACGATATGGCCGTATGCCCTTTCTTTTTTCTCAGGCGATGGAGGATTTAGAACCTTCTGAAGTTCTGCATTCAGATTATTTACCCCGATGATCCCCTTACGCATAGGAGCCAGCACCTGGATATGACGGATGCTGTCATAATTTCCAAACCCGGGCAGTCTTCTGGTTACCAGGTCTACAACAGTATTCAATATTTCACTTACGCTTTCCCGTTTATCAAAGAAAAAGTCCCTGCCCTTTACATTTAACAGGGGCTTTTCTCCATGGTTTATAAGGTGGGCATTTACTATTATCATGCTTTCCCGGGCCTGTCTGAAAATCTCGGTCAGCTTTACAACCGGAATTACTCCGCTCTGAATAATATCCCGCAGGACATTGCCCGGGCCGACCGAAGGAAGCTGGTCGACATCGCCTACCATAATCAGCCTGGTTCCCTGGGGAATGGCTTTCAGCAGATGGTAAAAAAGCAGGGTATCCACCATGGACATCTCATCTATAATCACCGCATCGGCCTTAATGGGATTATCCTCATCCAGATGAAACGAATACTCCTGATCATCCCCATAGCCGTATTCCAGCAGGCGGTGGATGGTTCTGGCTTCCCGGCCGGTAGTTTCGGTCATTCTTTTGGCTGCCCTGCCGGTAGGCGCAGCCAGCTCCACCTCCATGCCTTCCTGTTCAAACAAGTCGATTATGCAGTTTAAAGTAGTGGTCTTGCCTGTTCCGGGGCCGCCGGTTATTACCAGCACCCCATGCTGCATGGCCTTGCAAACCGCTTCCCTCTGCTGATCTGCCAATTCTATATGATTCTTTCTTTCAATTCTTTTTACGCTTTTTTCAATATTCTTGAATTGCCTGATCGGGCCGGCGGCAGCCAGATCCCTAAGCATCCTTGCGGCTGATGCTTCCGCCTGATAAAGGCCTACCCTGTACACCGCTATAAATTCATCTGTCTGCTCCATAACTATTGAATGGGTCAGGGCAAGATTGGTAACTGCATTTTCTATTAAAGCCTGATCAATCCCCAGAAGCTTAACCGCCTTTTCCATAAGGGTTTCCTTGGGCAGAAAATTATGCCCGTCCAATGCGGCCTCAGAAAGTATGTATCTGACACCTGCAGCTGCCCGATGTGGAGAATCCAGATCTATCCCCAGGCTTCTTGCTATACGGTCGGCAGTTTTAAAGCCGATTCCCGCTATGTCCTCAGCCAGCCGGTATGGGTTTTGACGAACCAGTTCAATGGTATTGGAGCCGTACAGCTTATATATCTTCAGGGCAAAAGTTGTGCTGATTCCATGGGACTGGAGAAAGATCATAACCTCCCGTATTTCCTTCTGCTCGGAAAAGGAGGAAGCAATCATTTCAGCCCTGGCCTCCCCGATACCGTCTACTTCCAGAAGCCTTTGGGGGTTAAACTGAATTATGTCCAAAACATCCAGTCCGAAATGATCCACCAGTTTTCTGGCAGTAGCCTCCCCTACCCCCTTGATGAGGCCGGAGGAAAGATAATTTATCAGCCCCGTAACGGTGGACGGAGCGGCACTGCTGTAATTGATCATTTTAAACTGGGGCCCGTAATCCGGATGATTTACCCACTCCCCTTCCAGCCGGATCCGTTCGCCCTGGCTGATAAAGGGAAAACTGCCCACTGCTGTTACCATCTGGCCGGTGCCTTCTTCCCGTATGTCAATTACGGAAAAACCATTATCCTCATTCCGAAAAACTATTTCCTCTACGATGCCTGTAATCTCTGCCATGTCACACTCACTTTCCCTGATTCTTCAGGCAGAATTAGAATGGGTGCCTACTAAGTATCGTATCGGATACAGCTGGAATTTACAAGAAATTTCTTAAACCGATCAAAGGGTCCGGCCTACCGCCTGGGCAATGGGTTTAAGAACCTCCATCAGTTCATCGAACACTTCAGGTTTCAATGATTGGGGCCCGTCGCTGGCTGCATGCTGGGGATCGTGATGGACTTCAATTATAAGCCCGTCTGCTCCCGCTGCCACAAAAGCCCTGGCCACAGCATTTACATATCTCCAGTTGCCGGTGCCGTGGCTGGGATCTGCAATTATGGGCAGGTGTGACAATTCCTTGACTACCGGTACCGCATTGATATCCATGGTATTGCGGGTGGCGGGCTCAAAGGTGCGGATTCCCCTCTCGCACAGTATTACCTTGGTATCCCCCTCAGACATGATATATTCAGCAGCCATCAGCCACTCCTCTATAGTTGATGAAAGCCCTCTTTTTAAGAGCACCGGCTTTTTTGTTTTTCCACATTCGCTGAGCAGGCGGAAATTCTGCATGTTCCGGGCGCCGATCTGCAAAATGTCCGAATAACGGCTTACCAGCTCCACGTCCCTGGTATCAACCACCTCGGTAACCACCGGCATGCCCAGATCCTGTTTGACATTGTAGAGTATTTTAAGGCCTTCCTCTTCCAAACCCTGGAATGAATACGGNNTTTGCTACCTTGTAAATCTGCTCCTCGCCTTCGATGGCGCAGGGGCCGGCTATTACAACCAGTTCATCGCCGCCGATTTTCACCCCGCTGCCTACGTCCACCACGGTGGGTTCCCTTTTCAGTTCCCTGCCTACCAGCTTATAAGGTTTCATTATGGGAACTATGGCTTCGACGCCTTCCATATGGGACAGGCTGGAAGCATCCACCTGGCTCTTGTCACCGACTGCACCGATAACGGTTTTCTTTTCGCCATATATGGGATGAGTTTTGAACCCCAGTTTCTGAAGCCTCTCTTCCACACTCCTAATCTGTTCCTTTGTTGCATCCGGCTTCATTACAACTATCATAGCTGCACCTTCCTTTGAGAATAATGCATATAGAAAAAACTTCCCATCCTGAAGGACGAGAAGCTGCCTGAGCTGAATAATTTATAAAATTATACAGTTTACTGCATAAAGAGTCAAGCAAATTATTAGATTTCCGGTTTTACCAGTTTTATCATGGAATAGTTTCTGGACAGAATCTCCATTATCCTGTAAGTGTCATCATCCGAGCCCATATCCAGCAAAATTACCTGCAGCATTTTTTCTTCAGCAGCGCTAAGCCTGGCCTTGAGCATCAGGCTGCGGACCATTCCTTCAATAACATCTTCCTGGTTTCTGGCGGAAATTATTAAGGTCTGGGCCCGCGGCTTATTTTTCCTATGTACATCCAGGGCTGCAAAAATATGCAGCATAAAATGGAACAAGCCGAAGATGGCAAAGATCCACAGCGGAATTGCCAGGTATGTATCTATATACATTTTCTGCCCTCCTGCCCATATACCGGGATATAAAATCTTTTCCTGGTATATGGTATGCTGGCAGGAGGATAGAAGTGATTTTCAGTTAAACTCCAAATGCCTGTTCATGAAGTATTTCTGCCTTGTCTGTTCTTTCCCAAGTGAGGTCCAGGTCCGGGCGGCCGAAATGTCCATAGGCAGCCACCTGCTTGTAGATGGGCCTGAGCAGGTCCAAATCTTTTATGATAGCTGAAGGGCGAAGATCAAAGTTTTTCTTCACCAGCTCTACGATCCTCTCTTCAGGAATATGGTTGGTTCCGAATGTGTCCACCATTATAGAGACAGGATTTGCAACTCCAATGGCATAGGCTATTTCAATTTCACACTTGTCAGCCAGCCCGGCTGCTACAATATTCTTAGCCACATAGCGGGCCGCATAGGCTGCTGACCTGTCCACTTTTGTCGGATCCTTGCCTGAAAAGGCGCCGCCGCCGTGCCTTGCATAACCGCCATATGTATCCACAATTATTTTTCTGCCGGTCAGGCCTGCATCCCCTTGGGGGCCTCCTACTACAAAACGGCCTGTGGGATTAATTAAATAATTTGTTTTTTCATCCAGCAGTTCTGCCGGCACAACTGCTTTGATTACATGTTCTATCATGTCTTCCTGAATGGTTTCCCATTCCACATCCGGCCTGTGCTGAGTGGAAAGCACTATGGTATCCACCCTTACCGGTGCATCATTTTCATATTCAACGGTGACCTGTGCCTTGCCGTCAGGCCTTAAGTAATCCAGTATGCCTTGTTTTCGCACTGTTGCCAGCCGCTTTACAATCTTATGGGCCAAGGAAATAGGCATAGGCATAAGTTCCGGCGTTTCGTTGCAGGCAAAACCGAACATCATGCCCTGATCCCCGGCGCCGGTGCATGCATCATGGCTGCCGGCCGCCTTTTCCTCTCTGTATTCCAATGCCTTGTTTACACCCAGGGCAATATCGGGGGACTGTTCATCTATGCAGGTAAGCACTGCGCAGGTATCAGCATCAAACCCGTATTTAGCCCTTGTATAACCGATTTCTTCAACTGTCCGGCGTACAATTTTGGGAATGTCCACATAGCAGTCGGTGGTAATCTCCCCCATCACCAGCACCATTCCGGTAGTAACTGCCGTTTCGCAAGCTACACGCCCGTTTGGGTCTTTTTCCAGTATTGCGTCCAGTATGGCGTCTGAAATCTGATCACAGATTTTGTCCGGGTGCCCTTCAGTTACCGATTCCGAAGTAAAAAATTTTCTGCTCATATATATTTCCTCCTGGCTGATTTATACTATTTTATCTTTTGCAAAAAAAAACCATCTGAAAGATGGCTGGCTCTCTTAATACTACCTCATCTTTCAAGATATGAAATATCTTGTGGGAATTGGCACCGGTTCTTGCTTTGCAAGCGGTTGCCGGGTTTCACAGGGCCCAGTCCCTCCACCACTCTTGATAAGGTTACAGTATTTAGTTTTCAAACTATTATATCATATGTGAAAAGTATGTCAAATTTTTTGGAAAATAAAATATCTCCTCCGCACAGGAGGAGATGCGTGTTTTATTATTCTTCAACTGTGCCGTCATCGGCCGGCTCTTCTACAACCTGGCCGGTTTCAGCCGGTTCCTCTGCAGCAGAAGCATCGTCTGCCGTATCCTCAATAGCTGAAGCATCATCTGCTGAGTCTTCTACTGCCGGGCTTTCAACCGGACCTTCTGCTGCATCATCAGTATTTGCACATGCTGTAACTGAGAATAAAAGCAATGCACTTAGCAATAGAGCCAGAAGCTTTTTCATACTGATTCCCCCTTTAGTCTATATTTTTTTAATGTCTTGTTTGCAAAGCTGGTATTCATATGGTGCTGCGTGTCAAATATAGACTAACGCCCTATTGGTGCATAGTAAGGATGCTTGTTTATAGATTATGTAAACCAAGCACCGTATACATTATAGGTAATAAATTTTCCCATGTCAAGTTTTTCTAGGCAAGCCTTATGTTTTTTGCTTTATAAAATTTTTGAATTATATTATAATAGAGTAAATTTTTTGTCAGGTAATGCAAGGGAGGCTGTAAAAATGAACTCTGGCAGGAAAACCAGCAAAGATTTGTCTGAAATATTAAGAGGCGGAGTAATTATGGACGTTACCACTCCGGAGCAAGCTCAGATTGCTGAAAAAGCAGGAGCCTGCGCAGTTATGGCGCTGGAGAAAATACCTGCAGACATAAGGGCTGCAGGCGGGGTTGCCAGGATGAGCGATCCTAAAATGATTAAGGAAATCATGCAGGCGGTTTCCATACCGGTTATGGCCAAGGTTCGCATAGGCCATTTTGTGGAGGCACAAATTCTTGAAGCCATTGGCATAGACTATATAGATGAAAGCGAAGTGCTGACTCCGGCGGACAATATTTATCATATTGACAAAAGCAAGTTTAATGTGCCTTTTGTGTGCGGCGCCACAGACCTGGGAGAGGCCTTGAGGAGAATAGCCGAGGGCGCCTCCATGATCCGGACTAAGGGCGAAGCGGGCACCGGCAATATTGTGCACGCTGTATCACACATGAGGCTTATTAACAAGCAGATCCGGGAGCTTCAAATCCTGCGGGAAGATGAGCTTTACAATGCAGCCAAAGAACTGCAGGTTCCTTATGAGCTGGCCCATTTTGTACACCAGAATGGCAGGCTGCCTGTAATGAACTTTTCAGCAGGAGGAGTTGCCACCCCCGCCGATGCTGCTTTAATGATGCAGTTGGGAGCCGATGGCGTGTTTGTAGGGTCCGGCATATTCAAATCAGGAAATCCTGAAAAGAGAGCCCGGGCTATTGTACAGGCAGTAAAGAATTATGATAATCCCAAAATCCTGGCCGAATTGTCCGAAGATCTGGGCGAAGCCATGGTGGGAATCAATGACGAGGAAATCGAGCTGTTGATGTCTCAAAGAGATGTATAAATATGCGCAAAAGCAACAAAAAGCCGCATGAGCCATAACTCATGCGGCTTTTTCTGGTGGGGGAGGGCGGATTCGAACCACCGAAAGCATACGCTAACAGATTTACAGTCTGCCCCCTTTGGCCACTTGGGTACTCCCCCGTAATATTCAGCGTCGCAATTATTAATTATAGGACAAAGCTAAATCAAAGTCAAATGGAAATATCAACATTTTTACTTTCTTATTGATAAAAGATCTTGTCCTTGGATATAATTAGTACTGTAATACTAGGCGGGTTATGTTTAAAAGCGCTGGGAACGAAAGGATTGGAATATGACACATATACGAGATTTTGCAGGCAGACATGTGCACTTTATAGGCATCGGCGGCATCAGCATGAGCGGCCTGGCGGAGATACTCCTGAGCAAAGGCTATAAGGTATCCGGATCCGATCTTAAGCTTTCCGGATTGACTTCACGCCTGCAAAGCAAGGGAGCCCAGGTGTACCAGGGGCATAATGCAGAGAATATAAAGGGTGCTGACTTAGTGGTATATACAGCCGCCGTTAAGGATGATAATCCTGAACTTATAGAGGCTAAAAAGCAGAATATTCCCTGCATGGACAGGGCTTCTTTGCTGGGCCAGATAATGGAGACCTTTGATTTTGCCATTGGAGTGGCAGGCTCCCATGGAAAAACCACAGCTACTTCCATGCTGTCGATTATTATGAACCATGCGGAACTGGATCCAACCATCCTGGTAGGCGGGGAAGTTGATGAGATAGGCGGCAATGTACGGACAGGTGAAAGCCGGTATTTTGTCACCGAAGCCTGCGAATACATGGACAGTTTCCTTAAATTCTATCCATACATGGCAATCATACTTAATATCGATAAGGACCACTTGGATTATTTTAAGGATATAAACCAAATATATGAATCCTTTGTCAAATTTGCCAGGATTGTGCCCAAAACCGGCTATGTCATCGGCTGTGCCGATGATCCCCTGGTATCCAGGCTGCTGAACCAGGTGGACTGCAATACCATATCCTACGGCATANNAGCCAATATCATAGCTCCTTTACGGTTGTGAACAAGGGCAAAAACATGGGAAGGTTTGCCCTGAGAGTGCCTGGGAAGCACAATATATACAATGCCCTGGCCTGTATAGCGGCCTGCCATACAATAGGCATACCGGAATCCAAAATGCAGGAAGCCCTGCTCAAGTACGGAGGCACCCACCGCAGGTTTGAACTCAAGGGAAAAACCTCCAACCAGGCTGTGGTAATTGACGATTATGCCCATCATCCCACGGAAATCAAGGCAACCCTGAAGGCTGCCATGCATTATCCCCATAACAGGCTGTGGTGTATCTTCCAGCCCCATACCTATACCAGAACAAAAAAACTCTTTAATGAATTTACGGAGGCCTTTGACGGGGTAGATTTTCTTATACTGGCCGATATTTATGCCGCCAGGGAAAAAGACACGGGAGATATCAGCTCGCAAATGCTGGCAGAAGCAATTTCTGAAAAAGGCTTGAATTGCACCTATATGCCTGAATTCAATGAAATTGCCGATTATGTAAGGGAAAATTCACAGCCCGGCGACCTTATTATCACCATGGGCGCAGGAAATGTATATGAAATAGGCGATGCGCTCTTGAAATAGCTCCTGATCATGCACCTTAAGCCCTGAAATATCATAGTATGGAATGGAAACTCATTAAATTTCCGGGGAAATGAGGTGCTTGTACATGGACGATATAAAAGGCTTTGGCGACGATAACGAACTGTTCGGCCGCGGCAGCAATATATTTACAATAATCATTTTGTTTTTTCTGTTGATGCTTTTATTTGGCGGAAAAGGCGGATTCAAACTGTTTGGTGATGAAGAATAAGAAAATAAACCTGAAGGGCTTAACTTAAGCCCTTCTTTTTTTGTTTAAAAAATTGTCAGTAATATCATTTGAAATTTTGAAAATAATAATTTTTAAGGAGGGATGAATGTGAAAAGCCTTGTGGCTGCTTTTTTGATTATAATCTGTACATTGATGCCAGGCCTGGCTCTGGCTGATCAAAAAGCAGCTGAACAAAAAGCCATTGAACAGCTGGTTTCGGAACTTTCGCTTAACACCCATTGAAAGCCGCAGGATATCCATCTGATGGCCCGAACCGTCCATGGCGAAGCAAGAGGAGAACATTATATAGGTAAGGTGGCTGTAGCGGCAGTTATTCTGAACCGGGCCAGGTCATCCCAGTTTCCCGATACCATTGAAGAAGTCATTTACCAGCCGGGAGCTTTTACCTGTGTGGCTGACGGGCAGATTAACCTAAAACCGGATCTGGAATCCTATCTGGCTGTTGCAGATGCCATTATGGGAAACGACCCGACCAAGGGCTGCCTCTTTTATATGAACCCGAAAACTGCCACCTCCAGATGGATGCGCAGACGGATATCCGCCAGTCCGGCAACGGTGATTGGAAACCATGTTTTTGTTCCCTGACATAGATGAATTAAACAGCCGGCAGCATCCGGCTGTTTTTATATCCATTTGCAGAATAATTATGCATAAGTACACAAATAATTACAATGAATGCAGCAACTCCATGAGGAACAATGGCATTAACGCCAACCCTGTAATGCCGGCGGATATTATGGCTACGGTTATTCCACGTCCGATTTCGGATCTGAAGAATGCGCTCATTGTGATTCCTCCTCTTGCTCTTCTGCTTGTTATAATTATACCCATTAAATATTTCAAAAGTTTTACGCTTGTTTACACTTCTTTTGTTTATTTATTTCATGGGTATGATAAATTATTCAGCAAAAGGAGGAAATACAGTCAATTTCGCAATCTGTTTACAATTTTTTCAACTTCCTTGTAAACCAGGCCTAAATCAATGGTTGTAAGCTTCCTGCCCTGCATCACCACACGGCCGTTTATGACAAGGGTGTCCACATCTCCGGAATAGCCGCTGTACACCAGATGAACCAAGGGATCTTCCTTGGGGAACAAATGGGGGCCGCTGGTATCAATCAGCTGGATATCTGCCTTTTTGCCTGCCTCCAGGCTGCCAGTCTTATCTTCCAGCATAAGGGCCTTGGCTCCGCTTGCGGTTGCCATCTCCACAACCTTATGGGCTGGCAGGGCATTGGGATCTCCCGTATAACCCTTGGCTATAAGAGCTGCCACAGACATCTCCTTTAAGATGCTTAAATTGTTATTGCTGGCAGCCCCATCGGTACCCAGCGATACGGTAATCCCCCGCTTCAGCATCCGGTCAACCGGAGCAAAACCGCTGGCCAGCTTCATGTTGCTGGACGGACAGTGCGCCACCCTTACATCATGCCTGGCCATCAGGTCCATATCTTCATCCGTCAGGTGCACACAGTGTGCTGCGGTTACCGGCAGATCAAAATACCCCAGGTCATACAGATGTTTTACGGGAGTTTTGCCGTGTTCTTTCAGGCAATCTTCAACTTCCTTGGCTGTTTCGGATAAATGTATGTGAATGCCCGTCTTGTATTCCTCTGCCAGCTTCCTGCAGGTCACGAGGAAATCGGGAGAGCAGGTATAAACCGCATGAGGGGCTATCATCATGGTGATTCTGCCCTCTGCTTTATTCTGCCATTCCGCCAGTTCTTCCACGTCTTTCAGCCTCTGCCCATATGTATCATCCGGCCCCACCATTGCCCTGCTTATAACCGCTCTCATGCCCGAATCGGCAGCAGCCCGGGCAATATCGCCTGTAAACATATACATATCGGAAAAAGTGGTCACGCCTGCCATTATCATCTCTGCAGCACCAAGCAGGGAAAGCCAGTAGCAATCCCCCGGCTTCAGTTTGGCTTCCATAGGCCAGATCTTCTGAGTCAGCCATTCCCAAAGAGCCATGTTATCGGCGTAACCCCGGAAAGCTGTCATGGGTATGTGGGTATGGGCATTTATAAAGCCGGGCAGGGCCAGCATTCCCCTGCCGTCTATAACCTTTACCTGCCTATTGTCTTCCTTAATCTTATCTTCCAAATCCGAAAAAGGACCCACATACTCAATGGTGTCACCTTCATACAGAATGGCGCCGCCGGGATAACGATTTTTATCCGCATCCATTGTAATTATGTCGATATTTTTAATTAATGTTTTCATACCGCCACCCCAATTGCCTTATTAATAAGTTTTCAAATATTCTGCCTGTTCCGGGGTGAGGGTGTCGATCTGAATCCCCATGGATGCCAGCTTCATGCGGGCCACCCGCTGGTCTATCTCTTCAGGAACCTGGTATACGCGGTTTTGCAGCCTGCCTTCGTTTTCCATTACATATCTGGCACACAGGGCCTGCAGGGCAAAGCTCATGTCCATTATTTCAGCAGGATGCCCGTCGCCAGATGCCAGGTTGACCAGTCTGCCCTCTGCCAGCAGGTTGAGAATTCTGCCATCCTCCATGACATAGCCCATGATGTTTTTGCGCATGGGCTTTTTGTCCACACAAAGTTTCTCCAGCCCCGGTTTCCATACCTCAACGTCAAAGTGGCCTGCATTGGCAAGAAGCACTCCATCCTTCATCTTCTTAAAATGCTCTTTGCGGATAACCTTAATACAACCGGTTACCGTGATGAAAATATCCCCTATGGAAGCAGCTTCATCCATGGTCATGACCCTGAAGCCGTCCATAACCGCTTCCAGGGCTTTTACCGGGTCTACCTCGGTAATGATTACATTGGCACCCAGTCCCTTGGCTTTCATGGCAACGCCCTTGCCGCACCAGCCGTAACCGGCAATTACCACATTCTTTCCTGCAACAATCAGGTTTGTAGTACGCATGATTCCGTCCCATACCGATTGGCCGGTGCCGTATCGGTTGTCAAACAGATACTTGCAGTAGGCGTCGTTTACCGAGAACATGGGAAAGGCCAGCTGCCCTTCCCTTTCCCTGGCGCGAAGCCTGAGCACGCCTGTGGTGGTTTCCTCGCAGCCGCCGATGACCCCGTCCTTCAGGTCCGTGCGGCTAGTATGCAGCATGTGAACCAGGTCTCCGCCGTCATCGATTATGATGTGGGGCCCAAAATCCAGAGCCTGATTCAAATGCTCATTGTATTCCTCTTCCGAAGCTCCATGCCAGGCATATACCTTAAGGCCTTCTTCCGCCAGGGCGGCAGCCACCGCATCCTGGGTGGACAGGGGATTGCTGCCGGTAACTGCCACCTCAGCACCTCCTGCAGCCAGCACCAGGGACAGGTAGGCAGTTTTTGCCTCCAGATGAACCGACACGGTAATACGTTTTCCTTCAAAGGGCTTTTCCGCTCTAAACTCCTTTTCCAGCTCATTTAAAAGGGGCATATACTGCCTGACCCAGTTGATTCTGGCCCTTCCTTCGGGCGCCAGCCTTATGTCTCTGATTGCTGAGTTCATATTCTAAGTCTCCTTAACCTGCGTTTCTTTTGAGTAATTAATAGTATAAGGTTTCATTGACCAAATAAGAGAAAAAGGCCGAAGACAGAATAGCAATGATTCCGATTACTGCCAATACCAGGCCGATTATCATAAGTATTCCCTGAATCTTAAAATAACTGGACAGATCGTTTATCATCAGATTGATCCTGCTCGCCTGGGATGCATCATCCGGATCGGCAGCTACCTGATCAGCATAGCTCTTAACGCTTCTCAGCTTCAAGCCCAGTATGATAGCAACTATGCCGTGTATGATGCCCACTATGGATATGCAGCTTAAAATGCCTCCAATGAGAGTTACTATGCCTACAAAACCTGCCCATCTGCCCAAATCTGCCACTTGGTGCTTGTCGAACATTATAAATCCCCCTATTTGTCATTTTAATAAAAAACCCTGGCATATTTATAAGATTTATCAATATGACTCAAGCAGTTTATTTACCTCTTCCATGGAAGGAATTGCCGGAATAGCACCCCGCTTGGTAGTAGTCAGGGCTCCCATGGCATTGGCAAACCTGACCGCCTGGTTCAAATCATTTTCATCCAGCTGAGACGGTTCCTTGCCGGATTTGATGAGCTGATACAGGAAACCTCCCAAAAATGCATCTCCGGCACCGGTTGTATCCACCGATTTAACCTTAAAGCCGGGCATATGGCCGGTCCGTTCCCCGCTTCTGTAGAAGCAGCCGTCAGGGCCTAAGGTTACCAGAATTATGGGCGTATTATACTTTTCATACAAGGCCTTGGAGCCGGTTTCAGGATCCTTATGGCCGGTTAAGAATTCCAGTTCCTCTTCGGATATTTTCAGCACATCTGCGTATGGCAGACCCAGGGATATGATTTCTCTGGCTTCTTCCAGGCTGTCCCACAGAGGCGGCCTTAAGTTAGGATCATAGGAGATGATTTTGCCCAGCTCCTTCGCCCTCTCTGCTGCCTTCAAGGTTGTGGTCCGGGCAGGTTCCTTGGTCATGGATACGGAACCGAAGTGGAAAATGTAAGAGCCTTTTAATATTTCTTCATCCACATCCTCAATATGTAAGAGCATATCCGCTCCGGGATTGCGGTAGAAACTGAAGGACCTCTCCCCGCCTTCGCTTAAGTGAACAAAAGCCAGAGTGGTATTTGCCTCCTCGGTCAAAATCAACCCCCTGGTGTCCACCCCCTGCTCTACAATAGTTTCTTTTAAAAACTCCCCAAAGGCATCCTGCCCCACCTTCCCTATAAATACGGTGGAAAGGCCCAGCCTGCTTCCAACAACCAGCACATTGGCAGGAGCTCCTCCGGGATTCCTTTCAAACAAAGCCCCGCCTTCCTCTGATGTTCCTGCGGGAGTAAAGTCTATTATAAGTTCTCCCAATGCAGCCAAGTGCCACTTGCTTGTTTGGCCTGTAGTTGACACATCACTCACCCCTGTTCGCTTTTTATTCCCATTCAACTATTTCATCAAGGCTTTTGCGCCTGGTTGAATGCCTGTCCGGAGATTCGGTCTTTGCAGGATATCCCAAAGGCAGCATGGCTATGGGCTCCAAGTGATCGGGCAGCTGCAAGGCATTACGGCATTTAGCCTGGTCAAAAGCGCCTATCCAGCAGGTGCCGAGCCCAAGGTCGGCCGCTGCCAAAGTCATATGATCCACTGCAATGGCAATATCTACATCCCCGTAATCCTTTCCGTCGCCCCGCTTCCATGATTGGGTACGGTCAACGCATATGACCAGGATTACAGGAGCTTTAACAAACCAGTCTCTGGGATAAGCCTCATACAGGGCCTCTTTCTTTTGCTGATCCCTTATCACAAAAATTCTCCAGGGCTGCAGATTGCAGGCAGACGGAGCGATTCTTGCAGCTTCCAGAACCTGCAGAAGCTTTTCCTTCTCCACTTCCTTGGAGAGATACTTGCGAACTGAGCAGCGTTTTCTGGCCAAATCCAAAAAACTCATAGTCCAGCCCTCCTTATGCTTACAGTATTTCTCATTGTTTCCATTATACTAGGCTTTTAATTATATTGTCTAACTAATTTCTGGAAATGAATTCCCAAAAAATAAAATATGCCATAAGCCTTATATCCATACCCAGCCTATGGCATATTTATCCGTATGAAATATTAATCACTTCCATTAAAAACTCTCACCTTCAATCTCCCATGCTGTAGATGCGGTCATATTCTTCATCCCACATATTCAACTGGCGCACCACGTATTGATGATAGGACTTGCTCCTGAAGATCAAAACTGCTGCCAGTATAACGGCCGCCAGGGTTATAAGTGCATATATAGCGATTCTGAACATCCTCTTTACCTCCCCGATTCTTTTTCCATCTTTATGATATCAGAATTTACAGACATTTGCAATAATAGATATTTATTTTGCAAAGTATTTTATGTGCCTGGCATCTGTTGATAGAATAACGACAATCTTTTGCCTATTTTTCAAGGTTTTATAGAGCTCGGTTAAGCTGTATGTATTGATTTATGCATGATTTTAAACTTAATCCATCATTTTTGATGAGGTGTGGGCAAAAAGTATGTGAAAAGCTTGATAAAGTTTTGGGTAAATTTTGTTCCTAAATTAACTAAAAGATGATAAAATGGCGGTAAAAAATGCTTGACCATGCAAGCCTATATGTTATTAACACAGCATTATTGGAGGCATATCATGGAATACAAAAGAAAAATCTCGCTTATGCTTCTTGCCCTTACGGCTGTTATGTGGAGTGTAGGCGGCCTGCTGATAAAACTGGTCAATGTCCACCCTTTTTTTATAGCAGGCACCAGATCCTTAATTGCAGCTGTTATAATCACAATTTATGTCAGAAAACCCAGGTTCACCTGGTCTTTTCCGCAAATTGCGGCAGCTGCTGCTTATGCTTTGACGGTAACTGCCTTTGTACTTGCAAATAAATACACAACCGCCGCCAATGCAATTCTCATCCAGTACACCGCTCCCATTTACGTAGCCCTTTTCAGCGGATGGCTGCTTAAGGAAAAGGTTACACGCCTGGATTGGATCACCATTGCGGTGGTTTTTTGCGGCATGATACTGTTTTTCTTAGACGATCTTGATACCCGGGGATTAGCGGGAAACATCTTTGCCTTGATCAGCGGGGTAGGCTTCGGGTTCTTTCCCATATTCATGCGAATGCAAAAGAACGGTTCTCCAATTGAATCAGTCATATTGGGAAATCTGACAGCAGCCCTGGCAGGAATTCCGTTTATTTTTGCAGCGGCTCCCACCGCCATGGAATGGTTCTACCTGGTAATTTTAGGTGTTTTTCAGCTTGGAATTTCCTATATCCTGTTCAGCCATGCCATTAAACACACGGCAGCTCTTGAGGCTACCCTGATAACTATGATTGAGCCGATACTGAATCCTATCTGGGTTTTGATTTTCCTGGGAGAAAAACCTGGAGCGCATGCAATAATCGGCGGAATAATTGTTATAAGTGCCATAACGCTTAGAAGCGTAATTACAAGCTCGGCCAGGAAGAACTAAAGGGCACCAATTAAACAGGTCAAAAAATTATTCTTTCTGTATAAGATTTAATCCTATTTGGGAATAATACAGTTAAACCCCCTATATTGCATAACGAAGGTTACAATAATCTTTTTCGTGGCCTTCGTTTTTTTTGTGATCTTATTCGCAGCCGTGTCCAAAGCTTACTTGAATTTTTCGATTGATATAGTATAATACTGATTAAGGTAATTAACAAAAAATGGAATCGAATTATGGAAAGGAATGCTGCAATATGTCGGTTTCCATAAATGAGATAAAGAATTATCTTGTTAAAAACAATATTAAGCCTTCCTTTCCCAGGCTGAAGATATTTGAATACCTGGCATCCCGGCCGACACATCCTACCGCGGATGATATACACAGCGCCCTGGTTAAGGAAATGCCTACCCTTTCCAAAACCACCGTCTATAATACCCTGGATTTGTTTATCCGCTCCAATATAGTCCGTTCAATTACCATAGACGGCAATGAACAGCGCTTTGATGTGGACGTTACCAATCATGGGCATTTCAAATGCCAGGTATGCCAGATTATATATGAATTTGATCTGGATCCTGCCCTTATAAATCCCGGCAGCCTGAAAAACTTCCGGATTTTTGAAAGAAATGTATTTTTCAAAGGCATATGTTCCTATTGCCTGGATAAAGCAAAAGCGGATTTCAAATGAATGAAATCCGCTTTAATTATATATCAGCTCAACCTTTCCTCTATTAACCTGGCAAGTTTAACGGCCTGATCTTCAATTTCCCTCTGATCAGCCCCTTCAATCATAACCCGCACTACCGGTTCAGTGCCTGAAGGCCGGATCAGGACCCTGCCGTCATCCTGAAAGCGCTCTTCTATTTTCCTTATCTCCTCCTGTATGACATCATCGTCCTTATAGAAATTCTTCTTATCTTCAGAAACCCTGGCATTCACCAGAACCTGGGGATATTTCTTCATGCCGGAAGCCAGTTCGGACAGCTTCCTGCCGCTGCGCTTCATAACACTCAACAGCTGCAGGGCAGTTAAAATGCCGTCTCCTGTGGTATTGTGATCCAGGAAGATAATGTGGCCGGATTGCTCACCGCCGAAATTATAACCCATCTCCAGCATTTTTTCCAAAACATAACGGTCTCCTACCCTGGTTTTCTCAAGTTTGCAGCCTGCATTTTTCAGGGCATTATCCAGGCCCAGGTTGCTCATAACTGTGCTTACTACCGTATTCTGCTTGAGCAGGCCCCGCTCCTTCATGTCCATAGCGCATATGTACATTATATGATCGCCGTCCACCAGGTTGCCCAGCTCGCTGACCGCAATCAGCCTGTCGGCATCCCCGTCAAAGGCCAGGCCTACATCCGCACCGGTTTCCAGCACCAGGCTCTGCAGTTTCTCAGGATGGGTGGAACCGCAGTAATCATTTATGTTGGTACCGTCAGGGGTGTGGTAGGTGGTAATTACCTCAGCTCCCAGGGATCCGAGCACCATGGGTGCAGCCTCATAAGCTGCTCCGTTGGCACAGTCCAGAACAATTTTCAGCCCGTCCAGGTCGGTATCCACCGTGCCTTTTAGAAATTCTACATAATCCCTGACAGCATTCCTGATGCGCACCCTTCTGCCCACCTCAACACCGATGGGAGCAGGCATGGTTTCAGCTTTGTCCAGGATAATGCTTTCAATCCGGTTTTCCAGCTCATCCGGCAGCTTGTAGCCGTTCTTGTCAAAAAACTTAATGCCGTTATACTCCATGGAATTATGGGAAGCAGATATCACAACTCCGGCATCGGCCCCATAGTGCCTGGTAAGATAGGCAACAGCCGGGGTAGGAATAACACCGGCAACTATGGCTTCTGCCCCTACCGAACAGATGCCGGCAATCAAAGCTGCCTCCAGCATGTCGCCTGAAATGCGGGTATCCCTGCCAATCAGAATTCTGGGCTTGTGCTTTGCCATGGTAAGCACATATGCACCGGCCTGGCCCAGTTCAAAAGCCAGCTTGCCGGTCAGTTCCGAATTGGCAAGCCCCCTTACTCCGTCAGTTCCGAACAAACGACCCATTAAAGTTCTCCTTTCTCATTCATCTCCAAAGGTTTCAATAATATACTTTTGTGCGCTGTATGCAGCAACAGCCCCATCGGAAGCTGCTGTAATCAATTGCAGCAAAGGCTTCTGCCTTATGTCTCCGGCTGCAAAAACGCCGGGAACACTGGTTTCCATAGCTTCATTGGTCAAAACATAACCTGCATCATTGGTCTCAACCACGTTTTTTACAAGCTCGCTGTTGGGCCGCACGCCTATGGCTATAAACAGACCGTCTGCCTTGATCTCCCGTTTTTCACCGGTTTTCACGTTCGCCACGCGGACACCGGTAACATGATCCTCGCCCAGGATTTCTTCAACTACCGAATCCCACACTTTCTCAACCTTTTTGCTGGCTATAACCCTGTCGGCAATAATCTTGGCAGCCCTTAAGGTATCCCGCCTGTGCACCAGGTAGACCTTGCTGGCATACTGGGCCAGGAACATGGCATCTTCTGCGGCAGTATCACCGCCGCCGACAACAATTACATCCCTGTCTTTATAAAAAGCCCCGTCACAGGTAGCGCAGTAGGAAACGCCCCTGCCCCGGAACTCATTTTCCTTATCAAGCCCCAGTTTTTTAGGTTCGGCGCCCATGGCCAGGATAACCGCCTTGGCCTCGTATTCCTGGTTTTCAGTTATAACTTTCTTTATTTTCCCTTCCAATTCCATGCCGATTATCTCATCATACTGTATCTCAAGGCCGAACTTTCTGGCATGGTTTTCTATTTTCATGGAAAAATCCGGCCCGCTGATGGGATCATCAAAGCCAGGGTAGTTTTCTATTAAATTGGTAGTACTGGCCTGACCGCCGGTAAACATTTTTTCAAACAATATGGTATCCAGCCCTGCTCTCTTGGTGTACATGCCGGCTGTTAACCCAGCCAAACCTCCGCCTACTATGATTATGTCCTTCATACAATCTCCTCCATATATTAATGCCTTCTATCATAATAACCATTTTAAAGGGAAGTTAAGCACTAAGCAAACTAGTACCTGTTGTAGTGGATTTTGTCATACAGAAGTTTTTCCTCATCATGAGCAGGCTTTTCTTCGGCAGGGTAACCCACCGCCAGCATGCATAAGACATTCAGGGAACCGGGAATGTTCACTATCTCCCTTATATATTCCTCCGCAGTCTGCTTATCATCATGTGCCCTGTCCCGCACCTGGATCCAGCAGGAACCCAGGCCCAGCGAATGGGCCGCCAGCTGCATATAGGCCGCTGCTATGGATGCATCCTCCACCCAGACACTGCCTATCTCTCCCTTTGCTGCAACTATAACCGCCAGGGGAGCATCTGCCAGAAACCTGGAAGAAGGCCCTCTGCAAAGCGAAAGCTTTTTGATTTTTTCCCTGTCATTTACAACTATAAACTCCCACGGCCTGCGCCCTCTGGAGGAAGGTGCCATAAGTGCGCTTTTCAGAATGGCGTCAAGCTTTTCCTGTTCAACTGCCTTATCCTGATATCTGCGTATGCTTCTCCTGCTTTTGATCAGTTCAAGCATCTTCATCCCTCCAGAGAATAGTATAACCTATTTTAACTTTTGTTGGAAATATATTATTTCAGGTTCAGAGATATTCTTGCTTCAGAACATCTGCTATGTTATCGTTTTTCATTTTCCGCCCTGCATGAATCATGGTGGCAAAGGTAATTGCAAACACCCCTGTTATACAGGTAATGATGCTTTTCCAGGGCAAAATGAGCTCAAACCTGAAGGAATTTGAAACAGAGTTATACATTAGCAGGCTGATCAAGATGCTCACAGGCAGGCCGTATAGAAGGGCTTTCAGGCCATAGAAAATGCTTTCATACCTTAAAATCTTGTTAAAACCTTTAGGGGTAAGCCCAACGGATTTGAGCATGGCAAATTCCCTTCTTCTCAGGGCCACATTGGTGCTGATGGTGTTGAAAATATTGGTTACCCCGATCAGGGTTATGAGGGAAATAAAGCCGTACAGGAAGATTGAAATTACCAGTTTGGTCTTGGCCAGTTCATTTCTGGTAGAGGAAACATTGTAAATATCCACTGATGTATTGAAATGGTTATCATTCAGATCAAATATGGTTTCAGCCAGACGGTCCGGATTATCAGCGGATATAAACATGCCGCCTGTTATATTGGCATTTTCCTCACCTATCAATGACAAAACAACCTCAAAATCTTCCTCGCATACAAGCAGATTAATTGTATTGTTGTATGATATGCCAAAGGGAAGCTTTTCTGCAGCCTTTGCTATTTCCACATCAAATTCTATAGCTGCAGCTTCATCATATTGATCCGCTGCCAGGTGCAGAATATCCCCTTCGGAAACATCCGCCGGCTTATACTCTACGTACCTGCCTGTATAAACCATATCTTTATTTATCAGTACAGCCTCAATCCTGCCGGTGCTGCCGTAGTTTTCCGATTCCACGCCTATTTCCTTCAAATACTTATCATATGCCTCTTTGTTCATTGTGTTGATGGAGAAGGAAACATGATACTCCTCAACGCCTTCTCCCGGCGAGTATTTGTCGATATAAGCCCTGAACCTGGAATTTTCCAGGTCTTTTTCCACTATTGATGCATAAAAGCTTCTGACAATGGAATATTCCTCTATTCCTTCCAGGCTGGATACTTCTTCATAAAACTTTTCAGCACCTTCAGAGGAATCATGGTATTTAAAGACTCCCAGATCATAGGGCAGCCTGTCATAGTACATCTCGGTGCTCTTAAAGCCATAGGTGATAAAGGCCGAGAAGGAAACATAGAGCACTATGCTGATAAAGAGGGACATTACGGTAGCCGCATACCTTTTCCTGTTACGCTTCAGGTTCTTAAGGGCCAGTTCCCCTTCAAAACCGAACAGCCATCTGGTCAGCCTGGATGTTTTAAGCTTCCTGCCCTTTATGCTGATATCCCCGGTCAGCCTGATGGCTTCTATGGGCGAAACACGGGCCGCCCTTCTGGCAGGCAGGTAAGCTGAAATCAGGATTATCAAGGCGGAAAAGAACACAGTTGCAATTATGACCATAGGGGATATTACCAGCCGCAGTGATACCCCGTTGCCGGCTATTGAGCTTTGTATTATGGGGCTTATTACTTTTATGGTAACCCCTATCCCCAATATGCCGGACAGGATTCCCAGGGGTATGCCGATCAAGCCCAATACAAAGGCTTCAAAGTGAACCATTTTCCGTACCTGCCTGGCGGTTGCCCCCACGCTGGACAGCATGCCGAACTGCTTTTTCCGCTCGCTGACTGATATGGCAAAGGCATTATAAATTACCGATACAGAGCCTATTGCAATAAGGGTGATTACAATCAGGCCCACGCTGGTTATAAGCCGGTTGTAGTTATCATTTTTCGATATTCCCATCCATCTCAGCAGCTCATTATTGTATGAGAAGTTTTCAATGCCTGCCGCTTCCGCCATTTGCGGAACCACATTGTAAACTTCCTTGGGCTTATCCAGCAGCACGGATATGTTTACCCTGTCATCCGATCCAAACAGGCTCTCATCCAGATATGTTATGGCTATATATCCCGGGTTTGCAAAAGATTCAAACCTGGGCTTTTTCATTATGCCGGTTATTCTGTAGCTTTCTCTTTTAATCTCCTTAAACTCTTCCGTATCGGTCAAAGGCTCATTAAAGTCCAAAACCTGCCCTGCATCCTCCCTGTTTCCTATAGACAGGGTGATTTCCTGGCCTATTTCCCAGCCCTGGTTCCTATCCGCTGCCAGCTGTTCGGATATGACAATTTCCCCATGCCGCATGGGAAAGCGGCCGGATTTTAACTGTACAGGCATATTTTCAAACGCCGCGTCATCATATGCCTTAACCAGGATATAGGGTTTTTCAGGGTCGGCCTTATGCTCCGGCCTGGCAATGCCCACATCCCTGCTAAGCATGCCGGCCCGGGTGTTGGCATTTTCAAGTATAAGGCCTTTATTCTTATAGGGCACGTCGTAAAAGGTTGCATGGAAATTTCCATCCGTAGCTTTTGCAGATTCAATAAACAAATCCTGAAAACTTTCAATCAGGGCAGCCACACCGCATATCATGGCTGCGGAAAGAATAATGCCGATGATGGTTACAATGGTGCGCTTCCTGTTTAGCTTAAGGTTCCTTAAGGTAAGCCGCGTTAATACTTTCATGAGCGGATCACCTCATCTTTCACAATGCGCCCGTCCTCCAGGGTGATAATCCTGTCGGCCTGCAGGGCAATTTCGTGATTATGGGTGATCATAATCAGGGTTTGATGATACCGCTTGTTGGAATACCTGAGCAGATCCACAATCTCCTGGGAATTTCTGCTGTCCAGGTTTCCAGTAGGTTCATCCGCCAGCACCAGGGCAGGGTTGTTTATAAGGGCCCGGCCTATGGATACCCGCTGCTGCTGGCCGCCGGACAGTTCATTCGGTAGATGATTCAAGCGGTCGGCGAGGCCCAAGGCAGTTATCAATTCATCAAGCCGGGCCTTATCTACCTGCCTGCCGTCCAACAGCAAGGGCAGGGTCAGGTTTTCTTCCACGTTCAAAATGGGTATCAGGTTGTAAAACTGGTATATAAGGCCGATCTGCCTTCTCCTGAAGATGGCAAGCTTGGCTGCATTCAGGCTGTAGATATCGGTATTGTCGATATATACCTTGCCGGATGTGGGCCTGTCTACCCCGCCGATTATGTGCATGAGAGTAGACTTGCCTGAACCGGACGCACCTACAATGGCAATAAATTCGCCTTTTCTCACGCTGAAGGATACCCCGTCCAGAGCTTTTACCTGGGTGGGACCTTTACCGTATACCTTTGAAATATTTTCTACCCTTAAAATCTCCATATCTCATACTCCTCCACTTTGTTTTCGGCTTTATAATAGCAAGCCAAAGTGACACTGGAGTGACTTATTCGGTGACATATTTGTCACTTGAAAAATTTCAGGGTAAAGGTGGTTCCCTGCCCCGGCCGGCTTTTGATGGATATATCCCCGTTTTGCTCATTTACAATGGCCTTGGCCATGGCCAGGCCTATGCCCACGCTGTCTTCACTGGCATTCCTGCCCTTATAAAAGCGCTGGAAGATATGAGGCAGATCTTCCTTGTCTATACCCACACCGTTATCTGAAATGATGATGGCATCGTAAATAGGATTACTCTCGTAAGAAATGCTGATCCGCCCTCCTTTGGGAGTATGCTCTGCACAGTTTTTCAATATATTGGTCACGGCTTCCAGGGTCCAGTTAAAGTCTGCCGTAAACTCCATATCCGAATAGTCATTTATTACCTGGATTTCCTTCTGTTCCAGCTGGACCTTCAGGGTTTCCAGAGCCCTTTCAGCCAGCTTCCGGGCTGAAACCCGTTCCCTTTTCATAGCAGCAGTGCCCGCATCCAGTTTGGAGAGTTTCAAAAGCGAGGATACCAGCCACTGCATCCGTTCCAGCTGGGAGTTGATTCTCCGGAAGAATTCCTCTTTTGCAGCAGGGTCCGGATCGCCTGCCAGCAGGTCATTTAATACAAACAGGGAAGTTAATGGGGTTTTCAGCTGGTGGGAGATGTCAGCTATGGAATTGGAAAGGCCGAGCTTTTCTTTTCTCAGTGATTCCGCCTGTTCCCGCAGCATGGTGGTTATCTTGTATATTTCGTTTTTCAGCATGCTTATATCGCCTTCGGAGTTGTCCCTGATATCCAGGGAATAATCCTGTGCCTGCACCAGCTTGGCATAATCGGTTACTTCATTTATGCGCCTGTATTGCCTGGCAAGAAAGTAAAAGAAAACTGCCGAAAGGGCCAGGCATATGCTTCCTGATAAAAGCATGAACAGGAAGGTGTTGAAGTTAAAAGTGCTCTTAATTCCTTCTATCTCATGCAGAATGTTCTGAGTACTGTAGCCGTATCTGTTAAGCAGGGCCTGCCCTGCTTGAATGCTGGCTGCATCCGCCTGCCTTAACTGAGCCATAATATCCGCTTCAGCATCAGGATACTTCTCAGCCAAAGCTCCCACTGCCGCTGCAATATTATTCGTTATGCTGTCCCTGAAAAGGTGAACTCCCCATTGGCTTAAAAGATATGCCATAAACAAAAAAAGTGCCGCAAGCAGCCCCAATATCCTGTAAAGCCTTTTTACTTCCGGATTTCTGAAAATACCCACTTCATTCACCTGCCCGGTACCCCAGCCCTCTTACAGTATGTATAATCCGAGGGTTTTGCGGGTTGTCTTCTACTTTTTCTCTCAGCCTTTTTATATAAACCGTAAGGGTATTATCGTTTACAAACTCTCCTGCCGAATCCCAAAGTTCATCCAGGATCTGGCTGCGGGTGAGAACCCTGCCCTTGGCAGCTGCCAGCGTAAGCAGGAGCCTGTATTCCATGGATGTTAACTCAACCGGCTCGCCTTTTTTATAAACCTTGGCTTCGGCAGTGTTTATCCTGACATCCCCTAAAATTATTTCTCCTCCATGTTCTGCTGCCTTTTTATACCTTCTCAGCACGCTGCGTATGCGGGACAGCAGCTCACGAACACGAAAAGGCTTAGTAATATAGTCATCGGCACCCATATCCAGCCCCATGACCACATTTACTTCCTCATCCATGGCGGTTACAAATATTATGGGCATGTCCGACAGTTGGCGGATCTTTTTGCAAAGTTCATACCCGTCCCCATCGGGCAAAGCCACATCCAGCACAGCCAGATCAAATTCATTTTTCCTTATGGCTTCTTCAGCTTCTCTGGCTGTATAACAGACAGTGGTGTTATAACCTTCCTGCTTAAGGGCATATTCGATTCCCAGAGCAATAGTTTTATCATCTTCAACCAACATAATATGAACCATTTTTCCTTATCCCTCTCTCCTCTTCCCGCAAAGGATAGTAAAATCTGCCGTAATTCCTTTAATGGAATCAGCAGCTTTGTTTATTTCATCTTCTGAAGCATTCCATGACAGCGGAGTCATTTTAATAAGATGTGCCAGCATATCCGGATCCAAGGGAACTTCATAATACACCTGCCGGCTTTCAGTTAAATTGAAATTATTTTCAAAAAGCCTTAATACCCTCTCGTTTGAATAGGTTTCCCTGTCTGTTTCATGGTACAAGGCCTCTCTCAATTCCTTAAGGTAATCTTCTCCGGGAACAGCTTTAATAAGCACTCCGTTATCAGTCAGCAGCCTGCTGAACTCTGCATAATTGGAAGGTGAAAGGATATTCAGGATCACATCAAATGCCCTATCTCCGAAAGGGCTGTTGGTTAAATCCCCAACACACCAGATATGGCCTTTATACTTTCCGGAAGCAATTTTTATCCCTTCCTTTGATATATCCATTCCCACTCCTATAACTTCTACCTGGTGTTCCTTTTTAATTTTTTCAACTATATGATGCAGATGCGAACCTTCCCCGCATCCGGCATCAAAAATTACCATCCTGCCAGAGTTGGCCTCATGTATTCTATTCCCTATAATTCTAACAATCTCTTCAACCATAGGATCAAAAAAGCCGTAAGTGCTTATGATATTTCTTGAACTGAACATAGCTTTGTCGTAATCTGTTTTTACAGGTCTGGTTACAAAGTTTACATAGCCGGTTCTGGCAAGGTCAAAGCAATGATTGTTTGTGCAGATTAAGCTCTTATGCTCTACAGCAACCATTTTGCTGCTGCATATGGGGCATGTGAATAAAAAAGAATTCTCTAAAATTGCTTGTTTGGACAAACAGATCACCTTCCTCATTGCAGACATTATAGCATTAAATAATGGGTAAGAGAATAAATGCATAATGAACTTAAGACAGAATTAAGAAGATGCTGATTGATTATTATAAAAGAGAAAATATATCTTATTTATTCAACAACTGCCAAACCACATTTGCAAGCTTTATACGAAACAATGATTCATTTTCGGGTGCATAGTTCGAGCACAGCTTACTGTTTAAGTTCCTGAGTAACTTTAATATTGGTCTAAAAACATCCCTCTCTCAAAATAATCCCTGTACCATTTTGTCAGGGTTTTATAGTCTGGATAACCTGGGCATGTATTACATCTGCTGCACATTTAAGGTAAGCTTCTAGAAACATCATTATAACTTACTACAGTACCAACCTCGTAATCTACGCCATAGCCAGTTCCGGAATCCACACCGAAATACAAAATCGAAATTTGAGCTAATTATAACAGTAATTGTTTTTCCGTAAGGAATACTTGTTGAATCTGTGGCCTTCTAAATCTAACAATCCATTTTAACTCGTATTATAATGGCTTTAACCGTTGAAATTGATAGTTTTCAGATTTTGTATAATCTTTATTTTTCATTTAAATAGCCAAAAAAAATTTGATTTCATTGCCAAAATTTGTCGTATGGGATATAATTCCAGTAAAGGAGGTGCTTGCATGAAAACCTCTACTGCAATTATTATAGCAGGTTTTTTAGTTTTTCTTGGGATAACTATTTATTCTTTATCCAATATCTTTTACATAGATTCTTCTACAGGCCTTATTGTAAATAAAATGACAGGCGAAGTAAAAGAACCAAAAACCCAAGAAACGGAAATTGACTGGGGAGAAATATTCCCATGGGCTAGGGATGAAGAAACAAATGTAGCTGAAAATAACACAACATTGCATATTGACAAAGGAGATTTCTCAAAAGTAACTATATCAGGTCATTCTATTGATACAAGCAATCCTTACTATCGAGTAATAACATGTACTGTAACTAATAATGACACTATAAAACACCTATTAACAGTAAAAGCAGTATTCTATGATAAAAACAGTGTTCCTATATTAACAGAAGAATCTTTTATGATTTCTGTTGCACCAGGCGGTATTGAAAGTGTCACACTAACCACATTTGATAATGTGGAAAATATATATTCGTATGAGTTAATGCTGGTTCAAAGTGAGAGTGATGGGGTTATAAGATGGTCGGATGAATGATTTGTGTTATGATTGCTACAATAAGCTACTTTCAATACTAAATTTAAGAATCTATTTATTTTTTCAAAAGTACAAACAGCCCGATCGCTTGAATAAATTTTAACTTTATAAAAAATGAGCAGTCAATGACTGCCCGTTCGATATTATTTAAATTGACTTATTTGCCTTCTCGTAAACTCCGCCGGAGATTTTGCCTACACGACCCCGGTTCATCAGTATTGGTGTTTAGAAAGCATTAGAAGTCATATTTCGTCAATCCATAACAGGCCAAGTGCCATACTTGTTCATTAAGAACTAAAATATTTTCAGGATTAATAGACATACAAACAACATCTTAAGATGAGGAACTTCATATAAATACTTTAAATCCATTATCGACAGCCTATAATATGCCATAGAGGAATATTTATCCCTTTCATTGAAACGAAAGCATATTTGACTTATAATGCATAATAGAAAAAACAATCCCATCAAAAGCACAGCTGCTCAATATAAAGTAAAATACATATCAAATGATATATATAATAATTTAATGTATTAATCAACAATGAGACGACAACGGAGAAAAACAAAATAAGGTTGTTGATAGTATGTTCGATTCTAAAAATGTATTCCTTGGCCCCATTTTATATTTTAAAGCAAAATCATATACCAAGGGAGTTCTATGGTTACTATTAATTACTACTATGCTTTTTGCAAACTTTTTTGCCGCATTAGTTTTTTGGATTATTTCAGGATTACTTGGCAAACGAAAACTTGAGATAAAACAAGATGACACAAGAAATAAATTGCCTTATTCTTCGTCTGGGACACACAAATCTTCGTATAAGAAATACCATAGTTTAAGTATTCCAAGGTTAAACAAAATCCCGGAAGGACCTGAAAACGGCATTGCAGGTTTTATTGACGTTGAAACTACAGGTTTGAGTGCAAGAAGAGATGAAATAATTGAATTCGCCATTTCACTGTTTTGCTTTGATAGAAATTCATACAACATAATCGGGATCGTTGACTCTTATTGCGGCTTGCGTGAGCCATCAGTTCCGATATCACCCGAAGCATCGAAAGTAAATGGCATATACATGCGCGATGTTAAGGGAAAGGATTTGGATTATAATCGAATTAATGAAATGCTTGAAAAAGCTGATTTTTTCGTATCTCATAATGCCAACTTTGACCGTAAATTTGTTAGACAACTATTTCCTTCTGTTGACATCAAAGACTGGTTGTGTTCCATGAACGGCATTAACTGGTACGACAAGGGTTTCCATTCCAAAGGGTTGCAGAATCTTCTATCCATGCATGGAATTCGTCCCAAATCAGCCCACAGGGCATTTTCGGACGTAGAGTCTGCAATAAAACTATTGTCCCTTCCAACTAAACATGGAAAGAGCTATTTCTATGAACTTATGAATGGATATATTGAAGCCAAGAATTATTATAAGAATAAACCAGGATATTACAATGGAAAGCATTATACTGAATATGCAGAAACCATTAGAATATTAAGGCGGGAAGGCGAAGATGATGCGGCTGAAAAAATATTATTAAAACTTTTGGATGCAATTGAATTAGAATCCAAAGCCGAAGGACACGGGGTTGCTCCCTGGTACTATGAGCAATTGGCAATAATCTATCGTAAACGCAAGGATTATCACAAGGAAATAGGAATACTTGAAAGGTTTGCAAAACAAAAACATGCTCCCGGCGTCAAACCGCCGAGACTTTTGGAAAGGCTCAAAAAGGCAAAAGAATTAGCTAATCAGGTGATATAGAGATTTAATTCTTTACTACATAAGAATTCCGGTTATGAGATAACCGGGAAACCAAGAATCCGTCACCATCAATAGATTAAGTATTTTTAGCCATCAAATACTTCCATATTTCTTCGTCATTTAAATGTGGGTAATTCTCCTTCAATCCTTCAGCCAATACATTCAAATATTTTTGACTTGGCGGATTTTTAGCAAGGGTCTCTTTGTTTGTAAAGGTCAACACATCTATACCATCGTATTTTCCTAATAGAAATATTTCATTATACCATTTTGAGTTTTCTCGAGGTATTAATCCGCCGTTTTCTTCTTTATATATATGCAGGAATTGCTCTTTGCTAATCAAATAGGCTACTCCGTATGCTTCACCCGGTTTAGATATGTCCAAGAAGGAAACACCTTTGTTATCCCAAGAGCCGGATTTATTGGCATAATACATGTTAAAAGGAATCTTATAGTTCATTTTGCCCCTTGGCGATGTTAAATCTTTACAAGGCTTATGATTCCTGCCGTTATTCCTAAACTGTCCTCCATTTATATAATGCATAAACCTTTCTTTAAGCATATTGGAACCGTATGCAACATACCACACTAAATCATCTTTGTTCTGTTCTTTATCTTTCCCCCAAGGCTGGCAATAGAATGGAATATAATCTTGCGCATTTACCTCCCCTAAATATTCATAAACATATGCATTGATAACACATTTTTTTCCGATAAGGACAGGCGCTTTCTTTAATTTGTACAAGGTGCCTTCT
>LFTC01000045.1:0-5595 GCA_001512915.1 Clostridiales bacterium DTU083 | reverse complement strand
AACCTTCCAATATGCCTTTACCCATATAACGGCTGCCTTTTAAGAAGAATCTGTGATTGCATCTTCCTTTCATAAGAGTGCCATAAACAAAAATTATTGTATTTTCTCTGCTATTCAGTTTTTCCAAAAAATTCCGAACCCTGTCCGTATAACTTTCGCTCCATTCATTGCATATCGCTCCTTTTTCCAGTGCGTTTCTGATCCGGGACACCGTACTTTTATATAAAATCGTAAACTCTTTACATATGTCCGGGTAAGCCCGCAAAAACAATGAAATATCAATAGTTTCAAAAATCGAGAGGCAATCAATTAAACCGGCTATTGCATCATACCCGCTGCCCATGAATCTGCGTCCGGTACATGCCAGCATACCCCTTTTCAAGGTATCCATAAACCCGTCAAGCCGGATAACTTTTTCCGGTATTTCAAGGAGCGCCTTCATCATAATAGACACCATAATATATGTCGGAGTATAGAAAAAATCGACTCTTCCATCAGCAGGCATATTTCTTGGATTGCCCAGACCCCAGAATACCATTTCATTATTTTCCTGCAAAGGTTGACCTTGCTTAATTGCTTTTTTTACATATTCTATTATTTCCCCTTCACTGGCCTGGCCGGAAACCAGGCTTTTTAAATCTTTTCTCAATTTCTCCACAATCTTTTCATAAGTCTTAATATCAACTACTGCGGGACGATAAAAAGTGTTTTCCATTAGCTATGCCCTCCTTTTATTATTTTAACTTAATGATACGGCATAGCCTCACTTGCGTTAATGAAGCTGAGCTTCAAGTTAAATCAATTCTTCTCTGGTATATGCACTTCTTAGCACCCTTTTTAGCTCAATGACAATTTCTTCATTGTTTACAAGAGCTTTAACACATTTTCCGTCAGAACAAAGAGAAATAACTGAACACCTCTCCAAGAAGATGCGTTCCCCACTATTGGTTAAATATTCTAAATAGCAGGTTTTACGGTTCTTGATGCAATCACACAACACGCCGGCACCTTCGGTATGACTACATTCATATTCTGTATAAAAGTAATTGTCCAATGGTTCATCCAGAGATAGATACCAATCCCTGTCATCAGGCAATAAGTGTTCTGAAACATATAAAATTCTTTTTTTAGCATAATCAGATAGCTGCTGCCAGATAGATTTTGCAGATATCAAAGCATAATTGCTTAATATAGGATCTTTACACATATGCTTCAATCCTTTTAATGTGACTATTACCTGAGTGATATTTAATGTTAAAAAAAGAGGATGTACTGTTGAAGTAAATTTGATTCTTCCTCCATCCCTTACCATTTCATTTATTAAAAAAGGTTTCCCACATACTTGAATAGGATCATGATAGCCTCTCAGGCGGGACAGATCATCCTCTAGTGTTCTTGTACTAATCCATAGTTCATCGGATAAATCTTCAATTGTTTTATCCGACATCTGCAATTCTTTTGCTATATACATTAGTCGTTCAAAGGTGTTTGATATGTCAATAGGCGGCCAGGCAATATCAACATAAAATGAATGTTCACTTCTTAAATAATCAATTAATTTCTTAGCAACAGTGATAACAGTTTTTTTGTCCCGAGTATATGATTTTACGGCTTCTTCGATGGCTAGACTTAAGCTTTCAGGTTCTAAAATATTATTATACATATTTAGATACTTATCACATATTAGTTTTAATACATTATCGACGACACCTTTTCTATATGGAAGACCGGTAAAATACTTTCTGTATGCATCCAGCTTTAGCAAACTTTCTATTACCTCATCAATTTTAATCATATGATTAAACCCTTTCATTTTCTCTATAATACATAATAAGCAACTTCTTTATGCTTTTAGACAATATAAGAGAGTAACAGAGTTTGACAGAATCGGTTTCATACAATAATGATCCCAAAACTTCAACAAGACNNTCTAAATATCTCTAAATCTCACTAATACTAATCTGTATATAATTTTCTTTATCCATCCTGACAACAATCTTTCTGTAACGATCCGTTTCATCCCTGTACAGGTCTAGGATGCCCGTAAAACTTTTACTTTCACCGTGATATATACTACTGTTCTTCCATGTGATGCTTTGATTATATTAAGTACTCTGTTAAGATTGTTCTCTCTATAAAAAACATTTGCATCATTAGCATATTGTGGTAACACGTTGATTTGTGCATAAGCAGGCAAATCATACCTGCTTTTTGCAAACTCACTAATTCCATCATCGTAATCCTGTGCAATACATTCTAAATAATATGACATAAGTCTGCTAATAAGTGTATTACTTTTATCATTTTCGGATATATGATTTAATTGGTTTGAATTATCTGTTCTAACAAGAAACCAGCGATACCGATTATCTTGATATACCCTATCTTTTAAGTTATTGTATAGTATTTCTCTAATAACTGACATATCAACGTTTTCGTTGTAACGTTCCCTTATAACCCTGCATTTATCCTTTGTTTTTATACCGTCATGACTTGCAAGTATTTCTATTATCATTTCTTCTAATTTCATACCATTGCACCTCACAAAATTTGTTTTGCAAGTCTCGCGGCAATCGTACAGATTCCAATAAACAGTTGGATAGTTAAATTTTGTATTGGATGTATGGAAGTTTCACTAAAAAACATTCAGTGTATTACAAATATATTTGCATTCATTGTTGATTGTTATTTATAACAAACAACGTCTGATTTCCAATTTATGATTATTATTCCTTATGTAAAGGAGTGTAATCTGCTCTTAGGTAAATATAATAGTCATTAATACTCAAATTGAATTTTTTCAACAGTTTTATTATAAGATTTCTTATACTGTTGGCGCTTAAATTAGTCCAAACGTAAACATCTATATTACTTAGTTTGTCATTCCTACCCTCAATATGTTTCCTACTGAAATAGGAAATCTTTCTCCCCTTCATGGCAGGATCATCAATAAGTTCTAAAAATTTATCAGCATCCATTTCTGCTAAAAGATTGCATGTTTTTATTAAGACATCCTTCCAATTATCTGCTGGATAGCGAATGTTATCAAATGAAAAAGCAGTCACTTTCTTATGAGTAAAGCTTTCATAAAGAGTATGAGGTATTGAAGAATCAACTACATAATCAGCATAATTAGGAATAGTTCTCTGCTCCTCTATTTCATCGAGTTCATCTTCTATTTCTTCCTCATCGGTTTCGGAATTCATGCTTATCAAATTTGAATATTTATTAATTTTTCCCTGCAGAGTAGAAATTGATTTGGAAAATTCCAGCAACTCCATACTTTTGTCATAATCTTTGCTTTTGTTTAATTCCGTCATCACATTATTTGCACTATTCAGTAACCCTTCCAAAGCAAGATTTAGCAAGTCCAAAGCATCTGAAATTTCAAATCCATCCTGCGGAAAGTAAACCTTAATTAAATCTATTAGCTTATTTAAATCAATTTGCTCCATTTTACACCTTCCCTTTTTGACAATTATATTCATCAATAAAAAGCCTATGAGTTATCCCAAATATACATTGTCATTATGCCATGAAAGGTATTCCTTAGCAGGATGATCCTCTATACTATATTGTTTGGTAGTATGCTAAGTCTCTGACAGTGATATTGATAATAAACTCTGCCGTTCCCAAAATCCTCTTTTACACGTTTACTAACCTCAACGCGAAAATCAGGAGCAATAGTCAAGTATCCATTATCGAATAGCTTATGTATATCTGCACGTAAAAGTACGCCATTTTGAGTAAGATGAGGTCCGTTTTCTGCATAAGGTTCTATATATGCAGCTTCTAATGCAGGAGGTACTTTTTCTCTACTTATTGCACATTGTCTAAAATATGCGTCAGTAACCAAAACTCTAAATGCACCTTGTCCTAATCGATGTTTAACAAAAGAATACTTGTAGGGTTCTTTTATATCATTTATTACCACTTGACTTGATACAGACTTTCTTTGCAATCGATCACATACTTCTTTAAATAGTCGTCTACCTTCATCTTTTTCCATATCATAAACTTTTCCTACAACTGTATTAGAAGGCCAATTGTCAGGCGGGGAGATCCAGTCTTTTTCTTCAAAAAATAAAGGCTCTGTCAAAATAATACATCCAACATTAGAGTATGAAACATTAAATGTCTTTTTCAATATCACTTGCTATGTCAATCAGCCCATAACAATATCTTACATACTGACTTCTATTAGGCAAAAAACTAAGACCTTGTTCTTTCAGACTGTCTAATACTCTTTTATCGAAAGCATATGGCCCGGTTTTCTGTAATGATTTAGCTTCATTAATACTAATTCTTGTTTCGTATTGCCCTACCTTAATGACATACGTATCATTGATTAACTGTATTGCAGTATTTAATCTAAACTCCTTACCAATTGTATTTATTACAAAACTCACAAATTTATCATTAGGACTATTATTAGATATATATCCTCTTACCCAACCAGTTGTGTTCATGAACAATACCTCCAATAATTCAATCTTCTTTATACCCTGCTACATCCCAGGCAGTTACCATACCTAAAATTTTTTCATCAGGGGAGCCACTATGAGTTAAAAATACAACTGCTAGTCTTTTCCCATCCTGGAGCTGGTCAGCAAACATTTGCTCAACATCATAAACTAAAGCTTCTCTTGAAACGAATGCAAATGATTCGCTCTCATGTTTGTCCATGTGTATAAATTCTAAAAACTCTTTAATCTTAAAATTTCTTTCCAAGAGAACATCTCCTGTTTTTACAATATAAGAAAATATGGTATTCTCACTAAATACACCTATCAGTTTTTCTTCCTCAATAATTGGAACATGTGTGTATGTATTCTTATTCATAGTTTGCATGACTTCCAAAGCACTATCATTTAGACTAGCAGTATATATATTCTCCCTCTTTATTGCAATTGTATCTATCGCTTTCGGAGGCCTCAGAATAGATAATAGAATTCTTTTATACTTTTCAACCACCTTACCATGTGGGTCTGCAATTGGATGAGCATGTCTTTTATCAGGATTGTGCACTATTATATTCCGTAGTTTTGCATATGTAAGTAATTCATTGCTATAACGTGAAATAATTCTATTCTTTTTTGCCATCTCTCTTATCAAATGGCTATGTGTTACACCAGATTCAACATTCAATTCTTTTCTTAAAAAATTATCCAGTTCGTTATAAATTGTAATGAATTCATCATAATTTGTTTTTTTATCATTCATAATGTACCTCCTATCATATTAATAACAATTTATTCTATCTAAAAAATGGTCCGCGCCTAAGAGAGAAATTTTTATATGTAATAACAGTTTACACTTTCTTTAACTGAGATATAGGATAAAAACCGGCGTATCACAAAAAAGTAATACGCCAGTCCATATTTTAATCTGAATAGCTGTTAATGTGCTCTCTTCTCTAATATACTACCTTTTCCTCTATAAATTCTTCGAAACTATCTATGTTTTCGAAGTTTACATCAGTACCTAAGGCCTCGAAATGCTTCTTGCCGCATTCAATTTTAGCGCTCTCTGTTGGTCTTAGGGCATCAAACATAATATCAGCCTTGGTTTCAATTACAAAGTAGAGCTTATCCT
>LFTC01000054.1 GCA_001512915.1 Clostridiales bacterium DTU083 | reverse complement strand
ATTCAATTGATGGAGAATTGGTGTTATTGTATGAAATGATGCTCCCATAACGGTTCTACCATCTTCTGGAACTGCCGCCGCCCCCGCTGCTGCCACCGCCGCCTCTCCGGCTTCCACCTCCTCCGCGCCAGCCGCCTGAGCCTCCGCTGCCGAATCTTCCGCCCCGGATCAGCATGACAAGCAAGAATCTCAGAAACATGCCGCCGGTCAGCCTGTTGTCCAAGATGAGCAGTATAACTATGACAATGATGCCAATGAAAATAAAAGGACCTGGAACTCTAATCTCCTTTTCGAAGTACCAGCCGTCATGCCCGTAATCTTTATATCCAGCTAACCCTTCGTATTCAATTCCATATTCTGAATACACTTCGCCTACTATGGCATCAAATCCAAGCAGAATGCCTTGATTATAGTCGCCTTCCTTAAAGTAGGGAACCATCCGGTTGTCCTGAATTCTTCCCGTTTTTCCGTCAGGCAGTATGCCCTCCAGGCCGTACCCTACTTCTATTCTGGACTGCCTTCCTCCTACATCAAGAAGAATCAGCACGCCATTATTATTCTTTGCAGAGCCGATGCCCCATTCCCTGAACAAGCCGGTGGCATACTCCTCCAAAGGCTGGTCACCCAGCTCAGGCAGGGTAACAACCACTACCTGTGCCCCGGTCTTCCTGTCCAGCTGGCTGGCAGTTTCTATAATCTGCTGCTCAGTTGATGAATCCAGCACATTGGCAAAATCATTTACATAAAATGAAGGCGTGTGGGAGGGATATTGAGCCCCATATGCCGCAGATGCCAGGGATAAAATAAACAGGAACAGCAGAAAAGCTATAAAAATTTTTTTGTTAAGATTCTTTTTATCAATCACCGAAAAGTTCACCTACATCCGGAGTTTCTCTGCCTGCCTCTGAAGCCTCGAAATAATCTACGCTTTCAAAACCAAACATTCCGGCAATAATATTGGTGGGGAACCTGCGAATAGATGTATTGTAGCTTCTGGCTGTCTGATTGTAATCTCTTCTTGCGGTAGCAATGCGATTCTCAGTGCCTGCCAGCTCATCCTGGAGATTAATGAAATTCTGATTTGCTTTAAGTTCAGGATAAGCTTCAGCTATGGCCAATAAACGGGATAATGCACTGCTAAGCTCTGCATCAGCCTCAGCCATTTCGGATATGGAAGCTGCGCCTGCCAGCTTTGACCTGGCTTCCGCAACACTGGCAAATACCTCTTCCTCATGGGCAGCATATTCTTTAACCGTTGCCACCAGGTTGGGAATCA